>DATJXI010000299.1:0-14080 GCA_035500275.1 Roseiarcus sp. | reverse complement strand
CAAGATCGGACCCGCGCATGAAAGATCCTTACGACGTGCTGGGCGTGCCCAAGACGGCGACGCCCGAGGAAATCCGCAAGGCCTATCGTCAGCTCGCCAAGAAGCTGCATCCCGATCTCAATCCGGGGGACAAGCGCGCCGAGGAGCGGTTCAAGGAGGTCTCGGTCGCCAACGACCTCTTGTCCGACCCGGAAAAGCGGCGGCGCTACGATGCGGGCGAGATCGACGCCTCGGGGGCCGAGAAGGCCCCGCCGCACGGCCCGTACTATCGCGAATACGCGGGCGGGGCGGGCCACCCCTACGAAAGCCAAGGGGGCTTCGCCGACTTCGCCGAGGGCGACGACATTTTCGCCGAGCTTTTGCGCCGCAGCCGCGAGCAGGCGCGGCGCCGGCCAGGGGCGGACCTGCATTTCGTGCTCTCCGTGCCGTTTCTCGACGCCATCAACGGCGCGACAAGGACCGTCACCCTGCCCCACGGCGGCCCACTCGAGGTGACGATCCCCGCCGGCGTCGAGGACGGGCAGGTGCTGCGGCTCAAGGGCAAGGGCGAGCCGTCGCCGGGGGAAGGCCCTCCGGGGGACGCGCTCGTGCAGATCGTCGTCGAGCCGCATCGCTTTTTCACCCGCGAGGGCGACGACATTCATCTTGAACTGCCGATCACGCTGAAAGAAGCGGCGCTCGGCGGGGAGGTCCGCGCCCCGACGCCGACCGGGAGCGTCATGCTGAAGGTGCCGAGGCATTCCAACACCGGCGACGTCTTGCGCCTGAGGGGCAAGGGCGTGAAGACGCGACGCCAAGCAGGCGACGAACTCGTCCGGCTCAAGGTCACGATGCCGACAGAGCCAGACCTCGAACTCGACCGCTTCCTGGCTGACTGGACGCCGCCGGCCGGCTACGATCCGCGCAAGGGGATGTAAGCGCATGCTCGACGAAGAGGAATTTCTCAAGCGCGCCGAGCTCGACAGGACCACGCTCGAAGTCTGGATCCGCGAGGAATGGCTTGCCCCCATGGGCTCGGCGCCCCGTCGCGGCTTCACCGACATGGATGTCGCCCGGGCCAGACTCATTCACGATCTTCACCGCAACATGGGCGTGAACGAGGCCGGGCTCGACGTCATCCTGCATCTCATTGATCAGATGCATGGGCTGAGAAAAGCGCTGGCCGAGGCGCTCGCGACCTTGCGCGAGAGGAGGCCGCAGTGAATGGCGCCCACACCGAGCTCAAGCCGGAGACTCCGCGGCGCATGACGGCCAAGGACCTCGTCGCTCTCCTTGATCTTGCGCCCCTCGGCGACGACCGGTTCGCCGGCCATTCCGCCAAAAACGGCTGGCGGCGCGTGTTCGGCGGGCAGGTGCTGGCGCAGGCGCTCGTCGCGGCGGAGCGAACGGTGGTCGGCCGTGCGCCGCACTCGCTGCACGCCTACTTCCTTCTCGGCGGCGATCCGCACATTCCCATTATCTTCGAGGTCGAACGGCTGAGAGACGGGCGCAGCTTCACGACCCGGCGGATCGTCGCGCGTCAGAACGGCGAACCGATCTTTGTCATGACCGCCTCGTTCCAGGTTCCGGAGACCGGCTTTGACCACGCGGCGCCCGTGCCGAAGGCGCCGCCGCCGGAGGTCTGCGTCGATCCGCGGCTTGCGATCGAAATGCTAGATGGTCCGGCCCGTTTTCGCATGAAGGGCATGCTCGACACGATCTGGCCGATTGACTTCCGGCCGACCGACATCGCGCGCTACGCTCCGCAGGCGGGGCGAGAGCCGAGACAGAACGTGTGGGTGCGCATCGGCGAGCCCTTGCCAAACGATCCGGCTGTTCAACGGGCCGCCCTCCTCTATCTCTCCGATTTCTCGCTCATCGACGCCGCCCTCGTCACGCACGGCCGCACGATCTATGACAGCCGCATCCAGATCGCCAGCCTCGACCACGCGATGTGGCTGCACCGGCCGGCGCGCGCCGATGATTGGCTCCTTTATGTCGAGGACAGCCCCAGCGCGAGCGGCGGGCGCGGCCTCGTCCGCGGACTGCTCTACGCTCGCGACGGAACGCTCGTCGCCAGCGTCGCTCAGGAAGGCCTGATCCGGCCAAAACGAGAAAGCTCCGCCTAATTTGTAGGCGCCTGCTTCTTGGGCGAGATCGCGCAACTTTCTGGCGCGTCAAAACAACAAGGCGGAAAGAGGCAAGAAATCGCCTCTCTGTGACCCGCGCCGGGCCGCCGAATGCGATGGCATGGCCTTTGTAAGGCCCCGCCCTAGGGGCGAGGTCGCCCTGAGTTCTCGCGCGCAGCAACGTTTTAAGCCAGCGCGGCAAATCGAGGCGAGGCCAATGAAAATCATAATGGCGATCATAAAGCCGTTCAAACTCGAGGAGGTGCGCGACGCGCTGACCTCCATCGGGGTGCACGGCCTGACGGTGACGGAAGTAAAGGGCTATGGGCGACAAAAGGGGCACACGGAAATCTATCGCGGCGCAGAATATGCGGTGAGCTTTCTGCCGAAGCTCAAGATCGAGGTCGCGGTCAACTCCGACATCGCCGACAGGGTCGTCGAGGCGATCGTCTTAACCGCTCGCACCGGCCAAATCGGCGACGGCAAGATCTTCGTCATGGACCTCGACTCCGCCGTGCGGATCCGCACGGGAGAGAAGGACAAAGACGCGCTCTGAAGCGCCCAAAAATCGGAGCTCCTCAAAAATGAAACTGACACGATTGCTTTCCGGCCTCGCTCCGGCGCTGGCGATAGCCGCCTTCATCGGATTTTCGGCGCCCGCCACCCCGACCTTCGCGCAAGATAACCCGCCCGCTGCGACCGAAGCCGCTCCGGCCGCGCCTGCGGCTGCCCCGGCGGCGGCCGCGCCGCCCGCATGTTCAGCGACGGTTCTCGAAAAATGCACCGGCAATTCCGGCGATACGGCCTGGGTCCTGACCTCGGTCGCGCTCGTCCTCATGATGACGATCCCCGGCCTCGGCCTTTTCTATGGTGGCATGGTCGGCAAGAAGAACGTTGGCGATACGGTGATGACGAGCTTCGCCATTACGGCTTTGGTCACGGTGGTCTACTTCGTCCTCACCTATAGCCTCGCCTTCACCGGGGGCAGCGCCTTCATCGGCGGCTTCTCGCGGTTCTTCCTGCAAGGCATCCACTACGATCTCGCAAGCGGCGCCAACACGCCGAACGGACTCGCCCCGACGATCCCCGAGACCGTCTACATGATGTTCCAGATGACATTCGCGATCATCACTCCGGCGCTGATCGCGGGCTCGTTCGCGGAGCGCATGAAGTTCTCGGCGATGCTCTGGTTCATCGGTCTTTGGGCGATCTTGGTCTATGCGCCGATTGCGCATTGGGTCTGGGGTCCGGACGGCTTGATGAGCGCCGCGAACGTCGACGACAAGGGCAACTTCAAGGGCTGGTTCCAGGTTCTCGACTTCGCCGGCGGAACGGTCGTTCATATCAACGCAGGCGTCGCGGGCCTCGTCTCGTGCCTCCTGCTCGGCAAGCGCAAGGAGCCCGGCCCGGCCCACAACATGGTGCTGACCTTCATTGGCGCGAGCCTCCTGTGGGTCGGCTGGTTCGGCTTCAACGCCGGCTCGGCAGTGAGCGCGGGCCTTCAGGCCGGCATGGCGATGACGGTCACGCAGATCGCGACGGCGGTAGCGGCGCTGACCTGGATGTTCGTCGAATGGGGCCACCGCGGCAAGCCGACCGTCGTCGGCATCTGCTCGGGCGCGGTCGCGGGCCTCGTCGCCATCACTCCGGCCTCGGGCTTCGTCGGTCCCATCGGCGCGCTGGTGATCGGCGTGGCCTGTGGCGTCGGCTGCTATCTGGGCGCGACCTCTCTGAAGCACGCCTTTGGTTACGACGACGCGCTCGACGCTTTCGGCGTGCATGCGGTCGGCGGCGTCATCGGCGCGCTCCTCACGGGCGTGTTCGCGGTCAGCGAATACAGCGGCCATTCCGGGCTTTTGGAAGGCAACTTCCAGCAGTTCGTGAACCAGTTCCTAGGCGTCGGCGTTGTCATCGTCTACGACGCGATCGTCACGTTCATCATCCTGAAAGTCGTTGACGCCGCTGTCGGACTGCGGGTCTCCGAGGAGGTCGAGCGCGACGGCCTCGACCTCGCCCTGCACGGCGAAGTCGTCCACTAACCAGCGCGCCCGGCGGCTCTTCCCGTCGTCGGGCGCCTGTTCACCGCGTTCCTCCCGCGGTTCTCGGACGCCCCTCAGGGGCGTCCATTTTTCTTGCGTCATTCCTAGAAAATCGCCCAGGCGTCGCCGCCCTCCCTTATGGTTAGGCGCGCATTAACTCCGCGTCGCATACGGTCCAATACGATGCGGCGCGGGGACTCGCCGCTCATCCCGGCGAGTGGGCGATGCGTACGACGACGTTCTCGGTTCTGGACCACTTGCCGGCGTCGGTGCGGGAGTTTCCCCAGCGCCGCGCGGCCGAGCTCCTCGGTCTTTGCCTGCTTGCCGGATCGGCCGCTCTCGCCCTCGCGCTACTGACCTGGTCGGTCGCCGATCCAAGCCTCAACCACGCGACAAATGCGCCGGTCCGTAATCTTTTGCGCGCGCCGGGCGCGATCGTCGCCGATATGGTCATGCAGATGCTCGGGCTCGCCTGCATCGCCGGGCTCGTCCCGCCAGCATCTTGGGGTTGGCGCCTGCTCACGCGGCGGCGCCTCGAACGCGCCCGGCTGAAGGCGGGGCTCTACCTAATCGGCGTCGTCGCGGCCGCAGCCGTCGCCTCGCTTCTTCCAGCGCCGGGGAGCTGGCCGTTGCCGACCGGCTTAGGCGGCCTCATTGGCGATGTGGCGCTCGCCCTGCCCCGCCGGCTCTTTTTGGGCTGGCCTTTGGGCGTCGCGCTGATCGGAGCGGTATTCGCCGCGGCGGCCATCCTCAGTCTCACCGCAGCCTGCGGCGTTGGATTCGCCCATGGCTTGGACAAGGAAGAGGCCGCGGAGAAAGGCAAGCGGCCCCGCAACCCGGCGCAAGCGAGCCTCGACGACGAGGAGGCGGAGGACGAGCCAAGCCTCGGCATGGTGTCCATTGGGGCCGCGATTCATGCGCTTCTGACCGTCAAGGCGAGCCTTCGCCGACTCGTCGGCGGCCAGCCGAAATCCTCGCGCCGCCTTTCCGCCGCTGCTGCGGGCGAGCCGCCGCCGCTCGTCACCCGGCCGCCGTGGCTTGGCCTCAGGGACGACGAACCGCCGACGCGGCCGGCCGATTTCGCGCCGCAGGTCGCAAAGATCGCGCCGGTCGTTGAGCCGGCGCGCGCCGCTGCGCCCGCGAATGCGCGGGTAGCCGGGATCGGCAGGCCGCTTTTCACGCTGCGCGGCGAATGGATCATGCCTTCGATCTCAATGCTGACCGAGCCGAAGAAGTCGATCACCGCCAAGATTTCGCATGATGCGCTGGAGCAGAACGCCCGGCTGCTCGAGGGCGTGCTCGACGATTTCGGGGTCAAGGGCGAGATCATGAACGTGCGGCCCGGACCGGTCGTCACGCTTTACGAACTCGAGCCGGCGCCCGGAATCAAGTCCTCGCGGGTCATCGGCCTCGCCGACGACATCGCCCGCTCGATGTCGGCCGTCTCGGCGCGCGTCGCGGTGGTGCAAGGCCGCAACGCCATCGGCATCGAACTGCCGAACCAGCGACGCGAGATGGTGTACCTACGCGAGCTCCTGTCGAGCGAGGATTTCCAGAATTCGAAGCACCGCCTCGCGATCGCGCTCGGCAAGACGATCGGCGGCGAGCCGGTCATCGTCGATCTCGCGCGCATGCCGCATCTCTTGGTCGCGGGCACGACCGGCTCGGGCAAGTCGGTCGCGATCAACACGATGATTCTCTCGCTCCTTTACCGCATGAAGCCCGATCAGTGCCGGCTCATCATGGTCGATCCGAAGATGCTCGAGCTCTCGGCTTACGACGGCATCCCGCATCTCATGGCACCGGTCGTCACCGACCCGAAGAAGGCGGTCGTGGCGCTCAAATGGGCGGTGCGCGAGATGGAGGACCGCTACAAGAAAATGTCCAAGCTCGGCGTGCGCAACGTCGACGGTTACAACGCGCGGGTCTCTGAGGCGCTCGCCAAAGGCGAGACGCTGACGCGCACCGTGCAAACCGGCTTCGACCGCGAGACGGGCGAGGCGATCTACGAGCACGAGGAACTGCCGCTCGAGGAACTGCCCTACATCGTCGTGGTCGTGGACGAGATGGCCGACCTCATGATGGTCGCCGGCAAGGACATCGAGGGCGCCATCCAGCGACTCGCGCAAATGGCGCGCGCGGCCGGCATCCATCTCATCATGGCGACCCAGCGCCCCTCGGTCGACGTCATCACCGGTACGATCAAGGCGAACTTCCCGACCCGCGTTTCCTTCCAGGTGACGAGCAAGATCGACAGCCGCACCATCCTTGGGGAGCAGGGCGCCGAGCAGCTGCTTGGCCAGGGCGACATGCTCTACATGGCCGGCGGCGGGCGCATCTCGCGGGTGCACGGCCCCTTCGTGTCGGACACCGAGGTCGAAAAAGTGGTCGCCCACCTGAAGCGGCAGGGGCAGCCCGAATATCTGAGCGCCATCACCGAGGAAGAGGAGATGGAGGACGACGACGGCCCCCTGCCCTCCCCCGGCTCGATGGATGCGGAGGAAGCGGCCGATTATTACGACCGCGCCGTCAATATCGTGCTGCGCGACCGCAAGGTCTCGACGAGCTACATCCAGCGCCGCCTCTCGGTCGGCTACAACAAGGCGGCGTCGCTCGTCGAGCGCATGGAGAAGGAGGGCGTCGTCAGCGCCCCCAACCATGCGGGCAAGCGCGAGATCCTTATTGGCAATGGGGTCGACCGCGCTGCCTTCGAGGACCTCGGCGAGGATTGAGCGATGTGCTTTTCGCGGTGGCCGCGCTTGTAGGGCCGGGTCGTTGACCTGGCCTGAGGCGCGTTCGGCGAGCGCGTCCTACGCATCGCGCCGGCCAGACTGCAACACGATCTCGACGCGCTCGCGGAACTCAGCCCGCGCCGCCGGCCCTAAATTCCGTATTTCGCCCGCACCACCGCCGCGTCGTCGGCGCGGCCGAGGGCCTCGAGAGCGTACGCGACGACGCCGGCGGACCATTTCGTCCACAAGTGGTTGGGACCGAGGAGCTTGTCGTGCGCCGCGAGGGCCGTCTCGGCCATCGCCAGCGCCTCCGACGGCGCGCCTTCGGCGAGGCGCACCCCCGCGAGATTGGCGCGGGTGAGATTCGTGACGGGATTCTCCTCGTCCAGGACTTTCCTTTGGATGGTCAGCGCTTGTTCTAGGCGCATCCGGGCGCCCGGCAGATCGCCCTGGCGCCGCAATAGGTACCCGAGGTTGCCGAGGCTCGCGGCGGTCAATGGATGCTCAGAGCCCAGCGCCTTCTCTTGGATCGCCAGCGCGCGCTCGAGGAGCGGCCGCGCGCCGGCGAGGTCGTCTTGGTCATTAAGCAGGGCAGCGAGGTTGTTGAGGCTCTGCGCGACGTCGGGATGGTCGGAGCCGCGCGCCTTCTCGCGGATCGCCAGCGCGCGCTCGTGGAGCGGCCGCGCGGCCGCGAGGTCGCCCAGATCCCGAAACACGGCGGCAAGGTTGTTGAGGCTCGTCGCGGTCTCCGGATGCTCGAGGCCGTACGCGCGTTCCACGATCGCCAGCGCGCGTTCGAGGAGCGGCCGCGCCTCCGAGTAAGCCGCAAGCACCGCATATCTGTACGAGGCGAGTCGATCGAGAAGATAGCTCGCACTTGTCTCAGCGCCAGGCAGCGGCGCATCGTGACCGACAAGCCCGAGCACCAGCACGTCGAGCCGCCGCGCGCGCGGCCACGTAGCTGGGTCATTTAACACATCGCGCGGATAGACCGCCGCCATCGCCAAGATGAGAGCGCGCCGCGACGCCTCGAGCGCATCCCCCTGCCGCCGCGCCGCCCCGGCGATGCGCACCAGCCGATGCAGCCGGATCGTATCGGTCGCGATCGACGGGTCGCGCTCGTCCGGAATCGTCTCGCGGTCGACGAGCGCGAAGGCGCGCAAAGCCGCCACCGCCTCGTCGAGGCCGTCGCCCGCGATTCCGGACGCGAAGGGCTCGCCGAATGTCTCGCGCGCTTCCGAAAACAGGAACAGCGGGATCGGCTCGGGCGCGAGCAGCGCCGCATAGGAAATCAGCGGCTCGGCGGCAGGATGGAGCTTCGCCGCCTCGTCGATCGCGAGGCCGAACGCTTTCGCGACCGTGAGTCCGCCGTGATATTCGGGGGAGACGTCCTTTGCCGTGTCGAGCAGCGGCTCGGGCGCGGCGGCGAAGCGCTTGCGGTATTCCGCGAGCGGAAGGCCGAGACGCTCGCAATAGGCCGCCGCCTGTTCGTGCGCGAGCGTGAGGCCGCCGAGCGCCTCCGACAGCGCTTCCGCCTCCGCCCGGCCCTCCTCGCTTCCGGTGCGGGCGATGAGGTAGTCGGCGCCAACCTCCTTCGACCATAGCGGGATTTCGACTGGAGCGGCGAGCCCACGCCACGCGGGAGAGTTCGATGTCACGAGGGCGCGCGCCGCCCCGCCCGCCGGCAGAAAGGGCCGCACGCTCGCCGCGTCGATCGCATTGTCGTAGACGAGCAGAAGCCCCTCGCCCTCGTGGCGCAGTCGCTCCCGAACGGCCGCCAGCGCCGGCTCCTCCTTCTCGTCCGCGGCAACCCAGCCGAGCCGCACGCCAAGCGCGACGAGATCGGCGCGCATCGTGTCGGGGCTTGCGGCGCGGATCCACCACGTCGCGCAATATTCGGCTTTGTGGCGCTCGGCGTAGGCCGCCGCGAGCGTCGACTTGCCGGCCCCGCGCAGCCCATGCAGCGCCGCGACCCGCCCGCCCTTCAGCGCCGCGTCGATCGCCTTCAATTCCTCATCGCGGCCAAGGAAATGGAGCGGGACGTTGATGGGGATGTTGGAGAAACGGCCTGCGGGTCTGCCGGCCGCCTCTGTTCTTTCGCGGGGCTCGCGGGGGTCCTTGTTTTGAGGTTCCAGTTCGGCGGGCGCCGAATGCTCATCGAGAACCTCGCGCAGCCTGACCAAGGACTGCACCCCTTTGGTCCGCAGGTCCTCGATAGATTTGAATTCTGCGTAGATTCGATCCTTTTTCGCCAGTTCGACAAACGCCTTGAATTTCTGTTTGGCGCCGGTCTCCTTGCCCACTTCCCCGCTTGGAATCGGGTGTTCCGGATGCATGATGAACATGCAGATGGGAATGTCGCGGGTTAGAGCACGGCGGAACTCAAGCTCGGTAAGCGACAGCCGATCAGGATTGCGCGCCTGGCAAACGGGCCGTTGTCCGTAGCGGTAGCTGATCAAACCGACGTAACCATCTGCCTCTTCCACCTTGGCGAGCGAGGCGTCGATGAGATCCCGGTCCGGCAGGGCGGCGTCGTCTTCCATCGCCAGCGGCAGCATGCGCTGGGCTGGCATCGCCTCCCTGATCGCGCGACGGTGGTCGGCGAGTTCCATGTAGGTGCTCGACACCACGACGCGATAGATTGTCTTTCTTTCCATCGTCGGACCCTGGTGTCCGGCAGGCTGGCCACTTGATGAAAGCCGCAAAGTCCCATCATCAGCTTGCTGATCGCCAGGTGCAAGCGCCCTCATCCCCAGCCGTCCACAAGCCCCCTCCCCTCTCCGCTCGACGCGCGGCCGGCTGCTTGCGACAATGGCCCGCCATGGAATCGGTCATCAAAGCCGTCGGCTTCGTTCATCTTCACACGCACAGCGCCTATTCGCTGCGCGAGGGCGCGCTGAACGTCGAGACGCTCGCCAAGCTCGCCAAAGCCGACGACATGCCGGCGCTCGCCATCACCGACACCAACAACCTGTTCGGCGCGCTCGAATTCTCGGAGAAGCTGGCCAAGGCGGGCGTGCAGCCGATCATCGGCGCGCAGGTCACCGTCGATTTCGGCGACGCGCCGGTCGCCGCTTCGCGGTCCTCGGAGCAGCGGATCGCCCGCGCGCCGATCGTTCTCCTCGCCCAGTCCGAGGCGGGCTACCGCCATCTCATGCGGCTGGCGTCAAGCCTCTGGCTCGATCCGAAGGAAGGCGACGAGCCGCACATCCTCGTCGAGGCGCTCGATGACGCCGAGGGCGTCATCGCACTCAGCGGCGGGCCGGCAGGCCCGATCGATCGGGCGCTTTGCCTCAATATGGCCGATCTCGCGGAGAAGCGGCTGAGGCGTCTCCGCGAAGCCTTCGCCGGGCGCCTCTATGTCGAGCTCCAGCGGCACGGGCTCGACTCCGAGCAATCGGTCGAGCCGGCGCTGATCGACATGGCCGACAGGCTCGACCTCGCTCTGGTGGCGACCAACGAAGCCTATTTCGCCGCCGCCTCGGATCACGAGGCGCACGACGCGCTGCTCTGCATCGCGGAAGGCGCGGTTCTGTCGGCGAACCAACGCAGGCGCCTCACGCCGGAGCACCGGTTCAAGACGCGCGCGGAAATGACGGCGCTCTTCTCCGACCTGCCCGAGGCGACCGAAGCGACCGTCGAGATCGCGATGCGCTGCGCCTATCGGCCTTTAACTCGCAAGCCGATCCTGCCGCGCTTCTCGGCGCCGGGCGCGGCGGCCCTCAACGAGGAGGACGAGCTGCGCCGGCAGGCGCGTGCAGGCCTCGAGGCGCGGCTCGCTGAGCAGGGGCCGGCGCCTGGGCATTCCATCGAATCCTATCGCGAGCGTCTCGAATTCGAGCTTGGCGTCATCGCCAAAATGAAGTTCCCCGGCTATTTCCTCATCGTCGCCGACTTCATCAAATGGGCGAAGTCAAAAGGAATTCCCGTCGGGCCCGGCCGGGGGTCGGGCGCGGGCTCGGTCGTGGCCTGGGCGCTCACCATCACCGACCTCGATCCCCTTCGCTTCGGGCTATTGTTCGAGCGTTTTCTCAATCCCGAGCGCGTGTCGATGCCGGACTTCGACATCGACTTCTGCCAGGACCGGCGCGACGATGTGATCGCCTATGTGCGCGAAAGCTACGGCGCCGACCGGGTGGCGCAGATCATCACCTTCGGCTCGTTCCTCGCCCGCGGCGTTCTGCGCAACGTGGGCCGAGTGCTCGAAATGCCGCTTGGACAAGTGGACAAGCTCGCCAAGCTCGTGCCGCAGAACCCCGCCCACCCCGTCACCCTCAAGCAGGCGGTCGCGGACGAACCACGCCTCCAGGAGGCGGCCAAGGCCGACGAGCGGGTGGCGAAAATGCTCGCGATCGCGGAGCGGCTCGAAGGACTTTACTCCAACGCTTCGACGCATGCGGCGGGCGTCGTCATCGGCGATCGGCCGCTCATCGAGCTCGTGCCCCTTTATCGCGACCCGAAAGCCGCGATTCCCGCGACGCAGTTCAATATGAAATGGGTCGAGCCGGCCGGGCTCGTCAAATTCGACTTCCTTGGCCTGAAGACGCTGACCACGCTCCAGCGCGCGATTCAACTCATCGCAAGAGGGGGGACTGCGTTGACGCTCAGCCGACTCCCCCTCGATGACGCGAAAACCTATCAGATGCTGGGGCGCGGCGAGACGGTCGGCGTCTTCCAGCTGGAAAGCGCGGGCATGCGGAGAGCCCTCATCGACATGCGCGCCGACCGGTTCGAGGACATCATCGCCCTCGTCGCGCTGTACCGGCCCGGCCCGATGGCCAACATTCCGACCTACTGCGCCCGCAAGCTGGGCCAGGAAAGGCCCGACTACATCGACCCGATGGTCGAGCCCATCCTGCATGAGACTTTCGGCGTCATCATCTATCAGGAACAGGTGATGCAGATCGCGCAGACCCTGTCGGGCTATTCGCTCGGCGAAGCCGACTTGCTGCGGCGCGCGATGGGCAAGAAGATCAAGAAGGAGATGGACGCGCAGCGCGCCCGCTTCGTCGAGGGCGCGGTCCAGCGCGGGTTAATGAAGGCGAAGGCCGACGAGATTTTCGACCTCCTCGCCAAATTCGCCGACTACGGCTTCAACAAGAGCCACGCCGCAGCTTATGCGCTGGTCGCGTATTGGACCGCATGGTTCAAGGCGAACCATCCGGCCGAATTCCTCGCCGCCTCGATGACGCTGGACAAGGGCAACACCGACAAGCTTGCCGAGTTCCGCGCCGAGGCGTTGCGGCTGGGCATACCTGTGGCGCCTCCCTCCGCGAACGCGTCCGGCGTCGATTTCGACGTGCGCGTCGCGCCCGACGGTGCGCCGGCCATCGTTTACGCGCTGAGCGCCGTGAAGGGCGTCGGCGAAGCGCAGGCCGAGGCGCTGGTCGAAGCGCGCGCCGGCCGTCCCTTCGCCTCGCTCAGCGACATGGCGAGCCGGCTCGACCCGCGCCAAGTCAACCGCAAGGCGCTTGAAAGCCTCGCCGCCGCGGGGACCTTTGACGAGCTCGAGAGCGAACGAGCGGTCGTTTTCGCCGCCATCGAGCCGATGCTGGCGATCGCCAATCGCGGCGTTACGGAAAAGGAGACCGGGCAGAACGCGCTCTTCGGCGAGGCCGAGGCGACGCCGATCAAGGCGCGCGCCCAAACTTGGAGCAAGACAGAGAGGCTCCGGCGCGAGTTCGAGGCCGTTGGCTTCTTTTTGAGCGGCCACCCGCTCGAGGCGTATGACGCGGCGTTGAAGCGCCTGCGCGCCACCCGCTGGGCCGATTTCGCCCGCGCCGCCCGGTCTGGCGCGTCGACCGCTCGCCTCGGCGCGACGGTGCTTGACCGCTACGAGCGCCGCACCAAGAGTGGGTCGAAAATGGGGATCGTCCAGTTATCGGACCCATCGGGGCAATATGAGGCGATCCTCTTCCTGGAGGGACTCAGCCAGTTCCGCGACCTTCTGGAAAAGGGATCGGACGTTCTCGTGACCCTGCAGGCCAATGTCGAGGGCGAGGACGTGCGGGCGCGCATCGTGAACGTCGAGCGTCTGAACGAGGCGGCGGCCAAGGTGCACAAAGGGCTCCGCATCTTCCTGAAGGACGACGGGCCGCTGGAATCGATCGAGACGCGGCTCCGCGCGCCTGGCGACGGCGAAGTGTCGCTCGTGGTGATCCTGGGTCCGAAGGCGGGCGAGGTGGAGATCCGCCTGCCTGGCGGCTACGCAGTGGGTCCGGCGGTGGCCAGGGCGCTCAAGGCCGCGCCGGGCGTCGTCGCGGTGGAGCATGTGTGAGCGACAACCCTCCCGTCGCCGGAGCGGCGCCGAAATAAGCGCCGAAACTCGCCGCCATTGTTAGCTATGCGCGAGACGCTTGCGCCTGCGCCCGCGCTTCGCTAGGAAGCGCGCCGCATCGCATCGCAACGCTAAAGGCTCCATTGGGGGATAGTTCAACGGTAGAACAGCGGACTCTGACTCCGTCAATCTTGGTTCGAATCCAGGTCCCCCAGCCATCTTTATAATCAAATGCTTAGTTTTGATTTCGGCCCCGAAGAGGGGCCTTTTTCATGTTGCGCCGGCTTGCAACACGGTCCGTTGAATTACAATGACTTACAGGAAGCGCCGGCGGCTCCACGCGACATGGGACGCGACATGGAGATGGCAGGTGGAATCAATTGACACCCAGCGTAAGACAGAGTATGCATTGTGTTGGAGGATGGACTTTGGACGGTCTTACTGTGACCCAGTTGGCAGAAATCGCAGGCGCGAACGCTCGTAGCGTTCAGCACTGGGCCGCATCGGGCATCCTCCTTGCCCTTCCGGTGTCCAACAGAAAAGGAACAGGGACGCCTCGACTATTTCCGTACGATGAAGCAATCGTGGCGGTCATCATGCAGGCCCTTCACGGTCGCCAAATGCCGGTCGGGGCGATGCTGCGAGTGGCGGCAATGGTCCGCATAAACCTCCTGCCGCACGCGGGCGGACACCGTCTCTTGTTGAATCGGATCATCCTAAACGGACAGAAGGCGTGGTTTGTCGATCTGGGCAACGAGGACGACAACCCCGCCAAGATTGTCTTGGACACGGATGAGGCGTTTGGTCGGGTGTTCGCGGGGATGAAGGCCAACACAACGGCCTTGGTCATCGACCTCACTGCGGCGCTGGCGGGAGTAAGAGGTCGAATACCGGGGTGCTGAACCTTTTTTTGGCAAAGTGAAT
>DATJXI010000298.1:0-5658 GCA_035500275.1 Roseiarcus sp. | reverse complement strand
ACTTCCTCATCCTGAGCAAGCGACCGAAGGGAGCGCGTCGAAGGACGCAGGGAGGCGGGTGAGGGCGTTAAGAAACTTCCTCATCCTGAGCAAGCGACCGAGGGGAGCGCGTCGAAGGATGAGGAAGGTGGGTGAGGGGATTAAGAAACTTCCTCGTCCTGAGCAAGCGACCGAAGGGAGCGCGTCGAAGGATGAGTAAGGTGGGTGACGGCGTTAAGAAACTTCCTCATCCTGAGCAAGCGACCGAAGGGAGCGCGTCGAAGGACGCAGGGCGCGTTGTCCCATTCGCATCCGATAGCGAGATCTTCCCCGCGGCACGGCAGACCCCGACGCGACGGCTTCTCCGCCGCGTCGAGGTCGAGCCGCTCTAGTTCGTCACTGCATTGAGGTGCTGGCGCACCCCCTCATTCACCTGCGCGATTGCCGCTTCGGTCGACGGCACATGGCGCAGCGCGTTCAGCAGCACGAAATCGTGGATCGTGCCGTTGTAGCGAACCGCGTCGACGCTCACTCCCGCCTCCTTGAGCTTGCGCGCATACGCCTCGCCCTCGTCGCGCAGCGGATCGTTCTCCGCGGTGATGACGAGTGCCGGCGGGAGCCCCTTCAGCTGGTCGACGCTGGCGCGGAGCGGAGACACATAGGGATTGTCGCGCGTCTTGGCGTCGGGAGCATAAAGGTCCCAGCCGTACTTCATGAAATCCCGCGAGAGGAACCGTCCGCTACCGAACTCGCGATAGGACTCGGTATCGACGCCGGCGTCGGTCGCCGGAATGAGCAGGACCTGATAGGCGATCGCGGGCCCCTTGCGGTCCTTTGCCATCAGGGCGAGCGCGGCGGCCATGTTGCCGCCGACCGAGTTGCCGGCGACAGCGATGCGGCTACCGTCCGCGCCAAACTCCCCAGCGTGTTTGGCCACCCACGTCAATGCCGCATAGCACTCCTCGATCTGCGTCGGAAATATCGCTTCCGGCAAGGAAGTGTATTCGACGAACACCGCGATTTGCCCCGACCCGACGACGAGATCACGCACCAGGCGCTTATGGTTCTCGAAATTCCCAACGATCCAGACACCGCCATGGATGAAGAGGAGCACGCCCGGCGTGCCGGTCACACGCTCGGGCTTCATGATGAAGAGCTTCACGGTCCGGCCGGCTTCGGTGATCGTCTTCTCCGTCGTCGTGACGCCGGACATTTCGACAGGCGATTGCGACTGTAGCGCAGTGAGGATTTCCTGCGGCTTAGGCTGCGGCAGCTCCCAGAAGGGAGCGCTATTGCTGTTGATCGCCGCAAGGAAACCGCGGATCTCGGGGTCGATCCGCCCGTCGGAGGCGGGATTCAGCGCGGCTGCGGCAACGCCTGTGACCAGGCTTACGCTTGCCAACGCCGCGAGTTTGGAGACCTTGTTCATGACACCATTCCTTCTGTTGATGTTGGATCTGTTGGCCTCGCCGATGCCTCGGCGAGAGGTGAGCTCTAAGCGAGCGAACACTAGGCGGGGCTGCGGCAGGGGGTCTTTCCCCGGCCTGCTGTTCCATTGACCCGACTTGCTATTCTTCGATCTTCTGGCCCGGTGACGCCGCCGGATACGCGGCCGGTGGACCAGGCGGAGATACAACGAAGCGTACGGCTGGCCTTTGAAAACGCTTCTATTGGTGTATCGAAGAGCACAAATACCAGCAGATGAAGCCGGTTCTATGTGCTTGATGCTCGTGCTGACGGGGAAGTAGCTTACTTCCGATCGGGGAGCCGCCTGTGCCCGCTGAATCCGCTGCTGCCGAAACATTGGCCCGTAGCGAACTGCCTACGCAGGACTGGCAAGTCGACGGCCTGCGAAAATATTCGCGCTCAAAGCTATTGCAGTCATCTGCCGATCGGGGTTGGACGACCTTATCGGCCGAGTTGTGGTCTCATCCGATGGGCAAGGTCTTCTCTATTGAGCAACAAAGCGTCGAAGTCGTCATCGCCCTGTCCGGAACCGACGGTTTAGTCACGCGCACCGCCGCGGGGCGGCAAGAGCAGTCGCGGCCGGAGGCCGGGACCGTGTGGCTGGTGCCGACGGATGTTGGGCCGGAGGAGATCGCGCTCTCGGCCCCCATGCCACGGGCTCTTCACCTCTTTCTGCCGTTACGGCAGTTCGACGCTTTGGCCGAGCAATACAGCCTTAGCAAATCGCTCGTCCGCGCAGTCCAGTATGTCGGCGGTCTGAACGACGACCTGATCAGACATGTGGGAGCGTCTGTCCTCAGTGAGCTGACGGAACAGACCGCCACAACCCGTATGGTCGCAGAGATGTCTTCCCTCATGCTAGCGACACGCCTTATCCAGAATTACGTCGATCGAAACTTGGTCGATCGCATCACCGGCGCCGCCCAAACCCTCGACCATGCCAGAATGCGCCGTGTATTGGACTACATCGACCAGCACCTCGAAGAGGACTTTACCGTCACCGACCTCGCCGCCGTTGCTCATCTGAGCGTGTTCCATTTCGCGCGCACGTTTGCCGCCACGATGGGCATGCCGCCACAACGCTATGTCAGCCAAAGACGCCTCGCCGCCGCGAAGCAGATGATCAGTGTCGGCAAATTTCCCTTGTCCGAAATTGCGTTTCGATCGGGTTTCTCTTCGCAAGCGAGCTTCACACGTGCCTTCCGCCGCGCCACCAACATGACGCCGGGAGAGTTCAGGCAGCATATCCGCTGACGGTCGAGTTCTGGCCAGGGCCCGCATTGCTTTCACCTTGGCAAAGGTCCACATTATCCCGGCGGCCCTGCAAGGCGCGAAAACACAACCGAATATGTGGAGAGCCCAGCTTGCGGCGCTGCCGAAAGAGCCGACGCGATGTCCATTGACCCAGATCAAGGCGAGAGCTGACCCGCGATCCTAGAAGATCGGCGGGCGTTTCGGATTCGGAGCGACAGCCTCGCCCTTCGGATGGAGCCATGCGATGAGTCCCGAGGGTAAAAACGGTCGGGTCCGGCCGGTCGAGCAATCGGCTCCCCGCCTCGCAATTGGCGAGCGATCCCCGATGAAGCCCTTACGAACCGTAACGGAGTCGACCGCGGCGGGTAAGGCGCTGCGCGACAAGATCGCGCGGGAGGAGCTTGCGCATTGGAAAGCCGACAAGCGCCGGCCCGATCCGATCAAGCTCTTGCGCAGTTCGGACGATGGGAGGCTCCGGGAGCTGGTGCCCATCCGTTATGGCCGCATGTTGCAATCGCCGTTCGCGTTCTACCGCGGCTCCGCTGGGATCATGGCGGCCGATCTCGCGCGCACGCCGGTGACGGGCCTCAAGGTACAGGCCTGCGGCGATTGCCATCTCGCCAATTTTGGCGGCTTTGCCACGCCCGAGCGGAACATCCTCTTCGACATCAACGACTTCGACGAGACATTGCCGGGGCCCTGGGAATGGGATGTGAAGCGCCTCGCGGCCTCTTTCGTTCTCGCGGCCCGCTCGCTGGGGGTGAGCGATGCGAAGGGGCGCGACGCCGCGCTTGAATCCGCGCGCAGCTATCGCACGCATCTCCGCGAGTACGCGGAGATGCACCCGCTTGAGGTCTGGTATTCCAGGATCGATCAGAATGATTTTCTGGAACGGTTGCCCAAGAACATTCAGACTTTCGTCCGCAAGCGCTTTAGGAAGGCTGCTAAGCGCAGCGGCTCGGAAATGGATTTCCCGAAGCTGACGGATATCGCCAACGGCAGGATCCGCATCAGCGACAGCCCGCCCTTGATCTTCCATCCCGAAGCAGCGCGCGGCCCCGAATTCAGCGAAATCCTCTCCCAGGTGTTCTTGGCCTATCGCGAGACGCTTTCGGAGGACCACCGGTTCCTGCTCGACCAGTACCAAGTCGTGGATGCCGCCATCAAGGTCGTCGGCGTGGGCAGCGTCGGGCGGAGGTGCTGGATCGCACTGATGATGTCGGCGTCGAACCACCCGCTCTTCCTGCAATTCAAGGAGGCGGTCGCATCCGTGCTCGAACCTTTTGCCGGCAAGAGCGCCCATGCTCATCACGGTCAACGGGTGGTGATCGGACAACGCCTGATGCAGCCGGCCTCCGACGTATTCCTGGGCTGGGTCACTGCGCCCAACGGGCGGCAGTTCTACGTGCGGCAGCTCCGCGACGCCAAGATCAAACCGTTGATCGAGACCTGGGACGCCCAGATCCTGACCCTCTATGCGACTGCCTGCGGCTGGGTGCTCGCACGCAATCACGCAAAGACAGGCGATCAGTGTGCGATATCGGGCTATCTCGGTAACAGCGACACTTTCGAGCAGGCGATTGGGGACTTCGCCCTCGCCTACGCTGATCAAGCCGAGCGCGATCACGCCGCCCTCAAAGCTGCCGCGCGCAGCGGCAAGATAAACGTCTATCTCGAGGGGTGAGGCCGGCAATGGCGAAGCCGGTGACGATGAGCGAAGGCGAAATCCCTCCGCCGCGGAAGGAGCCGGATTTCTCGCTCATCCTGGGCGGACCGCTCTATCAGCTTCTCTTGCGCGCACGGATAGTGCAGCCGTCGCTGGCGTGGCTGAAGCGCCGAGTTCTCGCCTTCGTCATCATTACTTGGCTGCCGCTTCCGATCCTGGCGGCCCTCGGCGGCGGCTTGCTCAGCGGCGTCAGCGTCCCCTTCCTCTACGACCTCGACGTGCATGTCCGATTCCTGCTGTCGCTTCCCCTGCTCATCGCAGCGGAAATCCTCGTTCATCACCAGCTGCGCGGGGTTGTCGCTCAATTCAAGGAGCGTGACCTCATTGCCCCCGGCGACCGCCAAACCTTCGACGACATCATTTCCAGCACCATGCGGCTGCGGAACTCGACGGCGATCGAAATCGCGCTGTTGGTGAGCGCCTTTGTCGTGTTCTATTGGGTCTGGCGGTCACAAGCGAGCCTCCACGTCGCGAGCTGGTACGCATCCAGCACGGGGGGCACGATTTCGTTCACTCCAGCAGGATATTGGTACGTCTTCGTGAGTGTGCCGGTATTTCGATTCATCCTGCTCCGCTGGTATTTCCGACTTTTCGTCTGGTACGTGTTCCTGTTCCGGGTGGCGCGCCTACGCCTTCAGCTGAACCCGCTGCATCCAGACCGTGCCGGCGGATTGGAGTTCCTGAGTCTCAGCGTCGATGCGATCGCGCCGGTGCTGGTTGCGCAGTCGATCTTTATCTCAGGCGTGGTCGGCAACCAGATCCTGAACGCGGGGGCGAGTTTGCCGGACTTCAAGATTTTGATCGCCGGATGGGTTGTGTTTCTGATGCTCTTGGCGCTGCTGCCCCTGGCGTTCTTCGCGCCGCAGATGATGGCCGCCAAACGCGCAAATTTGCCGGCGTACGGCGCCTTCGCGGCGCGCTACGTGAACGCATTTCGCCGGAAATGGCAAAGCCCATCCCGGGATCGCGAGAAGGATCTGCTGGGCACGCCCGACATCCAGTCGCTCGCTGATCTCGGGGACAGCTACGATGTCGTTCATGAAATGCAGATGCTGCCCTTCGACCGGAACGTCGTCATGCGGCTCATCGTTCTGATCGCCCTGCCGCTGCTCCCGCTCGCGTTAACGATGTTCCCATTCGAGATCCTTCTGCAGCAGTTGCTCAAAATCGTCATATAGGACGGCCTGCTCCGAAAATATCTCGTCACTGCGCACTGCTCCGCCGGGGTTCGG
>DATJXI010000297.1:0-2395 GCA_035500275.1 Roseiarcus sp. | reverse complement strand
GGCAGCGGCACGTCTTCTGCGTGGAGCACGCCTTTTCGATAATCGAAATAATCCATCCCTCAGTTTATTTCAGCAGCGGATCCAGAATGAAAGTTTGATTCGGCGGCATGATCGGCGGAATTCTTGGCTTCACTTGCGGGCTTATTGCCTCGACGCTTCCTTGCGTCGCCGAACTCGGGGGCTTCACAGGAGCGGCGGCGTTGGAAGGCGGCTCAACCGGCCCAATGCGGCCACAGCCTGTGGCCGCGAGCCCAACGGCCACTGCGAGCGCAATGCGGCTTGTCTGGGGCAGAGACGGTGCAGTGGCGAACACGAGGGACTCCAATGGCTGGGCACTATATCGAAAACATGCGCCTATGCGAGAAAAACAATCAAACTTGCGGTGAGTCCTCGATCCTGAACTGGCTTTTGAGAGGAATCGGGGAGATCACAAGGCGCTGCGGGGACCTACCCGACAGGCGGCGAGGGGCAATTCCGATTGAAAGTATGATTCAAGCTCAAAATGGCGTCTGGACCGACCGATTCGCTTGCGACTCTGAGCCCGGCCGAGCTCGTTGGGTTGGTTCGCCGACTGGTAGGTCACCCCGGGAGATCGTGTCCCAAGGCGTGGTGTAGGAACGGAGCCATCGCCTATCGCCGGCTGGGCCGGGTTGTCATGCGGCCACGGCGGGCAGGATGACGATGGGATTATCGCTGATGGGGGCGATGGTTTCCAGCGTCATGTAGCGGGTGCGCTGCACGGCCCATTCGTCGTTCTGCTCCATCAGAATCGCGCCGACGAGGCGGACGATGGCGTCGTCATTGGGGAAGATGCCGACGACATCGGCCCGCCGCTTGATTTCGCCGTTGAGGCGCTCGATGGGATTGGTCGAGCTGATCTTGTCCCAATGCTCCCGGGGAAAGCTCATGAAGGCGAGGACGTCGACCTCGGCCTCGTCGAGGAGGGCTGCGAGCTTGGGGAGCTTGGCGCGCAACTGATCGGCGACGTGGCGCCATTGCTTGCCGGCGGCGTCGGCCGACCCTTGCGCGAAGGCGGTGGCGATGAAGGCCGAGACGACGCGCCGGCCGTTCTTGCTGGCGTGCGCCAGCGCGTTGCGCATGAAGTGGACGCGGCAGCGCTGCCATGAGGCGCCGAGAACCTTGGCGACGGCGGCCTTCAGCCCCTCGTGGGCGTCGGAGATGACGAGCTTGACGCCGCGCAGGCCCCGCCGCGCCAGCTTGCGCAGGAACTCGTCCCAGAAGGTCTCGGCTTCCGAGGGGCAGATGTCGAGGCCGAGCACTTCGCGCCGTCCGTCGCCGTTGACGCCGACGGCGACGGCGATTGCGACCGAGACGATGCGTCCGCCGCGGCGGACCTTCAGATAGGTCGCGTCGAGCCAGATGTAGGGCCAGTCGCCTTCGATGGGGCGGCCGAGGAAGGGTTTGACCTTCTCGTCGATCTCCTCGCACAGCCGGCTGACCTGGCTTTTGGAGATGCCGTCCATGCCCAGGGCGCGCACGAGGTCGTCGACCGAGCGGGTCGAGACGCCATGAACGTAGGCCTCCTGCACGACCGCCGCGATGGCCTTCTCCGCCAATCGCCGCGGCTCGAGAAAGCTCGGGAAGTAGCTGCCCTTGCGTAACTTGGGAATGCGGAGCTCCACCGTGCCGGCCCGCGTCTCCCAGTCGCGGTCGCGGTAGCCGTTGCGCTGAGCAAGGCGATCGGGCGAACGCTCCCCATGCGCCGCTCCCGTGCGGCTTTCGATGTCCAGCTCCATCAGCCGCTGGGCCGCGAAGCCGATCATCCGGCGCAGAAAGTCCGCGTCCGGGGTCTTCTCCAAAAGGGACTGAAGCGCCATTCTCTCGTCAGTCATCGTCGTGTTCCTCGGTTGCGTTGTGATTCGCAACCCGACCCTACCGGAGAATCGGCGATGACCGCCGCAAGCCGCTCGCTCGCTACAGCGCAATGGAGAGCGCGCTTCGCGAGCGGCTTGCTCCGTCCGACCTACACCACCAGTTGGGACACGACCGCATACCCTGTCGACGGACTGGATTGACGTGTTCGAGTACGACGATAGGGACGAGCTGACTGACGCCATGCTCGATGCTGCAGATTGTTTTCAAGCTAGCGTGTTCGATTCGCTTCATGGTTTCTACCGGTCCTCAATATCGAACCTCCGTGGCGTAATCGACGTCGTGGCCGTGGGGACGCTGGGAAAGCTAAACCCCAAAGACGACGCCTACCAGAAATGGTCCAAGGGAAGGTCGGGTTCAAGCCTCAATTTCCTGAACCTCCGTTCGCGGCTGTCCAAGCTATGCGTGAAGCCTGGGGAACGCGCCCTCTTCATGCAGGATGGATGGATTACCGCACTCTATGAAGACCTTTGCAGGTTCGTTCACGCGCGCCCCGACGCCA
>DATJXI010000296.1:0-5935 GCA_035500275.1 Roseiarcus sp. | reverse complement strand
CATTCGTCAGCGCAGACTCCAGGCTTGTCAGTCTCCGTTTGACCCACCTGTCCGCTCCTAGCCTTCCGCCAAGCCCGGCGGCGACTTCGGGGCTGGCGGAGCCATCGTCAAGCCCTCAAATTTCAACGGGCGGATTGTCAGAGAGCCATTGATTTCTTGGCGGAGCGAGGCGCCAAAAGGGCTTTGAAGTCAAGGATGCGCGCGGAACGCGCGCACCGCCTCCGGCGGCGGCCCAGTGGTCGTCCCTTGAGTTCAAAGTCCTTTGGCGCAGAATCGCCTCCAAGCAATCCATGGCTAAATCTCGCCGGGCGGCGTGCGCGTCGGTCGGGGACGGCCATGACGCACGAGGAAGTCCCCCCTCACCTCCCGGTCAGCGACTGCCGCCGGATGCGCCGGTCGATGATGGTCTGCAGCACGACCGAGATGACGATGACGAGGCCGAAGGCGAGCTGGGTGTAGAAGG
Source organism: Roseiarcus sp. (assembly GCA_035500275.1). Lineage (GTDB taxonomy): Bacteria > Pseudomonadota > Alphaproteobacteria > Rhizobiales > Beijerinckiaceae > Roseiarcus. The sequence goes on along the minus strand of DATJXI010000296.1, from coordinate 5,472 downwards.
CGTTGATGCCGGCCGAGACGATGCCGGCGTTGATCGCCCCGATGATGAACGAGGCGACGAAGGTCCCGACCACCGACCCCGTGCCGCCGAACACCGACGTGCCGCCGAGGAAGACCGAGGCGATGGTGTTGAGCAGCGACCCCTCGCCGGTCGTCGGCCAGAAATAATAGCCGTAGATCGAGCTCATGAGGCCGGCGAACACGGCGGTGACCCCGACGAGCACGAAGGCCTTGATCTTGACGAGCTCCGTGTTGACGCCGGTCAGTCGGGCGCTGATCTGATTGTCGCCGGTGAGGAACACATGCGCCCCAAACTGCGTGCGGTTGAGCAGGATCCATTCGACGATGAGGATGGCGATCATCCACAGCGTCTGCACCGGGAAGCCCCACACCTCGCCGCGCAAGAGAAGGTGCATCCAGGGATACTGGTCGGCGGTCATCGGCACGCCGGTGCCGCCCATCAGCACGAGTTCGAGGCCGCGATAGAGGAACTGGGTGCCGATCGTGATGACGAGCGAAGGAATGGCGAGCCTGGCGACGAGAAAGCCGTTGACGAGCCCGCAGGCGGCGCCGGTCATGAGCGCGACGATCAACCCGAGCCACCAAGGGCCCCCGGCCTTGGCGGTGACGAGGCAGAAGGCGGCGACGCCGAGCGCCATGACCGAGGGAAACGAGAGGTCGATCTCGCCGGTGATGACGACGAAGGTCAAGGACAGCGCGATGATGCCGAACTGCGGCGTCGTCTCGGCGAAGGCGCGGTAGATGTCGATATCGGTGAAGACGCGCGGCGCGGCGATGACGAAGGCGAGCCACATCGCAAGGCCGACGCCGATGATGCCGAGCTGGCTGCCGTAGCGCAAGAGGAGCGACGGAGGCGCGCCCCGGTTGCCGACCGGCCGGGCTTGGACGGCCTCACCGGTCATTGCGGCAGCTCCATCGTGCCTGTGCGCGCGACGTGGTAGAGCCGCTCGATCAGCGCCTCCATTGTGATGTCGGCCCGGTTGAACATGCCGGCGATCTTGCCGCGGTCGAGCACGTAGAGCCGGTCGACGACCGGATAGATGTTGAAGATGTTGTGGTCGATGAAGATCGCCGATTTGCCGACGTCCTTGATGTGGCGGACAAAGTCGAGCGTCTTCTTGGTCTCGGTGAGCGACAGACCCATGGTCGGCTCGTCGAGGATGACGAGCTCCGCCTCGAAATGGAGCGCGCGGGTGATCGCGACGCCCTGTTTCTCGCCGCCGGACATGGTTGCGACCACGTTGTTGGGATGGACAGCGGCGGAGGTGAACCCCATGTGCTCGCTCATGAGCCTGGCGCATTCGGCGCGCATGCGCTCGACGTCGAGCAGGCCGAAGCGGTTCTTAAGCTCTCGCCCCATGAACATGTTGCGCCAGATCGGCTGTTTCTCGCACAAAGCCCGCTCCTGGTAGACGGTCTCGATGCCGAGAGAGCGCGCCTTCGCCACCGACCAGTCGCCGACGCGCTTGCCGTGGAAATAGATTTCGCCGCCGGAGTCGGGCCTGTAGAAGCCCATGACGATCTTGATGAGCGTCGATTTGCCTGCGCCGTTGTCGCCGAGCAGCCCGACGATCTCCCTCCGGTTGACCTGGAAATCGACGTCCGCCAAAGACCGCACTTCGCCGAAGGTCTTGGAGACGTGGCGCAGCTCAATGACCGGCGGCTCGGCCGCCTTTGCGGTCACAGATTCCGCCACCCCCGCCTCCGTATCCTGTCGTGACGCCGAGGCGACGACGATCGCCGTCTCGGCTCTTCGCCGACTATCCTACCGAATCTCCTTCGCCGCCAGCGGCGCGATGGCGTCGACGTTCTTGGGGTCGACGAAAGCGCCGGCTGTGTTGATGTCGAGGCCGGAGAAGCCGTACTTCTTGGTCAGGCAGATGTTGAGGATCGGCAGGTAGCCCTGAAGATAGGGCTGCTGGTCGATCACCAGCTCCTGATAGCCCTCCTTGATCGCTTTCGCGGTGTTCGGCGACATGTCGAAGCCGGCGAAGAACACCTGCCCCGGCTTCAGCGACGCCGCCCGGGCGTAAACCCCGACGTTCGCCGTCAAGGCCCCATGGTCGGTGACAACGAGCTTGATGCCCGGATTGGCCTTCATCACGCCGACGAAGGTGGCGGTGCCGGCGTTCGGATCGGCGTCGGAGGCCTTGTCGATCTCCTGGTAGATCACCTTGACCCCGGCCTTTTCCAGCGCCTCGATCACGCCGACCGTGCGCGAACCGCGGTCGCCGCCCTGGCCCTTGAGCCCCCAGACGAACGCTTCGTCGCCCGCCTTGAGGCCGGCGCGCTTGGCGGCTTCGGCCCCGAGCGCGTAGCCGGCGGCGTGGTTGTTCGCGCCGACATAGCCCATGCCGTCAGGTCCGTACTTCTTCTGCGCCTCGGGCAGGGCGGTGTTGGCGGTGGTGAAGATGATGCCCTGGGAAAAGGCCTTGTCGATCAGGGGATCGGTCGCCGCGTCGCCCGGGTGGCCCATGAAGGAGATGCCGTCGACCTTGGTGGCGATCGCCTGGTTGAGCTGATCGAGCATCTTGTGGGGATCCCAGTCCGAGAAGTAGTAGGTGACCGACGGCCCGAGGTCGAGTTCGGCCTGGCGGTAGCCGTTATAGACGTTGTTGGCGAACACGCCGCCCTGCGGGCCGCCCGGGAAGGCGGCGATCTTGACGCCCTCGCACCATTTCGGCGTCGGGTCGGTCGCGTGCGCCGATTGCGCGACGCAAAGCGCCGCGCCGAGCGCGGCCGTCACACCCATTACATGCTGCAAGCGGTTTTTTGGCATGGAAAGACCTCCCTATCGCCTCGCAAGGCCGTGTCTACGCGTTCCCTCTCGAGATCACTTGATCCCGCTCAAGCCGACCGGCTTTAAACCGCCGGACGATAACGAACCTTAGCGCGAACTTAATTTTCATACAATTGGCTTCTGTCTCGCCGCTATCGGGGCTATGATCAGCGACATCGAAAACAAAAGGGAGGCGTGGGAGGGATGTCTCGGGAGCCAGTGTTCACGATCGGCGTCGATTTCGGCACCAACACGGTTCGGGCGCTCGTCGTCCGCTGCTCGGACGGCGCCGAGTATGGCGCCCATGTCGTCGACTATCCGTCCGGCTCACAAGGGGTCCTGCTCGACCCTAAGGACGGGCTCCTCGCCCGGCAGCATCCCGGCGACTATCTGTTCGGCCTTCAGGAAAGCATCCGGGGCGCGCTCGGCGAGGCGGCGGGCAAGACCGACTTCAGCCCCTCGAAGATCATCGGCGTCGGCGTCGATACGACCGGGTCGAGCCCGTTGCCGGTGGACGAGAAGAACGCGCCGCTCGCCCTGAGCGACAAATGGAGCCATGACCTCTCGGCGCAATGCTGGCTGTGGAAGGACCACACGGGCTGGCGCGAGGCGGCGAAGATCACCGAGCTCAGCGCCAAGATGCGCCCGCAGTACATCGCCAAATGCGGCGGCGTCTATTCGTCGGAATGGTTCTGGTCGAAGATCTGGCATTGCCTCAACGTCGCCCCGGCGACCTTCGACGCCGCCTTCTCCTGGGTCGAGCTCGCCGACTGGATTCCCTCCGTCCTCGCCGGCGTCACCGACCCACGGCGCATCAAGCGCGGCGTCTGCCCGGCGGGCCACAAGGCGCTTTACTCGGACGAATGGAGCGGCCTGCCGGACAAGGAATTCTTAAGCGCGCTCGATCCGAAACTCGCCGCGCTTCGCGATCGCCTCTACGAGAAGGCCTACGACGCGAGCGAGCCGGCCGGCGCGCTCTGCCCGGAATGGGCGGAGAAGCTCGGCCTTGAGCCCGGCATTCCGATCGCCATTGGCGAGTTCGACGTGCACTACGGGTCGATCGGCTGCGGCGTGCAGGAGGGCACGCTCGTCAAGGTGATCGGCACCTCGACTTGTGACTGCGCGGTCGTGTCGGCGGAGAAGAACGTCGCCGACATTCCCGGCATCTGCGGTATCGTGAAAGGCGCGATCCTGCCCGGCTTTTTCGGCATCGAGGCCGGCCAGTCCGCGGTCGGCGACATCTTCAAATGGTGGGTCGAGGTCGTGTGCGGCGGCGACGAGGCGCTGCACGCGCAACTCTCCGAAGAGGCCGCGAGGCAAAAGCCGGGCGAGGCGGGGCTTTTGGCGCTCGACTGGAACAACGGCAACCGGACGATTCTCGTCGACCAGCTGCTGTCCGGCCTCATCCTCGGGCAGGATCTCTATACGACCCGCGCCGACATCTACCGGGCGCTCATCGAGGCGACCGCCTTCGGCGCGCGCGCCATCATCGAGCGGGTGCAGGAATATGGCGTCCGCATCGACCGCGTCGTTTGCACCGGCGGCATCGCGGAGAAGAATGCGCTTCTCATGCAGATTTACGCCGACGTGACCGGGCGCGTCATGCATGTCGCGGGCTCGAGCCAGAGCTGCGCGCTCGGCTCCGCCGTCGCCGCAGCCGTGCTTGCGGGGGCGCACCCGGACTTCGAAGCCGCCGAGTCGGCGATGACGAAACTCAAGCCGACGCATTACGAGCCGATCGCGGAGAACCGAAAGGTCTACGATCAGCTTTACGCGCTCTATCGCGTGCTGCACGACAGTTTCGGCGGCCTCAGCAAGGCGGCCGACCTGTCGAAAGTGATGAAGAGCCTCATCGAGATCAAATACGCGCAGCGCGCTTGATCCCGGCTCGAAATCCCGGATTCAAAGAGCGCCTTCGCGAGAGAAGACAAAAGGGCCGCAATGATCAACCTCGCCAACCCCGACATCTGGTTCGTCTGCGGATCGCAGCATCTCTACGGGCCGGGACCGCTGCAGAAGGTGGCGGCCGACGCGCGCGACGTCGCAGGCGTACTTTCCGACTCGCGGAAGCTGCCGCTCAAGACCGTCTACAAGGCGCTGCTCACGACTCCGGACGAGATCGCAAAACTCTGCATGGAGGCGAACGCCGACGACAGCTGCGCCGGCCTCATCATCTGGATGCACACCTTCTCGCCCTCGAAGATGTGGATCCGGGGCCTCAATGTTTTGCGCAGGCCCTTCCTGCATCTGCACACGCAGTTCAACCGCGACCTGCCGTGGGACACGATCGACATGGATTTCATGAACCTTAACCAGTCGGCGCATGGCGACCGCGAGGCGGGGTTCATCCACACCCGCATGCGCCTTGGGCGCAAGGTCGTCGTCGGGCACTGGTCCGATCCGGAGGTCCAGGATCGCATCGGCGCCTGGATGCGCGCGGCGCACGCCTGGGCGGACTGGCAGGGCGCGAAATTCTGCCGCTTCGGCGACAATATGCGCCAGGTCGCGGTGACAGAAGGCGACAAGGTCGCAGCCGAGATGAAGTTCGGCTTCGCGACCAACGGCTACGGCGTCGGCGAGCTCGCCGATGCGGTCGGCGCGGTCACGGACGCGGACGCGAAGACCTTGGCCGGCGAATACGAGGAGCGCTACGACGTCGTCCCGGCCCTTCGG
>DATJXI010000295.1:0-11494 GCA_035500275.1 Roseiarcus sp. | reverse complement strand
CCGGAGTCATCGGCGCTTCCGGGCGTGATAGAACTGGCGGTGCATGGCCTCCGTCATGAACGAATAGACCGCGCCGGTCATGGCGTGGATGAAACCCGCCCAGCCGCAAAGGAAAAATCGGTTCCAGAAGAAGATGCGCAGAAAGTAGATCGGCGGGTTGAACAGCAGCTTCAGACCCGACGGCTGCCGGCCGCGCTCGAGGCGCTGCTCGGCCTTGAGCCGGGCGTAGACGATCTCCTTCTTCATCTGCTCGTGGAGCGGGAGGCCGCGCTCGTGCCGTAGGAGCCCTTTGCGCGCGATCTCCGTCTTGCCGTCGGCGATAAGGCCCTCGTGGACGATGAGCGTGGAGTCGAAATGCGCTTGCCCCCGCCGGACAAGGCGGAGAATGTGCTCGGGCCGCGTCCACAGGCTCACAGGCGCGGAGTGGCCGTAGAGCGTGAGCGTCCGCCGCAGCCGCCAGCCGACAATCGATTTGTCCGCCTCGACGAGGCGCGGCAGCTCTTTCCGCAATTCGTCGTCGAGCCATTCGTCGGCGTCGATGCTAAGCACCCACGGCTCGCTCGCCTGGTCGAGCGCGAACTGCTTCTGATTGGCGTAGCCGAGCCAGGCCTGGCGGATGAGCCGGATCGGCAGCCCTCCGCGCGCATGCTCTTCGACGATGGCGAGCGTCTTATCGGTCGAGCCGGAGTCGACCACGATGATCTCGGCCAATCCCGCCAGACTTTGGAGGCACTTGCCAATGCACGCCTCCTCGTTCTGGCAGATGACGGTCGCCGAAATCGGGAGTGCGCTGGACGAGGGGGCGGGGGGTTGGGCGTGCGTTGCTCGATCCGTCATGCGTCCGTCTGGCAGCCGTCGGCGGGATGACTCCGAAGCGGGCGCTGGGTTACAAGGCCGGCCGCGCCCGCGGGCGCAATAACAGGTCCATGCCCCAACGGCCAGTCGTGAAGGCTTTCATTCTTCATTTGGAGCGGGCTACGGGCCGGAAGGCGGCGGTTGAGGCTTTGCGGAAGGCGTTGCCGATCGAAAGCGAGGTCTTGCCGGCGGTCGACGGCGCGCGCCTCGGCGCGGCGGAGGTGGAGGCAGTCTATCGGCGCGAGCGCTTTGCGCCTCGCTATCCGTTCGCGCTCGGGCTGCCGGAAATCGGCGCGTTCCTGAGCCACCGGGCCGCCTGGCGGCGCATCATCGACGACGGCCTCGACTTCGCTTTCGTGTTTGAGGACGACGCGGCTCTCGACGCGCAGCGGTTCGCTCGCCTGCTCGAATTCGTGGCCGCCGAACGGCAGGCGTGGGAGTATGTGCTCCTGCCGGCCGCAGGGCTCGAGCCAGCGGGAGAAGTTGTCGCGCGCGGGGGCGAGTTAGCGCTCTTGCGGCCGCACGCGCCGCCCTTGCGGGCGATCGGGCAGATCGTGTCCGGCGCCGCCGCCGAACGGCTGCTTGCGGCGACCCTGCCGTTCGACCGGCCGGTGGACACGCTTCTTCAGATGACGTGGGCGACCGGCCAGACGATTTTGGCCGCGACGCCGACGCCGATCCGCGACGTGTCCCGGGAGTCCGGGGGGACAACGGTGCAGCGCAAGCGGCTCGGGCTTTGGGTGCGCCTGCGCCACGAGACTCTCCGGCCGATCTATCGGGCCAGGATCCAGGCGCTCTACCGGCGCCATCAGACGACGCGGCCGAAGTAGGGCCGCGCGCTTAGACTAGCCGGCCAAGGCCCTCTTTCCCGTGTCGGGCGCCGCCTCCGGCGCGACCCACTCAAAGCCTTTCAGTTGATGGCGGGCCCAGGTGAACTGCCGCTTGGCGTAGTGGCGCGTCTCCAGCTTGGATCGGGCCGCAGCCTCCATGAGCGGTAGCCCACGCTCGATATGGGCGATGAGGTGCGGAACGCCGTGCGCCCGCATGACCGGCAGGGTGGGGTCGAGACGCCGCTCGGCAAGCGCCGCGACCTCGTCGAGCGCGCCTTCGGCCAGCATCGCGTCAAACCGGGCGTCGATCCGTCGGTAGAGAGTCTCCCGGTCCGGCGCCAGGAACACGCCGGCCCATTCCCCGGCGCCCAGCGCCGGCGGCTCGCGGGCGCCCTGGAAAGAGGCGAGCGGCCGCCCCGTCGCTGCAAAAACCTCAAGCGCGCGCAAGATGCGCTGCCGGTCCGACGGGCGCAGCCGCGCCGCCGTCTCCGGGTCTTGCGCCGCGAGTTCGGCGTGCAGCTCCGATGCGGCCCGCCCGGCGGCCTTCTCACGAATCCCAGCGCGAACCGCGTCGGGGACCTCGGCCATGTCGGAGAGGCCCTCGGTGAGCGCGCGAAAGTAGAGGCCCGTGCCGCCGACGAAGATCGCCGGCGCCTCCCCGAGTTCGGCGAGAACCTCCCGCGCTCGCCGCGACCATAAGCCCACCGAATAATTGACCGCGCCCTCAATCTCTCCGAACAGCCGATGGCGCGCGCGGCCCTCGTCCTCAGGCGTCGGGCGGGCGGTCAGGATGCGAAGGTCCGAATAGACCTGCATTGAATCGGCGTTGACGATCGCGGCGCCGAATTCCTCCGCGAGTCTCAGCGCGACGGCCGACTTGCCGCTCGCCGTCGGCCCTGCGATCAGAAGCGCGCGCTTCGCCAGCCGCCCAAGCTGGCCAACCGCTGTGTCCTGGGGCGTGTGCAGTTTTGGCGGCGAGCGCGTGATTCCAGAGGGTTGGGCGCCAAAAACTGTCAAAAATCGCGCTTCCGCTTACGCCACTTTTCCCTTCTCTGCGACCTCTCGCGACGTCATCGCGAGCGCAGGCCGTCTCGGGACGGGCGCCATTTTGGGTCGCGAATCAAGCATTTTCAATGGATTGCGGCGCCATTCGTGTCCGACCGTCCGACCCGGCTCGCGATGACGGCGGATGTCTGTCAGAGCTCTCTCCTTGTCAGCCACATTTTTCCGTCCGACCGTACTTCTAGCCGCTGGGTCTCGGAAAGCCTCCCGACCGGAGGGAACCTTGGCGGCCAAATTGAGCATACCAATATTTCTGGTTTTCCGCAAGGGATTGTCTTCGCCGCCCGGTAAAGTCCTCACGCCGCTGGCTCTTTCGCCAGCGTCTTGCCGAACAGGCGCTTGAACGACGCCGAGACGTGGTGGCGCAGCATGGCGATGCGCTTGTCGCCCTCGGACGTCACCCAGTTGAACTGGATGACCCGGCGCTCGCCGGAGAAGGGTTTGTGCCCGTGCCAGGAATTGTCGGCGCGCTTGAAGGCGAGCAGCGTCCCCGCCGCCGGCGGCACTTCCATGATCATGTCGTCGAGATTGTCGGCGGACTTCAAGAGCCGCAGGCGCCCGCCGGAGTGCTCCCATTCCGGGTTCATGTAGATGAGGATGGTGATGATCTTGCTCTCGGTGTCGGTGTGGATGCGCCCGTCCTTGGGGCTGCAGCGGCCGCGCACCGTGATCGTCTGCGGGCGGCCCTTGAGGTCGAGGTCGAACTTCCTCTCGAACGCGTCGCGGAATTCGTCCGAGCCCAATTCGTCTAGGAATTCCTTGAAGCCGGGGCCGTAGGAAAGCTGATCGACGGTGAAACTGCCGGTCTGCGTGATCGCCGGGTAGTCGGCGTTGATCCGCTCGCAGCCCTGCGGCCGGACGAAGCCGGGCACGACGAGATACTGGAAGGGCGCCTTTGCGAGCGGAGCCGCGCCGAGCGCCTCCATGTCGAGATAGCGTAACGTCATCGCAGCCTTCCGATCCTTCGCCGGCTTGAGTCGCAAAGCGCTCGTTGGAGCAGTGCTTAGCACTTGATCGCGCGTCTCCAAAGTCCGCATCGGTGGGACGGCGCCGTTGAGCGCCTTAGCCGTCTTGCAACTTGAGCGAATCGAGCTTCGCTATTGTCAAGCCGCGCTCGGCGCTGCAGATTGTCGCGCCCGGCTCATCGGGCGACGCCTGAGGCGCGCGTTTCGAGAAAGGGATGGCGTTCTACTGGCTGACGCTGGGCGTGCTCGCCACCTGGCGGGTGACGCACCTCCTCAACGCCGAGGACGGCCCATGGAACGTCCTCGTTCGCTTGAGGCGCGCCGCGGGCGACGGCGTCCTGGGCGATCTTCTCGATTGCTTCAATTGCCTGAGCCTCATCGTCGCGCTGCCAATCGCGGCGGCCGTCGTCGAGGGCTGGATCGAGCGCGCACTTCTCTGGCTGGCGCTGTCCGCCGGCGCCATTGTCCTGGAGAGGCTGACGGCGAGGGCGCGCGAAGCGGCGCCGGCCGTACGATATTTCGAAGTTGCGGAGGAGGACGATGAGCAGCTGGGGGAAGACGCGTCAGCCGATGATGCGGACGATCGCTCCTAGTCGCGGCGGGTCGCCGGCGCTGTCGCGCACGGGGCGTTAAGACATCCCTGCGGCTTCTCCGGACATGCGGACCGACCGCCTTGATTCCGATCGGGCCTCGTGACGGGGCGGAAGCGCCGCTTCGAAGGGCTTGGCGCGCGGCGCGAGGTCAAACTTAAGGACCGGGGCGCCGGCCGCTCTTCCTGATTTGCGGCGGATCGTTCTTGCCTAGCGGCGAAGCGGCCACCGCCGCGTCCGCACATCCGGCGGCCAGCGCGTCCTCCCCTTCTTCCGCCGCCGCCCCTGCATTAGGTTCATGGGGCATGACAAAAAAGCCTGCGCCGCTCAAACCTGACTTCGCCGCGGCGAAAGCCGAGCACGCGCGGCTTTCCGCGGAGATCGCCGCGCACGACCGGCGTTACTACAACGAAGCGGCGCCGACCATTTCCGACGCCGATTATGACGACCTGCGCCGGCGCTACGCCGCGCTCGAGGCCGAGCACCCCGAGCTCGCCGGCGCCGATTCGCTCAGCCGCAAGGTCGGCGCCCCGCCGTCCGAGAAATTCCCCAAGGTGCGGCATGCGGTGCCGATGCTGTCGCTCGGCAACATTTTCGCCGAAGAGGAGGCGCGCGAGTTCTGCGACCGCGTGCGGCGGTTCTTGGGGCTCGGCGCCGACGCGCCGCTCGCCTTCACAGCCGAGCCGAAGATCGACGGGCTCTCGTGCAGCTTGCGCTACGAGGACGGCCAGCTTGTCCAGGCGGCGACGCGCGGCGACGGCTACGAGGGCGAGGACGTGACGCCCAACGTCCGCACCATCAAAACGATCCCCACGCGCCTGAAGGGCGCGCCAGGAGTGTTCGAGGCGCGCGGGGAGGTGTTCATGCGGCAGGCCGATTTCGCCGCGCTCAACGCGCGCCAGGCGGAAGCGGGCAAGCCGGTGTACGCCAATCCGCGCAACTTCGCCGCCGGCTCGCTGCGGCAGCTCGACCCGGCGATCACCGCCAGCCGACCGCTCGACTTTTTCGCCTATGCATGGGGCGAGGTGAGCAAAAAATTCGCCGACACTCAGCACGGCGCTATTCACGCCATGCACCGCTTCGGCCTGCCGACCAATCCGCTGACGAAACTCTGCCGCTCGGTCGGAGAGATGCTGGAGCACTACCGCGCCATCGAAGAGAAGCGCGCGAGCCTCGGCTATGACATCGACGGCGTCGTCTACAAGGTGGACGATCTCGCGCTTCAGGCGCGGCTCGGCTTCGTGTCGCGTAGCCCACGCTGGGCGGTGGCGCACAAGTTCCCGGCCGAGCGCGCGACGACGGTGCTCGAGGCGATCGAGATCCAGGTCGGGCGCACCGGCGCGCTGACGCCGGTCGCGAAACTGAAGCCGGTGACCGTCGGCGGCGTGGTCGTCTCCAACGCGACGCTGCACAACGAGGACGAGATTGCGCGCAAGGACGTGCGCATCGGCGACACGGTCGTCGTCCAGCGCGCCGGCGACGTCATCCCGCAGATCGTCGAGGTGTTGGAAGACAAGCGACGCGGGCCGAAGAAATACGTCTTTCCCCAAGACGACAAGGGTAACTTCATCTGCCCCGTATGCGGCTCGGCGGCGGTGCGGGAGATCGACGAGAAGACGGGCCAGATCGACGCGGTTCGCCGCTGCACTGGGCGCCTCGTCTGCCCCGCCCAGGCGGTGGAGGGCCTGAAGCACTTCTGCTCCCGCAACGCCTTCGACGTCGAGGGCCTCGGCGACAGGCAGATCGAGCTCTTCTTCAAGGAGGGCCTCGTCCGCACGCCCGCCGACATATTCACGCTGCGCGCCCGGGACGGGAAGGATTGGAAGCCGCTTAGCGAATGGGAGGGTTTCGGCGAAACGTCGGTGCGAAATTTGTTCGAGGCGATCGAGGCGCGGCGGACGATTTCGCTCAACCGCTTTCTCTATGCGCTCGGGATCCGGCATGTCGGCGAGACGAACGCGCGACGGCTCGCGCGCCATTTCGGCGACTGGGCGCATTTGCGCGCCGCCGCCCGGGCGCCGAACGCGGCCGAGGAATTGGCCGGAATTGCGGGTATCGGGCCGGTGGTCGCCGAGACGATCGCCGACTTCTTCGCCGAAGAGCGCAACGAGACCGCGCTCGACGCGCTTCTGAACGAGGTCACGGTCGAGCCGATGGAGGCGGTCGCCGCCGATCACCCGCTCGCGGGCAAGACCATCGTGTTCACCGGCTCGCTCGAAAAGATGACGCGCGACGAAGCCAAGGCGATGGCCGAACGGCTCGGCGCCAAGGTGTCGAGCTCCATCTCGTCCAAGACCGACCTCGTCGTCGCCGGCCCCGGCGCGGGATCGAAGCTTGCGAAGGCGCGCGAGCTTGGCGTCGAGACGATCGACGAAGACGAGTGGCTGCGGCGCTCGGGGGCATGATGGGCGGCCTCGGGCCTCACGGCGAATTGACGCGGGATGGGCGGGGACGGACGCGAGGCGGCCGGGCGCCGTGACGCTCAACATCCATCGCCTGCCCTTTACGATTTTCCTGGGCGCGCTGTCGGCCGTGCCGCCGCTCGCCATCGACATGGCGCTCCCGAGCCTCTCGCTGGTTCAGGCCGATTTGCACGCGAGCGAAGCGGCGGCCGCCGCGGCGATCGCGATTTTTCTCGCCGGGTTCTCCACCGCCCCGGTCGTCGTTGGGCCGATCTGCGACCGGTTCGGGCGGAAGCCCGTGATGCTCGCCGGGCTCGTGCTGTTCGCGCTCTGCGCGGCGGGTTGCGCGCTTGCGCCCACGATCGGCGCCCTGCTCGCCTTCCGCCTCCTCCAGGGCGTCGGCGCGGGCGCAGTCAGCATTTTGCCGCGCGCCATCGTCCGGGATCTCTTCGAGGGGCGCGAGGCGCGCTTGCAGGTCGCCTCGGTGTCGCTCGTCTTCAGCGTTGCGCCGCTTATCGGCCCGACGCTGGGCGCAGCGATTCTCGGGGTGGGGCCTTGGCGCCTGATCTACGCCGTCCACGCCGCGGTCGGCGTCATCCTCGCAGGCGTCGCGCTCGCGCTATTCAAGGAGTCGCATCCGCCCGCCAATCGTCGGAGCCTAAAGCCCGCCGCCATCCTCGCGGCTTACAAGCGCGCGCTCACGAACCCGATGTGCGCGGGTTTTGCGCTCATGAATGGGCTCGTCTTCGCCGGCCTCTTCGCCTACGTCAACACATCGCCCCTTCTCTTCATGCAGGGCTACGGCGTGTCGAAGGCGGCCTTTGCGGGCCTGTTCGCCATGACGGCGTCGGGCGTCATCGTCGGCTCCACCATCAACAACCTGCTCTTGCGATTTCACGCGCGGCCAAAGGCTGTGCTGGACGCGGCGCTGGCCCTCATCACGCTTGCGGGGCTGGCGGTTCTCGTGATCGGCTTGACCGGCGCGCATTCGACGCTCGCCGTCGTCGCGCCGGTCATGATCTACATCTCGTGCTTCGGCCTGGTCTTCCCCAACGCCTCGCATGAAGCCGTGCATCCGTTGCCCGAGATCGCGGGCGTCGCCTCCGCTGTGCTCATGACGGTGCAGATGTTGTTCGGCGCGCTCGGCGGCGTCGTGGCCGCCGCGCTCTACCGAAACGCCTCGCCGACCTCGATCGGCGCTGTCATGAGCGTCGGCGCGCTCGCCGCCGTGGGCCTCTACGCATTTCGGCTGAGGCGCGGCGTCGAGGCCTGAGACCCCGCGTTCGGTTTGACGGCGATCAAGACTGAAGGCGAGAAGCGGTCTATGCCTTCCCCATCCAGGCGCGGGCGGGGATGGGTCGGGCGAAAGGACGGTTTGCCCATGAGCGAAAGCACATTCGACGCCGTCGTCATCGGCTCAGGGCTCGGCGGATTGACCGCAGGAGCGCTGCTCGCCAAGGCGGGCCGCAAGGTCTGCGTCATCGAACGCAACCATAGCGTCGGGGGCGCGGCCTCGGTCTTCAAGAAAGGCGCGCTGACGATCGAGCCGTCGCTGCATCAGACCGCCGATCCTCACGACCCGGGCGAGGTTAAGCACGCGGTCCTCGCCGAACTCGGAATCCTCGATGAGATCGAGTGGATTCCGGTCGATCCCTTCATCTCGGTCAAGGGCGGGCCGGTGGGCGAGACGTTCGACCTGCCGGTCGGCTTCGACGCCGCCCATCACGCGCTGAGCCGCCGGTTCCCGGCGAGCCGGCACGGATGCGCGCGAGTTCTCGGAGCGATGGAGCAGATTGTGTCCGGGGTGCGCGGCCTCGCGGCGGCCGGCGAGCGGCGGTCGCTCATTGGGCTTCTGCGCGCCGGCGTTGAACTGCGGGGCCTCGTTCGCGACTGGCGCGCCTCGGCCGCCGACATCCTCGACCGGCATCTCGGCGCGGACGAAGCGGCCAAAATCGCGATCGCCGCAACAGTCGGCTATTATGCGGACGACCCGCGCCGCCTCGCCTGGCCGTTTTTCGCCGTGGCTCAGGGCGGTTTCCTCAAGTCGGGCGGGCGCTACATCAAGGGCGGTTCGCGCGTCCTTTCGATGAAGCTCGCGAGAGTCGTGACGAAAGCCGGCGGCGCCGTCCTCCTCGGCCGGGAAGCCATGGGCGTCGACATCGACGGCTCGGGCCGTCCGGCCGCCGTGCGCCATGTTGACGCGAGGACGAAGGCGGACGAGCAGCGCGTGGCCGCCGCCGGTGTCTTCGCCAATTGCGCGCCGCACGCGCTCACGCCCATGCTGCCGCCCGCGGAGGCGAAGGCGATGGACGCGGCCTATGCGGGGCGCGCGCTTTCCACCTCCCTCTTCACTGCCCATTTCGGGCTTGCGGTCCCGCCGGCCAGGCTCGGCCTCGACCGGTATGGAATCCTGTTCCTGCCGGACTGGATAGCGTCGCTCAACCAGATGAGCGAGGGAGCGCGGCTCCTGGCGGCTGATCCCGCTGAGCGGCTGCCCTGGTACGGAATCGCCAACTACGGCGCGATTGACAGCGGCCTTGCCGCCGACGGCGAGCTCACGCTCGTGACCGCCGTCGGGCTCGACCGGCTGGACAATTGGGCGGCGCTCCCGCCCCAGGAGGAGAAGGATCGGCGCGAGCGCTGGCTCGACGCCATTCAGGCGGACCTCGACCGGCGCTATCCCGGCTTCAGCGCGGCGGTGAGCGAGAGGATGTTTCTCAACGCCCGCTCGATGCACAATTTCATGAACACGCCCGGCGGCGCTGTCTATGGCTTCGCGCCGCTGCCGTTCGAGCGTGGAATCTGGGCGGGGTTTCCCCGCTCGCCGAAAACGCCCGTCCCGTCGCTGTATCTTGCCTCCGCCTTCGGCGAGTTCGGCGGCTTCTCAGGCGCAATGCGCGCCGGCGCCCTCGCGGCAGAGATGGCGATCAAGGAGCGGGCGGCGTGAAAGTTCAGCCCGGCCCGATCTCCTTGGCGGAGCGGCCGCCGACCCAGACGCCGGCCACGTCCAACTCCTCCGTCAAATGCACGAGATCGGCGCGGCAACCGGAGGCGAGGCGGCTGCGATCCTCGAGGCCAAGGAGACGCGCCGGGGTCAATGTCGCCATCGTCAGCGCGTCGGCGAGCGGCAGGCCGAGGACGCCCGTCACATAGCGGACTGCGTCCTTCATCGTGATTGCGGCGCCCGAGAGCGTGCCGAAGTCGTCGACGAGCTTGTTCCCGACGCGCTTGATGCGCTTTCCATGCAATTCGAACACATCGGGGCCGCCGGCCGCCGGCGGCATGGCGTCCGAGACGAGCGCCACGCCGCGCGTCCCCTTGGCGGCGATGGCGGTTCGGTATGCCGCAGGATGCGCATGCTCGCCGTCCGCGATGAGCCCGCAGATGACGCGCGGGTCGGCGAGCGCTGCGCCGACGACGCCCGGCGCGCGTGAGGAGAGCTGGCTCATCGCGTTGTAGAGGTGCGTGACCGCGCGCGCCCCGGCGTCGAACACCGCCGCGGCCTCTTCGGCGGTCGCCTCGGAATGGCCGAGACTCACGACGATCCCCGATTGCGCCAGACGGGAGATCAGCTCAGGCGAAACCGAAGCGGGAGCGAGCGTCACAACCATGACGCCTGCGCGCATGGCGATGAGCGCCTCGGCGTCCGCCTCGCGCATGGGCCGGATCCATTCCGGCGGGTGCGCGCCCTTGCGGCGCATGTCGATGAACGGCCCTTCGACATGCACGCCGAGCGCGCCCAGCACGACGTCATGCGCCTTGCGCGCCGCCGTCAGCGCCGACGCCAACACGTCGGGCGCGTCGGTGACGACGGTCGGCAGAAAGGACGTCGTGCCCTCGCGCCGGTGCGCCGCGGCGATCTCGGCGATGCAACGGACGGTCGGATCGGCGTTGAACAGCGCGCCGCCGCCGCCGTTGATCTGCCAATCGATGAAGCCGGGGGAAAGAACGCCCCCGCCGAGGTCGATCTGTTCCTCGCCGCGCGGGCGCTCCCCCACGCCGACGATGTCGCGGATCACGCCGTCCCCGACGATAAGCGCGTGGTCGTCGAGAAAGCGCGCGCCGTCGAACAGGCGCGCGCCGAAGAACACTTTCATGGACCCGCTCCCTTCCGCGGCGGCAGGATTCCGCCGACGAGCAGGATAGCCCCGTCCGTCGCATCGTAAAGCGGCGCTGTCAAAAGCTTAGCGATCTTAGGGTCGAGATGGGGGCGCACGGCGTCGCCGATGCCGCCGACAAGCGCGACGCGCTTCGCGCCGAGCGCCGCCGCGCCCTTGACGTGCGCCTCGACCCCGCGCGCCGTCATGCGGACGATGTCGAGGGCGACGGGATCGCGCGCCGCGGCGCGCTTGAAGACGCGCGGCGCAAAAGCGCCGTAGTCGCCGGGCTTGGCCGTCCGCGCCCAGTTCAGCATGGCGACGACGTCGCCGCCGAATTCGGCGATGATCTCGTCGGTGAGCGCGGAGACGGGTCCGAGGCCGTCGAAGGCGCGCACCGCGGCGCGCAAGGCCTCAAGCCCCATATGCGCGCCCGAGCCGTCGTCGCCGAGGATGAATCCGCGCCCGCCGATGATCGTCTCCTTGGCGCGCACGCGGGCGATCGCGGCCGAGCCGGTGCCGGCGATGACGAGGCCGCCGTCGGCGCCCGCATGCGCGCCGAGGCAGGCCGTTGTCGCGTCGTTGGCGGCGCGGGCGAGCGCAAAGCCACGGAAGGCTTCCACGACGCGCGCGGCGTCGGCCTCGCCCGTGAGCCCCGCGAGGCCGAAGCCGACGGCAACGCGGGAGTGGTCG
>DATJXI010000294.1:0-2552 GCA_035500275.1 Roseiarcus sp. | reverse complement strand
GGAGATCGTCTTCCTCGGCGACACCGTCAACACCGCGGCGCGCATTCAGGACTTCTGCCGCGAGACCGGCGACCGCATCCTCGCTTCGGCGGATGCTCGAGTTGGCCGACGGGCGTCGTCAAACGCTCGCTCGGCGACCTCAGGCTGCGCGGCAAGGGCGCCGATCTCGCCCTTTACACTTTGACGAGAGGGGCAGAAGCGGGACCTCGGGCCAGGGACGCCCCCGACGCTCATGCGCGCGAACACGCTTAGGGTAGCCCCAGCGCGGATGCAGCTGAAGCGGCTGCGACATTCAGCTACTCCGGCGACCTCGCCGACGCGGAGCTTCGCCGACGCGACGACCCGCGCCGGCGAAGTCCAGACAGTCCATTGCGACCGCGCAATAAGCGCAAGCAACCGTTCTGAGGCGGGGCAGACTCTATCCGAGAGCGCCTGAGGTTAAGTGTAAGCCTCAGTGCCCGTCCGGCGGCTCGAGCGCTGCGCCTCTCCCGATCGGCTATGCCGCCTCGCAGTGAAAGGCTTAGGCCGGAACCTTCTCCCGCGAGGCCTGATAGATCTCCTCGATCGACTCGCCCAAAGCCGCGTCGAACTCGGCGTCGCTCATCGACCGCTTGAGACCTTCCGTCAGCGCGCGCGAGAAGCTCGCGACCATGCCGTGGTTCTCCGCCAGCTTCTTGCACGCCTCGGCGCGCGTATACCCGCCGGAGAGCGCCACGACGCGCAGCACGCGCCTGTCGTTGATGAGCGGCGCGTAGAAATCCGGCACGTCGGGCAGCGTCAGCTTGAACATCACCTTCCGCCCCGCGGGCAGCCCGTCGAGGCCCTTCTGCAGCTCCTCGAGGAGGATCTGCTCGGCCGCCCCCTTGTCCGGCGCCTTGATCGAGACCTCGGGCTCCAGGATGGGCATGAGGTCGTGCCGGGCGATCTGCTCGCCAATCTCGAACTGTTGTCTCGCGATCGCCGCGATGCCCGTCTTCGAGGCGTGGTCGATGACCGAGCGCATCTTGGTCCCGAAAATGCCGCGCTTGGTCGCGCGCTCAAGCAGCTTTTCGAGGTCCGGCATCGGTTTCATGAGCCGCACCCCGTCGTTCGCGTCGGCGAGTCCCTTGTCCACTTTGAGGAACGGCGCCACGCCGCGGTCCTCCCAAAGGAAGCTCGGGACCGCCTTGCCTTGGGCCTCGCCGTCCATTGTCCGCTCGAACAGGATCGAGCCGATGACCTTGTCGCCAGTGAAGGCCGGCGCCGTCATGATCCGGACGCGCATCTCGTGCATGAGCTGGAACATTTTGGCGTCGTCGCCGGCGTATTCGCTGTCGGGAATGCCGTAGAGGCGGAGCGCCCCGGGCGTCGAGCCGCCGCTCTGGTCGAGCGCGGCGATGAACCCGTCCTTTTGCGCCATCTGCGCCGTCATCTTTTCATTGGCCATCATCTTCACCCTCGCTTTGGAACCGGCGCGCTCGCCCTGGCTCATAACGTCGTTTTTTGGCGAACGCGGTTCATGAGCCCGCTTCGATAAGGCGTCCCCTAATTTAGCCTAGCACAAATCGGCGCCGGGCGCGTCGGGTCAAGAGGTCGAACCCTGCGTCAAAGCCGCGCGGAGGGCATGGACGGGCGATGTGTCTGCAAGGGGAGCGACTTTCATTGTCATTACAGAAAGAATGTCTTATCGTGTTCCCTTGATCCGAAGCGCAGACGGGAACGGTTTTCGGCGCCGTCGCCGCTGCGGTGGTCTGCTCACCGCGAGCTTACGGAAAAGTCGAAGTAGAGAAATCGCTTGCAAAGGCGCGGTCAAGCGGAGATAGAGGGCGATTATTTTTAAATACATGTTATTCATGTGACAGTGGGACGGTCGGAACAAAATGATGGAGTGGATGGGCCCGCCCAAACGGCGTCAAGCGCCACAGGCGGTCGCTGGAGGGCCGCAACGGGAGGACCGTCCATGGATGAGTTTAGCCGAATCGGCGTCGATTTGGGCAAAGGCTGTTTTTCAGGCGCAGGGCTTGCGGGCCGCAGACGGCTCGGCGGCGAGCCGCAAATTGAGCCGTTCGAGGGCGCGCCCGTTTTTCGCTCAGATCCCGCCCTGTCGGATCGGCATGGAGGCCTGCGGCTCGGCTCATTATTGGGCGCGCGAGCTGGCCCGCGATGGGGCGCGAGGTCGTGTTGAGGCCTCCGGCCAACATCAAGCCTTACGTCAAGCGGGGCAAGAACGACGCCGTCGACGCCGCCGTCGATCGGCGAGGCCATGTCGCGCCCCGATATGCGGTTCGCGCCGGTTAAGAGCGCCGATCAGCCGGCCGTGCTGATGCCGCACAAGACCCGGGAATGGCGGGTCAAGCAGCGCACGATGAGCGTGAACGCGCTCCGCAGCCAGCGGGCGGAGCTCAGCCTCGTCGTCGCCAAGGGCGTCAGCCGGATCGACGCGTTGAGCGAGCTGGCGGAAAACGACGCGTCTCGGCCGCAGGAGGCCAGAGAGGCGGCCAAGCCGCTCACGCTCCCTAGCGAAGGGCGCACGCGATCGATCGACGCCATGGAGCGCGCAAAATCGCCAAGGC
>DATJXI010000293.1:0-6181 GCA_035500275.1 Roseiarcus sp. | reverse complement strand
GCGCAGCACATTGACCAGAAGATAGCCCATGATGGCCGAGGCGATGTAGTTGAACATGATCGTCGTGATGACGATGTGGCTGTCGCGGTAGGCCTGCAGATAACCCGGGATGGCCGCAAACGCCGCGCCGAACAAAGCCGCCGCGATGATCGCCGCAATCGCCAGCGAATAGCCGGGCAGGAAGCCGAGGTGCAGCGCGGCGAGCGCGGCGCCGAGCCCCGCGATATAGGCCTGCCCCTCAACGCCGATGTTGAACAGGTTCGCGTGAAAGCAGACCGCGACCGCGAGCCCGGTGAAGATGAAGCTGGTTGCGTAGTAGAGCGTGAAGCCGATGCCCTCGAGGTTGCCGAGCGCGCCGGTGATGAGGATCTGCACCGCCTCGAGCGGATTCTCGCCGATCGCCAGCACCACGAATCCGGAGATGACGAAGGCGGCCGTCACGTTGACGAGCGGGATGACCGCGAGGTCTGCCCACGCGGGCAAGGGTTTTAAGGGAGCGCTCATGCGGCTCGCTCGTTGACGCCGGCCATCAGGAGGCCGAGGTCCTGGGCGTTGGTTTCCTCGGGGCGTCTTTCGCCGGTGATGCGCCCGCCGCACAGCACGATGATGCGGTCGGAGAGCGCGAAGATTTCATCAAGTTCGACGGAGACGAGCAGGACAGCCTTGCCGGCGTCCCGCTGGGCGACGATGCGCTTGTGGATGAACTCGATGGCGCCGATGTCGACGCCGCGGGTCGGCTGGCCGACCAGCATGATCTTCGGATTGCGCTCGATCTCGCGCGCCAGCACAAGCTTCTGCTGGTTGCCGCCGGAGAAGTTCGCTGTCTTAAGCAGCGGGGCGCGCGGCCGCACGTCGAACGCCTCCATCTTCTTGTCGGCGTCGGCGATGATGGCGCGGCGGTTCAACAGGACGCCCTTGCCGTAGACCTCCTCGTACTGGAAGCCGAGCATGGCGCTCTCGCAGGCCTCGAACGGCATGACGAGGCCCATGCGATGACGGTCTTCGGGGACGTGGCCGACGCCAATAAGGCGCTCGGCGTGCGGATTGTGCTCCGCGGGCGGCAGCGGTTCGCCGTCGATGAGGATTTCGCCGCCGCTCAAGGGCCGAATCCCGGACAGGGCTTCGAGCAGCTCGGATTGGCCGTTGCCGGCGACGCCCGCCACGCCCAGGATTTCCCCCTCTCGCAAAAAGAACGAGACACCGTTGACGCGGACGACGTCGCGGTCGTCGCGGACGACAAGGTCGCGAGCTTCGAGCACGACCTTACCCGGGTGGGCCTCCCCCTTGTCGATCTTGAGGATCACTTTCCGCCCGACCATCGCGTCGGCGAGCTGGGGCGGAGACGTTTCCGCCGTGTCGAAGGTCGCGACGATCTCGCCTCGCCGCATGACCGAGACTCGGTCGGTGAGGGTCATGATCTCGCGCAGCTTGTGGGTGATGAAAACAATGGTCTTGTGCTGGCTCTTCAAGACCCGCAGCATCTCGAAGAGCTGATCGGCCTCGGCCGGGGTCAGAACCGCCGTCGGTTCGTCGAGCACGAGGATTTCAGCGCCGCGGACGAGCGCCTTCAGGATCTCGACCCGCTGCTGCAGGCCGACCGACAGCTCGCCGACGACTGCGTTGGGATCGACTTCCAGACCGTACTCCCGGCCGAGAACCGCGAGCTTCTTGCGGATGTCGTTCGCGCCGCTCGCCAACAGCGGGCCGCCCTCGGCGCCGAGCATGACGTTTTCGAGAACGGTCAGCGGCGGCACCAGCATGAAATGCTGGAAGACCATCCCGATGCCGTGGCTGATCGCCTCGCGCGAGGAGCGAATGCGGACGGGTTTGCCGTTGATGCGGATCTCGCCGGCGTCGGCCTCATAGAACCCGTAGAGGATCGACATGAGCGTCGATTTCCCGGCCCCGTTCTCGCCGACAATTCCGTGGATGACGCCGCGCTCGATGCTGAGGTTGACGTTCCGGTTGGCGTGGACCGGGCCGAAGCTCTTGTCGATGCCATTGAGCTCGATCGCGGGAGTGGCTTTGCTCGCCGTGCTTGTCATCCGCGCACCCCGTGCCAAGGCCCATTGCTCATCGATCCCGCGAGCAAGGTCCGCGACGCGACGCCGGACCACCGCCTGTCATGAGCGACCCGGAGGAGGTGGGGATGGCCAGCGCGCGGTCGGCCATGGGGCATGCTCAGCGTCGCCCGTCAGTCCGGGCACTTGTTGTCGGTCATGTAGTCGTGAACCTGGATCTTGCCCGAGATGATGTCGGCCTTGGCCTGGTCGGCCTTGGCCTTCACTTCCGGCGTGATCAGCTTCTCGTTGTATTTGTCCAGAGCGTAGTCGACGCCGCCTTCTTTGAGGCCCAGCGACTGCACGCCGGCCTTCCACGTGCCGTTCTTCGCGTCCATGAAGGATTTGTATGTGGCGACGTCCACGTGCTTCAGCATCGAAGTCAGCACGTGACCGGGGAAGAGATAGTTCTGGTCGGAGTCCACCCCGATGCCGAACTTCCCGGCGTCCGCCGCCGCCTTCAGCACGCCTTGGCCGGTCGCGCCGGCGGCGGCGTAGACGACGTCGGCGCCGCGATCCATCTGCGACTTCGCCAATTCGCCGCCTTTGACCGGGTCGTTCCATGCCGCCGGCGTCGTTCCGGTCATGTTGGCGAACACTTCGGCCTTGCCGTCGCTCGCGTATTTGACGCCCTGCTCGTAGCCGCACTCGAACTTCGAGATGAGCGGGATGTCCATGCCGCCAACGAAGCCGACCTTGCCGGACTTCGACGTGTCGGCCGCGATGACGCCGACGACGAAGGAGCCCTCCTGCTCCTTGAACACGATCGACTGCACATTCGGCAGGTCCACAACGTCGTCGATGATGCCGAACTTGGTGTTCGGGAATTCCGGGGCGATCTTTTTCAGCGCGGTCTCCCAGGCGAAGCCGGTCATCATGATCGGCGAGTAGCCGTCCTTGGCGAACTTGCGCAGCACCTGCTCGCGCTGCGATTCGTTCTGGATCTCAAGATCCCGGAATTTGACGCCGGTCTCCTTGGTGAACCGCGTCGCGCCGTTGTACGCGCCTTCATTGAACGACTTGTCGAACTTTCCGCCGAGGTCGTAGATCAGGGCGGGCTTGACGTCGGCCGCCCACGCCGCGGACGCGAATACCGCGCCGGCGAAGGCGGCCGTTATCATGAGCTGGGACTTGCGACCGAACATTTTCATCCTCCCGGGCAACGGCGAGAGCCGACGGCCGGCGCGCGCCCATTCGCCACAAAAAACCGACGAGAAGACGAACTAAGTCTGACCGTTGCGGGGCTGTCAACCGCGCCGCGGACTTCCGCTGAGAAAAATGCCGACGGGGGCTTCAGTTGAAGAGGGAGGAAACGCTCTCTTCCTTGGCGATGCGGGCGATCGCCTCGCCGATCAAGGGCGCAATCGAGATGACGCGGATGTTGCGGGCGACCCGCACCGCCTCAGTTGGCGCGATCGTGTCGGTGAGCACGAGCTCGGTCAGCTTCGAGGCGGCGATGCGCGCGACAGCCCCGCCGGAGAGAACGCCGTGGGTAATATAGGCCGAAACGCTGGCGGCGCCCTCCTCGAGCAGCGCGTCGGCGGCGTTGCAGAGCGTGCCGCCGGAATCGACGATGTCGTCGAGCAGCACGCAGTTGCGTGCCTTGACGTCGCCGATGATGTTCATCACCTCCGATTCGCCTGCCCGCTCCCGCCGTTTGTCGACAATGGCGAGCGGCGCGTCGAGGCGCTTCGCCAGCGCCCGCGCCCGCACGACGCCCCCGACGTCGGGCGAGACGACGATGACGTTCTTGTAGGCGTCGCCGCGGGTCTGGATGTCGCGGACCATGGTCGGGGCGGCGAACAGGTTGTCGGTCGGAATGTCGAAGAAGCCCTGAATCTGACCCGCGTGCAGGTCGACGGTGAGCACCCGGTCGGCGCCGGCGCGGGTGATGAGGTTGGCGACGAGCTTGGCCGAGATCGGCGAGCGCGGGCCGGGTTTCCGGTCCTGCCGAGCGTAGCCGAAATAGGGGATGACCGCCGTGATGCGATGCGCCGAAGCGCGCCGCAGCGCGTCGATCATGATGAGCAGCTCCATCAGATTGTCGTTCGCCGGATAGGACGTCGACTGGATGATGAAGGCGTCGCGGCCGCGCACGTTCTCGAGAATCTCGACGAAAATCTCGAGGTCGGCGAAGCGGCGGACATGACAGCCGGTCAAGGGCTCGCCAAGATAGGCGGCGATGGCTTCGGCGAGAGGCGGGTTGGAATTGCCGGCCAAAATTTTCATCTTGCCGAGCACGAGCAAATCTCCGAAGGCGGGCCCGCCCCCGCCGGCCGGGCGCGCCGGGTCATAGCAGCGGCCTCCCCCGCAAACAACATCAGCCTCGATCTAAACGCCTGGGTGTCCAGCCCGGTCCACAGACGGAAGCGCTATTCTGCGTAGCTCAACGCCGCGCCCGGCGCAGCCTCGGGCGTGTTCGAGAGATAGGCCGCAAGATCATCGGCGCATTTGGCGGCAATGCTGTCGAGCGCCGCGTCATTGACCATCGCCCAGGCGTCGTCGCCGGCGCCGGTGACGAGCATCACGTCGGTCAACCGCTGGACGCGCCGCTTGTCGGGGGTGAACACGTCCCAGACAAAGTCGATGCGGGCGCCGTTCTCGGCCGGCGAGGCGTTGAGATAGCCGCGAATGAGGTAGCGCGCGGACGCAGGCGGCGCGACCGCGATCTGCCGCTGAGCGGCCGCTTGGTCAAGGCTCTGCCGGAAGCGGTCGGAAAGCTCCGCCGGCGCGCCCTCGATCGAGACGATCGCCATGGTCGCGCCGGTCATGCTCGCGTCCTGGCGCCGCACGAACTGGGCGCCGTCGACGCCCGGCGCGATGTCGCTCGTGCTTTCGACGCAGCCGGCGAGAGAGATCGCCGCCAGAAGCGCCGACGCCGACAACGCAAACGCCCGGCGCGGCGAGAACCCATGCCCGAGACGCAGGCTCACGCTTGAATTCTCCCGCCCCCGGCGTCCCCGCCGAAGATCGTT
The DNA here is from genome assembly GCA_035500275.1 of Roseiarcus sp. Lineage (GTDB taxonomy): Bacteria > Pseudomonadota > Alphaproteobacteria > Rhizobiales > Beijerinckiaceae > Roseiarcus. Next base: position 1,146 of record DATJXI010000293.1, on the reverse strand, counting down.
AACAAAGTCCTAACACGGGCGTTGCTAGCCGCATTTCCGCCGCACGTCCAGACGGGGGCCGCGCGCACGGTTAACCAGCCGAAGGGCGGCTTCCCATGCCCAAAGCCTCCCCCTAGATAAACGGGATGACGGGCGCCACGAAAAACTATCCCCCCGGCGAAGCCCCGGCGGCCGAGGCCAGGGCTGAAGCGGCGCTCGAGCGCGAGCTCAGCGCCGACATGGGCCCCCTCGACCTCGCGCTCGACGAGGCGCCGGCCGAGCCCGGCAGCCTGGCGCGCGGCGCGGAGGCGGTCCGCGAATTCTGGCGACATGCGCCGACGGGCCCCGGAGTCTACCGCATGATCGGGCCTGAGGGCGAGGTGCTCTATGTCGGCAAGGCGCGCGCGATCAAGAAGCGCATCGCCGCCTATATGGCGCCGGAGCGGCAGCCGAGCCGGATCGCACGGATGGTCTCGCAGACGCGCTCGCTCGTGTTCGTCACCACCGAGTCGGAAGCCGAGGCGCTCCTGCTCGAGGCCAATCTCGTCAAGCAGCTGAGGCCGCGCTACAACGTCGTACTCAGGGACGACAAAAGCTTCCCCTATATCCTCATCTGCACGTCGCACCCTGCCGCGAGGCTCATCAAGCACCGCGGCGCGCGCTCGATTCCCGGCCATTATTTCGGCCCGTTCGCCAGCGCCGGCGCCGTCTACCGCACGCTTAGGGCGTTGCAGCGGGCGTTCCTGCTGCGCACCTGCTCCGACAGTTTTTACGCCCACCGCACGAGGCCCTGCCTCCTCTACCAGATCAAGCGCTGCTCGGGCCCGTGCACGGGCGAGATCGGCCTTGAGGATTACGAAAAGCTTGTCGGGCAAGCGCGCGAGTTCTTGTCCGGACGGAGCCGGGCGATCCGGCAGCGTCTCGCGGAGGAGATGAGCGCCGCCTCCGCCGCGCTCGATTTCGAGCGCGCGGCGCGCCTGCGCGACCGCATCTCCGCGCTCTCCGCCATCCAGGGCGAGCAGGCGGTCAATCCGAGGACCATTCCCGAGGCCGACGTCTTCGCGATCGCCGAGGAGGCGGGACAGTATTGCGTCGAGGTGTTCTTCTTCCGCACCTATCAGAACTGGGGCAACCGCTCCTACTTCCCGCGCGCCGACCGGGCGCTTG
>DATJXI010000292.1:0-2363 GCA_035500275.1 Roseiarcus sp. | reverse complement strand
CGGCCGCTCCTATCGCAACGCAGGAACCAATCGGCCGGATGGAGATCGTGCTTGCTGGCGGCGCGCGCATCATCGTCGGCGCTGACGTCGACGCGACGGCGCTGGCGCGCGTCGTCAGGGCGCTGGCCCGCAGATGATCCCCGTCCCTGCAAGCGTTCGGGTATGGCTGGCGACGGGCCACACCGACATGCGGAAGGGGTTCGACGGCCTTGCGCTGATGGTGCAAGAGACGTTGAAGCGCGATCCGCATGGCGGCCATCTGTTCGTCTTTCGCGGTCGCCGCGGCGATCTCATCAAATGTCTTTGGCACGACGGCCAGGGCCTGTGCCTGTTCGCCAAGCGGCTGGAACGGGGTCGCTTTCTGTGGCCGTCGACGGCGGACGGAACGGTGACGATCTCGGCGGCGCAACTCGGCTATCTGCTCGAGGGGATCGATTGGCGCATGCCCCAGAAAACCTGGCGTCCAACCGCGGCCGGCTGAGGATTTTGCTTACAAATCGGCGCGGCTCGTGATTCCCTTCGGACGTGACAGAGACGTCTGATTCTCTCCCCTCCGATCTCGCCGCCGCGCATGCGCTGATCCTCGCTGAACGCGCGGCGCGCAGGGAAAGCGAAGCGCGGGCGATGCGGGTTGAAGCCGATCTGACGCACGCTCATGCGACCGCCTCGAGCGCCGATGCGCTGATCGCTCTGTTGAGGCTCGAGATCGAAAAGCTGCGCCGCACGCTCTATGGCGCGCGCTCGGAGCGCAAGGAGCGCCTAATCGACCAACTGGAGATGCAGTTGGAAGACGCCGAGGCCAACGCCACTGAGGACGAACTGACGGCAGAGCGGTCGGCGCCCCCGACCGTGGTCAAGTCCTTCGAGCGCAAGCGGCCGGCGCGCAAGCCCTTTCCCGAGCATTTGCCGCGCGAGCGGCTGGTGGTCGCGGCGCCGACGAGCTGCCCGTGCTGCGGCTCGACGAAGCTGTCGAAGCTCGGCGAGGACGTGACCGAGACGCTTGAGGTCGTTCCGCGTCACTGGAAGGTGATCCAGACGATACGCGAGCGCTTCGCCTGCCGGCAGTGCGAGGCGATCACGCAGCCGCCGGCGCCGTTCCATGTCACGCCGCGCGGCTTCGCCGGACCTTCTCTTCTGGCGATGATCCTGTTTGAGAAGTTCGGGCAGCATCAGCCGCTGAACCGGCAGAGCGAGCGCTACGCCCGCGAAGGCGTCGACCTCAGCTTTGTCGACGCTCGCCGATCAGGTCGGCGCCTGCGCGGTCGCGCTGCATCCCCTCTACGCGTTGATCGTGCGCCACGTCCTGGCGGCCGAGCGCCTTCATGGCGACGATACGACGGTTCCCATCCTGGCCAAAGGCCGGACGGAGACCGGCCGGATTTGGGTTTACGCTCGGGACGACCGACCGTTTGCCGGCAAGGATCCGCCGGCGGCGCTGTTCTACGCCTCGCGCGATCGGACGCGCGGGCATCCTGAGCGGCATCTGGCTGTCTACGCCGGCATTCTGCAAGCCGACGCCTTCGACGGCTACAATCGCCTCTACCTTCCCGATCGCAAGCCCGGCCCGATCGTCGAGGCTTTGTGCTGGAGCCATGCCAGGCGCAAGTTCTTCGAGTTGGCTGATATCGCCGCCAACGCCCGACGCGGCAAGAACGCGCCGCCGATCTCGCCCATCGCGCTTGAGGCCGTAAAACGCATCGACGCGCTTTTCGCCGTCGAGCGCGAGATCAGCGGCCTGTCGGCCGCCAAGCGCTTGGCCGTGCGCCAGGAAAGGAGCGCTCCGCTGGTCGCGGCGCTCGAAAGCTGGATGCGCGCCGAGCGCGCCAAGCTCTCGCGTCACGCCGCCGTCGCCAAGGCGATCGACTACGTGCTCACGCGCTGGCCGTCCTTCACCCGCTTCCTCGACGACGGCCGCATCTGTCTCAGCAACAACGCGGCGGAGCGCGCGCTGCGCGGCTTGGCGCTCGGCAGGAAGTCGTGGCTGTTCGCCGGATCGGAGCGCGGCGCCGAACGGGCGGCGCTGATGTACACGCTCATCGGGACCGCCAAGCTCAACGACCTCGATCCGCAGGCATGGCTCGCCGACGTCCTCGCCCGCATCGCCGACACGCCGCAAACGAAACTCCCAGAATTGCTGCCGTGGAATTGGCGGACTGAAACTTCACTTCGACAGGCGGCGTAGCCGCGGCCTACGCCGGAGGGTTACGGATGACCTCCCCTCTTAGGATAGGATTCTGCGGTCTCGCTACTCGCAGACGAAACGGCACGGCTGACAAGGAGGCGTTGCACAGCCGTTGGGGAAAAAGTCGTGACAGTCGACCACGTCACCGCCGTTGTCCACGCAATTCTGCTTGAGCTGCGCG
>DATJXI010000291.1:0-5882 GCA_035500275.1 Roseiarcus sp. | reverse complement strand
AGCCTCGCGCGCTCCGCGCGCAGCCGAACGATCTCGTTCATGATTTCGCGGTTGTCGGTCGGCCCCTCATGCTCGCCGCGAGCGGCCCAGGCGGCGAACGCCTTCTCGCGCAGGTCGCGACGGGCCGAGAATTGCAGGAACGGCTCGACGCTCGAACGCGCAAGGGTGATCGCGTGCTTGGCCTTAAGGCTGCGATCGAGGGCGTTGCGCGCCGCCGAGGCGACGAGCCAGTCCGGCAGACCCTCAAGATCATGCGGCGTTTCGAGAACGAGAAGGTAGGATTTCTCGTCATGAAGCACGTTCTGGCCGAAACGCGCCTCGATCACAGCGAGCCGCTCGGCGATTTCCGTAAGCCGCCGCTTCACTTCGTCCGCAAGCCCAGCGCCCGCGCGGGTAAAGGCGACGTGGTAGCGATCGAGGACCCGCGCCTGCTCCGGGCTGAGGCCCAGCGCGTCGCGCTTCCTCAGTAAAGCGTCGACGCGCGCAAAGAGCGACGAGTTGAGAAAGACCTCGTTGCGATGCCGCGCCAGGAGCGGCGCGATCTCCCGCTCGATGGCCTCGAACTCAGGCGCGCCGTCCGTCCTCGCAAGGTTGAAGAAGACGGCGGACACTCGGTTCAGCTTGCGGCCGCTTCGCTCGAGCGCCTCGATCGTGTTCTCAAACGTCGCCGGCGCCGGGTTGGCGGCGATGGCGGCAATTTCCTCGCGCGCCTCCGCTAGCGCCCAATCGAAGGCGGGTCGAAAATGCGCCGCCTCTATCCCACCAAACGGCGGGGCCTCGAACGGCCCCGTCCAATGGTCGAGAAGCGGATTGTTCGGTTGGATTTCGGTCACGACGCCATGCTCCAGCTTGCCGATGGCTGAAACATGGCCGTCCGTAACCACGAACTTCAGCTCAATGCGCGGGTTTTTCGCCCGAGGCCCTGCGAATGGCCCTCGCCACCGCAAACGGAGTCGCCGGCATATCGATGTGGTCGATCCCGTAGGCGCGCCAGAGCGCATCCCCCACGGCGTTCATGACCGCAGGCGTCGAGCCGATGCTGCCAGCCTCGCCCGCGCCCTTAAGCCCCATAGGGTTAGTCGTCGAGGGGACGTTGCGAGTCTCGAATTCGATGCTCACCAAGTCGTCCGCCCGCGGCAGGCAGTAGTCCATTAGGCTCGCCGTCAAGAGCTGGCCGTCGCTGTCGTAGACCGCCTTTTCTAGGAGCGCCTGACCCAGGCCCTGCGCGACGCCGCCGTGCACCTGCCCTTCCAAGAGCAAGGGGTTCAGAGTGAAGCCGAAATCATCGACGACGCAATAGCGGACGATGCGCGTCAAGCCGGTTTCCGGGTCGATCTCAACCTCGCAGATGTGCGTGCCGTTCGGATAGGTGGCCTCGGGCGGCTTGAAAGAGTCGGCGCCGGTCCGCCGCTCGACAGTGGCGGTCGGGAGCGAAGCCAGCTCGGCGTAAGAGACAGCGCGATCAGTTCCGGCGATGCGGATATGGCCGTCTGCGATCTCAAGGTCCTCAGCCGCCGCTTCAAGTTTGTCGGCGGCAAGGTCTTTGAGAGAGGCGACGAGCTTGCGGGAGGCGCCATCGACCATGACCGCCCCGATCGGGATCGACCGGGAGCCGCCCGTGCCCGCGCCGGTCGCGACGCGCTCGGTGTCCCCTTGCACAACCCTCACCCGCGAGAGCGGAACGTCGAGATACTGCGACACGACCTGAGCATAAGCGGTCTCGTGCCCCTGCCCGTTCGACTGCGTGCCGATGAGGACGGTGAAGTCTCCCGACTTCTCCAGAATGACGGAACCGGCCTCGCCGTCGCCCCATGCGGTGCATTCGACGTAGCTCGAGATGCCGATGCCCCGGACATGTCCGCGCGTGCGCGCCTCGTCTGCGCGCTCGGCGAAGCCCTTGTAGTCCGCTTTCTCAAGACATCTGCGCAAAGTCCCTTCAAAATCGCCGACGTCGTAGGTTCGATTCGTTGGCGTCCGGTAGGGGGTCTGTGACGACTTGATGAGATTCTTCGCGCGGATCACGGGCGGCTCGATGCCGGCGACGCGCGCGCATCGATCCACCAGGCGCTCAAGAACATAAGCCGCCTCGGGTCGGCCCGCGCCTCGATAGGCGTCGACCGGAACAGTGTGGGTGTAGACGCCGCGCACGCGGGCGTGAACCACGCCGATGTCATAAGGCCCCGTCGCCATCGAAGCGCCGAGCCAGGGGATGTAGGGAGCAAACTGCGAAGGATAGCCGCCGAGGTTGCCGAGGACGTCGACGCGCAGGGCGACGAACTTCCCATCGGAGTCCATCGCCATCTCGGCGACCGTCACGTTGTCCCGCCCCTGGGCGTCGCCGACGAAGTGCTCCGTTCGGTCGGCGCGCCACACGACCGGGCGCTGCAGGCGCCGCGCGGCTTCGAGCAGAAGCGGGTATTCGCGATACGCGAAAGCCTTGGTGCCGAAGCCGCCGCCGACGTCCTGCGTCACGACCCGGAGCTTGTCTTCCGGGATCTTCAGAACCCGCTTGGCGATGACCATACGCAGCGTATGGACGCCCTGGCTTCCGACATGAAGCGTGAGGCGGTCATTGTCGGCGTCGTATTCGGCGACCGCGCTGCGCGGCTCGAGGTAGTTGGCGACCACGCGCTGGTTGACGACTTTGATCGTGGCGACATGCGCCGCGGTCTCGAACGCGGCGTCGGTTTCCGCCTTATCGCCGATATGCGTGTCGTAGGCGATGTTGTTTCCGGCGCCGTTGAAAATTGCCGCGGCTCCGGGCTCGATTGCGGCTTCCATTTCGGCGAGAGCGGGCAGCGGTTCCCAATCGATCGCAATCGCCTCGGCGGCGTCCCGCGCGTCGAGCAGACTCTCCGCGACGACCATGTCGACAAGGTCCCCGACATGGAAGACTTCGTCCTTCGCCATGACCGGATAGGGCTTGGTCGGCGGGTACGCGCCATCGGCGTTGGCGATCGGGGCGAGAACAGGGAGAGTTCCGAGGGCAGCGAAGTCGGCGGCCGTGAAAATCGCACGAACGCCGGGCATGGCGCGCGCGGCTTCGATATCGGCGATGCGGAATTTCGCGTCAGCGTGCGGGCTGCGCCAAAAGACGGCGTGCAATGCGCCCTCGGGGCTATAGTCGCTTGTGTAGGCGCCGCGGCCAGTGACGAGGCGGACGTCCTCGACGCGCCTGACCGGTTGGCCAACGCCGAACTTCATGGGTTTCATGGACTCTCCTCCTCCCGCGCGCGCCCGCCTCGCGTTCCGGCCTACATAGCACTCTTAAGCGCAGAGCCAACCGGGACGCTTCAATTCCAGGAGGCTCGCGCCCGGCCATTCACAGGCGGAAATATCCGGCCCAGGCAGCGCAATCGTTGGAGACGGCCTCGCCGAATGGGGCGAGTCTCCTACTGAGGGCGCATCGTGCGCATATGCTCGGCGCCGGCGCGCGCGCGCGCTCTGCTCTGGTTGCTGCGATGGCGCATCTCGCTGCGGTAGGACCGCGTCGGTTTATGGGCTTGATGGCTCGTGGACTGCGCGCCGGGCGCCGTCGAGGCGGCCAACGCGCCGATGGGCGCAAGCGCGAGTGCGGCGACAAGCCCCAGCAAAGCGAAGTTCTTCAGCATCGCATTCTCCTTTGACAAAGACTTGCCGTTGTACGGGCCGCCAACGGAACCGTCAGCAGATTGCGTGAACACGCGATGTCTCCAGCTGGCCAAGAGGATTTCACTTAGCGATGGAAAGGCCCGCCGTCGCCGGCGGGCCTCTCTTTGAATGGAGCGAACTCGTTGAATGGAGCGAACTCGCGCTGCGCTGCGCCGCTAGCCCGCGCGCGTCCGCAAGGGAACGAGGAAACTCACATTTCCTTGTAAGAGATCTTGCCGTCCGGCATCTTCTCCCAGACGTACCAGACGTAGGCAGCCTTTGTCAGGTCGCCCTTCTTGTCGTAGGAGACGTCGCCGGTGACGGTGTGGAAGGTCATGCCGGAATGCATGACTTCGGCGACCTTCTTCGGATCGAGCGACTTCGCCTTCTCCGCCGCCTGCTTGATGATCTGCACCGCGGCGTAGGAGTAGAGCGTGTAGGCCTCGGGGTCGAAGTTCTTCGCCTTGAACTCATCGACAATGTTCTTGTTGGCGGGGACGTTGCGCGGGTCAGGCGGGAAGGTCATCAGCGTGCCTTCGACACCCGGTCCACCGATCGAGGCGAACTCTTGGTCGGTGATGCCGTCGCCCGAAATCATGACCGTCTTCATGCCCTGATCGCGCATTTGCCGGATGATGAGGCCGCCTTCGGTGTGCAGGCCGCCCCACATCAGATAGTCGGCGCCCGATTCCTTGATCTTCGAGACGATCGCGGAATAGTCCTTCTCGCCGGTGTTCACGCCTTCGTAGAGCACCTCCTTAATGCCGAACTTGTGCATCTCGTCGCGCGCCACGTCGGCCAGCCCCTTCCCGTAGGTCGTCTTGTCGTGGACGATGGCGATCTTCTTGCCTTTGAGCTTGTCGCGGGCGAGCTCGGCCCACACCATGCCTTGCTGGTCGTCGCGGCCGCAGGTGCGGAAGACGTCCCAGTAGCCGCGGTCCGTGACCTTCGGGTTGGTCGCCGAAGGCGTGATCATGAGGATTCCGTTTTCCTTGTAGACGTCGGAGGCCGGGATCGTCACCCCCGAGTTGAACGGTCCGACGACGAATTTGACGCCATCGCCGACGAACTTGTTCGCGACCGAGACGCCCTGCTTGGGGTCGGACACGTCGTCGCCCTGCTCCAGCGTGATCTGCTGGCCGAGGATCCCCCCCGCCTTGTTGATGTCGTCAACCGCCTGTTGCGTCCCGTTGACGAGCTGCGCGCCGAATGCGGCGTTGGGTCCGGTGATCGGCCCAGTCACGCCGAACTTGACCTGGGCGTTCGCCGCTCCAGAGAACGCCGCGGCCGCGGCGAGCGCGACGGCGGACAACCAGTATTTTCTCATTTCCTTCACTCCCACAAGTTGCGGTTCGGCGCCCGGCCTCCCCAGAGCGCCGCGGCGGAACGAATTCCACCTTGGGCGCGGATACTTTCCCGTTTACACGGAAGAGTCACCTTAAAAAACGTTCGCCCACGATCGGCGGGGCCCCGATCACGCCCTTCCCTTCCCGCGCCAGTTCAGTCCGTTCTGCTCGTAGATCCAGGAATATTGCGTGGCCATCTGGGCGGCGCGCCGGTAGCGGTAGGCAAAGGCGCCGACGATCATCGTCCAGGCGTAGGCGACAAGGAAATATTGAAGGGACAGCAGCGGCTCGCCGTAGAGCGCGTAGTGCAGGAAGCGCACGCCGGCCGTGAGGAACACCATGTAAGGCAGGAGCATCGGTAGTGGCCGCCACGTCTGGGCCATCGCTCGCCCGGTCGCCCATGCGCCCAGGCCCCCAAGCAGGAGCGTGATTACGATGAAGGTGAAAAGTCCGTAAGGATCTTTGGACCACAGCAGCCCCGCCATCAGTGACCACCTTCGAGATAAGCCGCGCGGACTTCGGGCCGCGCCAGCAGCTCGGCGCCGCCGCCCTGCATGGTGATCGTCCCGTTGACCATGACGTAGCCGCGGTGCGCCAGCTTCAGCGCGTGGAAAGCGTTCTGCTCAACAAGAAAGACCGTCAACCCCTCGCGCTTGTTGAGATCGGCGATGACCTCAAAAATCTGCTTGACGACCAGTGGCGCGAGGCCGAGCGACGGCTCATCGAGAAGCAGCAGGCGCGGCCGACTCATCAGCGCCCGCCCGATCGCCAACATTTGCTGCTCGCCGCCCGACAGCGTGCCGCCGCGCTGCGGCGCGCGCTCCTTCAGGCGCGGGAAAAGCGTGAAGACGCGCTCGAGGTCCTGGTCGAAATGGGTGAAATTGTCGATCGTGGCGCCCATTTGCA
>DATJXI010000290.1:0-13696 GCA_035500275.1 Roseiarcus sp. | reverse complement strand
CGAAACTAACGCTCCAAACGCTTTTTCCGCTGCTGTGACCCCTGTCCGGGTCTCGTAAAGAAAGTATTCCTCGAATTGATCGAGGATCAAAAGCAGCGGCCGCTCAGTCGTTTCGAGGGTCTCGCCGTCAGGCAGCGCCTCGCGGAGCGTGCTCATAACTCGGCCTTCGATCCCATCCGGGTCGTGCCAGTCGCGATGGGTTGCGATGACCCAGTCGGGCCGACGTTCGTTCAACTCGACAGGCAACCCGACGTTGAGGACGGAACTCTTCCCGACTCCGCTGGCGCCATAAAGAATTGTGATCCGGCGCGCGGAGACGCTGTCGCCGATGATTCGACTGTCACGCTCGCGGCCAAAGAAGAATGGTTCGTATTCCCTCTTGAAGGGATCAAGCCCGACATACGGGCAGTCACGCGGGTCAAGTGCGGCGTTCATGGAGCGCCGCCACCAGCTTGTCGGTGAACTCTCTCAGGTCCATCGGATAGATGTTCAGGTTCTTCGCTTGCCAGACCCGCTGCTCGGCGTCGCTGCGGCCGCGTACGATCGCCCAAAAGCGCCGGTCCCTGTTGTCAGCATCAAATAGCAGCTGGGCGCGGTCCTTCCGGCGCTCCAGGCGCGGGTTCAAGAGTTTGCTCAGGATGACCCGGACATTCCAGTCTTCCAAACTGTAGCCCAAAAACAGCAGTTTCTTCCCGGCCATGAGACGCTGCTCGATGTATTCAGGTATGTAGCCCCAGGAGCGGCCGAGAAAATCGACGTAATCCTCTTCAGTAATCAGGTAACTGTCGTTCTCGGAATTTTTTCGGTCGATGCTGCCGTGCAACTTGAATACGATCGGCGTTTCCGGAAGGCCTTTTGGCCCATCCCCCAATAGGCGATCGAGGTCCGAAGGACCGGCGGGCTCTGGCGCGTCGCCCTGCTTGTAGAACAAAAGCCCCTTGTCGCTCCGATCGACCAGAACATTGGGACGGCGATTGACGTCCGCCAACGCCGTCTCAATCAGGTCGTCGTAATTTGTCGTCACATACAATTTGATCGTCGGGATTGTCGCCAGCGTCGTTTGCAGATCGCCCGGTTTGGTCTTGACGCTGAAGGTTTCACGAAGTTCTTGATCGAGGTCTTCCCGCGTGGATTGCACGTGCGCAACAAATGAGGCGATCAGCGCGAGAGGAGGCATGCCCACATGCTTGCGGATCACCGGTTCGAAAGCGGTTTTGAGCTTATCACGTTCGACGCCCGGCACGACCTTGGCGGCGGCGTCCAGCAGTTCGTTCACCGCAGAATCCTGTCCGGCTTCGGCCCTGCCGTAATAGCTCGCTTCGCGCGCAAGTTCGTCGGCCAGCTCGGCCCCGAACGGATAGAACGGCTTACGGAAACCCCACTTTGTCTCGCCCTCAGGGCGACAGATTGCCGACGCGGCGGAACCGAAAAACGGCACCACTTCTCCGCGGTCCAACGCACGGGCAATGAGACCATATGGCGGCTCGATCTCAGGCACGGCGCGATCCTCGGATAGGCGCGCGTCGAGCGCCGCGCGGCGCCGTGGCCCGCAGCGCACGGCGGTCGCGGGAGACGCTGAGGCCCGCCTCCCTGAGCCGCGCCCGAAGCCTGTCCGCGGCGGCCGAGTCCGCCCGCGAATAGCTCAGGAAAACCTCGTCGTTTTCCGCCCTTCCCTGCATCGCCCTACTATACAGAATTCGGGCCGGTTGTCGCGGCCGGAGCCGGCGCCGTCGCTCCCCTGATCGGAGAGATATTCGCGGATGACCGCCTGAATGAGCCCGCCGCTCGCGCCGACGTAGAGCGCGTTCTTCTGCCGCTTCGTTGGATCGGCAGGCGCGTCCGAAGCGATCATGCGCAGCGTGAAATTGCGCGGCTCGGCCAGCCTGTCGGCGCCGACCAGAAACGGATTGGACGAACCCGCGTCAGGCTCGATCTCATCGCCCGCAATCGCGCCGGTCGAGACGAAAGTGTTGTTCTCCGCCTTGTAGAGAGCGAACTGGAAATAGCGCCCATGCGGATAGGCGCCATGCAGCGTCAGCTTCACGCCGGCCGGCAGATCGAGCTGGCCGATGAAATAGGTCGATTGCATGTCGGGCCAGAGGTTCGGATTCTGGATCGGCCGCGGATATTCGAGGTAATTCCAGTAGCCCCAACCCCGCGGCCCCCCGAACAACCCGTCGTGGCCGTAACGGTCGTCGGTGCGGATGAAGTTCTCCAGAGACTTGTCGCCGAAGCGCTTGACGTCGAGCGCCCGCAAATTGCGGACATTGACCAGCGCCGGCGGCTTCCAGGTTCCCTTGCCGGCCGGCAGGATGGACGGTGGCTCGGTCTTCGGCCAGTAGAGCCGCATGACGAGGAAGATCGGCCCGTCGGGCGCGGGGAGCCAGTTCGATTCCTTGTCTTTGCCGGGCGAATCCTTCTGGATGTAGATCGTCAGCGAGCCGTCCGGATTCTTCTTGAGATCCGGCAGCATCGGCGAATTGATCAGATAGCGGTCGATCGGATTGGCGACCAGGAGCTGGGTGCGACCGTCGTACATGGTGATCGACCAGAACGCGTTCACCGGCGGCAGCGCGTCCGGCGCGAACGTGACCTCATAGGCGTGGAGGCCGCCGTCGAGCTTGAGCCCGTTCGCGTCGTTGCGCGCGAACGGATAGACCGCCTCGTCGGCGTCGTTGCCGTAGATGCCGAGTTTGGCGGCGGCGGCCCGCAGCGCCCAGTCGCCGTGGTAGAACGCGCGGCTTCCGGCGGCGGCGCCGACGCGCCAGCCGTTGACGTCGTTCCCGATCGAATCGGCGGTCGCGTCGATCTTCGCGAGGGCGGCCTTCACCGCGTCGCCAAGAGCGGCCTTCATCTCGGGCGATAATTCGCGCGGGGCGGCCTTCCCCCCGGCGCCGATGCCGATGCGCGTGAATTTCTCGCGCAGAGGCTTTTCCACGGCGGCCGCGCCGGTCGGCGGGCAGAATTGCAGAAGGAAGCTCAGGTACTCGCCGAAGCGCGTGGTGAATGCGTCCTGCTCGAACTTCGGCCATTCGACCGCCGGCGCGGGCGGCGGCGAAGGCCGGCCGAGAAAGGCCGAAAGCGGCTCGAGCTTGTAGCCCGCCTGGATCCTTTTCACGTTGTCCATGTCGGCGGGATTGAAGAGCTGGGTGCGATAGACGACGAGGCTGAACTCGGTCTCGCTGCGGAAGGTCTTCGCGACGCCCGGTGGCTCATCGCCGTTCCATTCCGGCCCCGCGACCATGTAGCAGCCGGCGCCGTTGCCGGTCGTCCGGCTGCCCATGTAGCCGTAGTTGTCGCTGTAGAGGTCGACGAGCTGCACGTCGTAATAGCGCGCCTTCTCGATCTCCGGCATGCACAGGACGATCGGCTCGGCGCGCAGATCGAGCAGCGCCATCGAGTAGGGCGTGTCGCTGTTGGGCGTCGAGATCGCCGTGTCCTTCGGCGTGAACACGCGCGCCTCGTTATTGATCGTGTTGATCGGCGCCTTGAACTGGCCCGACTCGCGGTCGATGAAGAATTTGTAGAGGACGTCGTAGCCGACGATCATCGGGAAGCCGTAGAGATAGGCTTCCTCGGCGATCGTCTGGGCTTCGCGGACTTGCTCCCGCGTCTGAGCGTTCGCAAACGGCGCGACAAGCCCGCTTGCAGCGACGATAAAGAGGCCGAGAGCGAAGTGGCGCACTTGCGAAATCCTCTTTCGCGTCACATCGCTCAGGGCGTGAAGCTGCAGGCGCTGTCGAAGCCGCAACCGGCATAGACGTTCTTGAGGTTGTCGACGAGCGAATGCGCCGTGTAGTCGGGCGCAGGCGGGGCGATAGTGAGGTCCTGATCAAGCGTCTTGACCGAAAAAGTCCATCCCTTCGGCAGAGTCAGAATTTGGCCGAGGTCCGGCAGCTTGTCCTCAGCGAGCGTATTGTCGACGTGATCGGTCCAGGACTGCATGACGAAGACGCCCTTCTTGTCGGGCGGCGTCAGGAGATAGACCGGCTTGCCTTTCGCATAGAGGTATTTCGACGCGCGGTTGGTCTCGAACGGCTGGTACTCGCCCGCGAACGCCTTGACCATATCCAGAGGACGGGCCGATCCCATCCAGGTCGCCTTGACGCCGGCGAAGTCGTAAGTGTCGCCGATGTTGTAGAGCCACGCCTGGTCCATCGTCCAATGGCGGCGTGGGTTGAGAATGATCCACTCGGCGCCGATCGCCTTCGTGAGCTCTTTCGTGTCGATGGCGTCGAATTTGTCGGGCGGGCAGTCGCTGGCACCGGTAGTGTTCTCGAAATTGACCAGCGGCGGAAAGCCAGCGACGACCTCGATCTCGCAGAAAGGCATATTGCGCATCTCGGTGACGTGCAGATCTTTCCCTTCGATCGCCTTCGTCGGCGCGAGCGTCTCCGCAAGCGCGCCCGTCGCCATTGCCGCCGCGCCAATCAACGCGATCGCGCTAAGCAAACCTTTGAGCATCCAACCCATCTCGCGCGTCCTCCCGGTCGCCAGGGCGCAAGCTTATTGCGGCCCCTTGGTCTCGAACGCTTCTTTGGTGGTGTACTCGCCCCGCGGATAATAGGGGCCGAGCACGGCCGCCTCCTCTCCGGGTTTCTCGATCTTGTCGGGGCTATTCGACCAGTTCGGATCGGCCGACATCATGCGCACGAGCAGCATGCCCCAGTCCTTGCGGTTGCGAGGATCGTCGAGGCCCTCGCCGGGACCCCAGTCGATCCAGGCTACGCCATGCTCGGCGGTGGCGTTTTTCGGCCTGTCCTCCGGGCGGGAGACGACGATTGTGTAGTTGCCCTCCTTGTCGAGGGGGACCTGCATGTCGAACACGCCGTCCCAGAGTTCGCCCGAGGGGGCGGAGGCGAGCGTGACCATCGACCAATATTGCAGATTGGCGGCCGGCGTGACCGCAATGCCCTTGCCGTCGCTGCCAGCAAACGTGTTCGGGAAACTCGGCATCTTGCCGCGCACCACGAACACTGGCCCATAGACGCGCGACAGATAGGCGACAAGATAAACGGTGCCGGGGTCCGCCCCGGCCTGCGCGCCGAGTCCCTTCCATGGAAGCTTGGCCCGCTCCTCCGGCGCCTTGAACGCGCCGACGAGCGTATAAGGGACTGTCCAGAACTTCTCGAACACCGGGTCTTTGCGCGCCGGCGCCGCACTCGGGGTGAGGCTTGGATCATTGTCCTTGGCATCGACGAGCGCATACCATTTGTCGACGCTGATCGGCGGCGGCGCGAAGCCAACTGGCCGGTTGAACTGCTTTGCGACCTCCTCGCCTGTGAGCTCGGTCCCGTCCGCGAGGCGCCCTTCGTAGGTGAAAATCCGCTCCACCGACGGAGCGCCTCCGGGCGCGACGCCAGGACCATCATAGCTTTGGTCAGACACGTAGATGCGGAAGATCGCTTGCAGCTCCTCCACGTCGCGGCCGACATAGGCGGTGTTTTTGGCTCGCATCGCCGGATCCTTCGGCGGGTCGTCCGCGAGGATGTGCAGCGTGAAGCTCCGATGCGGTGCGTGGCGGTCGGCGCCGACGACAAAGGGATTGGTCGATCCGGGATCGGGTTCGATGTCCCAGCAGGCCAGCGAGGCTCCCGGCAGCGCCGTGAAGGTGCCGTGGACAAGCGTGTAGAACGCCATCTTGCAATAGCGCGCGTGCGGAAATTGCCCGTGCAAAGTAAACGTGCTGCCGGCTGGCATCGAGAGGACCGCGTTCATGTAAGTCGGCCGCTTGTCCGGCCAGAGATTTGGGTCCTGGATGGGCCGGGGATTCTCAAGCCGGTTCCAGTAGTCCCAGCCACGCGGTTGGAAAAGGTCCGTTGGTCCGTAGCGCTCATCGGTCCGGATCACCGCCCCGAGCGGCAAGTCGCCGAAGCGCTCATAAGACTTCGCCGCCGCGCGGTGAGCGAGGATGTAAGGATGGGTGTAGTGCTCGTCGGCCTGGGCGAGGGACCCGGCGCCGAAAGCAAGGGCAAGGCAAGCCGCCACGGTCAGCGAAATGCCTTCAGAGATGCCTTTCACCGCGCTCTCCCACCGCAAAACGAACCTCTTGTTTGAGCGCCTCTAGAATCCGTACTTGAACGCGACATAGGGCCCGTACATCCACTGTTGGTAGCGGAAGCTGCCGCTTTGGCCGTTGGGCCGCGTGTCGCCGGTGTTCTGCCTGTCGTAGGTGTAGAGCACGCGATAGCCGAGCGTCGTCGAGATGTTGGCCGTCCAGTTGTAACCGACGGCGGCGAGCGCCTGTCCGGTCGCGCTCGTGTTGCTCCAGCCGCCGATGTCGGCCTCCGTATTGACGAACCATTTCTCGTTGAAGCGATAGCGCACGGTGAAGCCGACGATGGGATCGAGCCAGTCCTTGCGGAGCGAGGCGGAGTTTTCGTAGCCGAACACCGGATGGGTCAGGGTGAGCTTGTCCGACGTTCCGAACCAACGCAGGCCGCCGATCGCATAGAGCTCGAAATTCGGCGGGCCGATCGGGATGCGGACGCCACCGATGCCGGTCGCGACCGCTTCGTTCAGCGTGATGTTCGCTTGCGTGCCGTAGAGCGTGCTGTTGGGATTGTTGAACGTCGAGCTGCCGACGATCCGCGACCAAATGAAGTCGACGCCGACGATATACGTCCCGTTGCTCGCGGTCGCCGCGCCCATGAACACGCCGCCGAGGTGTTCGACGATTTTCTGGAAGTCCGCGTAGAACGGCAGTACCGGAAAGTTGCGGATTCCGGAATAGCCGGAGAGACTCGAGAGCCAGCCGTAGCCGGTGAACTCGAAGCGCCAGGCGGGGGGCAAGACGGGCTGAGGTTCGAAGACCGGCGCCGGCTTCTTCGTCGGCAGATCCGCCGCCCAACTTGGACCCGCAATCGCCGCGCCGAGCGCAGCGAGAGCGACCGCGGCAAAGCCCCTCATTGCCCCAAACCCTTGTAAAACCGCTTGCCCCGCTGAAAGCGCTCGATTTCCATGTCCCAGTTGCGGCTCGCAAAGCTAGGAATATTCGCCGCCCAGCGGCTCGGCTTTCCAGCCTTGCGCGGCGCCAGAATGTCGCTCGGGGTGACGGAAATGGCACGATTCTGCCGTCCGCCGCCCCCATAGCGTCAGTCCGCCCGCGGCCGTCCGACGATGGCGAACAGATGTCTATCGAAGTCGTTCTCGCTGTTCACCCCGGGATAGACCTCGGTCCAGGAGCCGAGGCACCACATGTCAAGACGCGGCTGCCTGCAGTCGGGCGTCACCGGGCCGGGGTCGCAGACGCAATACGTGCTGAGGTGCGGAAGGACGCCCGGGACTTCTTTCGTTTCCCCTGAGGGCAGGGCGAAGTTGATTTGACCGCCGCCCGTGCGCACGGCGAACTGACACACATGGCCCGCCGCCGCGATGCATGTAAACGTCACAGCCTCTTGCGCCGCCGCGTGTTGCGGGCCGGCCGCCGCCGCGGCCAAGAGGACGGCGGAAAGGGAGAGCAGATAGCCTCTCATCACGCGCTCCTCACTGGATGCCGTTGGCTTTGCGCATCTCTTGGAGCACGAAGCCAATCGATTGGATGATTTTTTCCTCCGGGTGCTCCTTGCAGCGCTGGATCATGAGATGCTCGGCCGGGCGGATGTTCTTCCAGTCGAGGTAGTGCTTGTGCGCGAGGCCGTTGTACCAGCCGCTGTACCAGGCGGCCAAAAGGTTGGCGTCCTCCTGATAGGTGTTGTCCAGCTGCGCGCAGGTCAGAGCCTGCATGTCGATATAGCCGTTGGCGTCGGCATAAGCGGAGAGGTCGACGGGTTGGGCGTTCGCCGTTCCGACGCCGATCAACGCCCCCGCAAGCATGATCCCCAGAGCCTTCCTCATTCCTCGCTCCTGCACTATTGAAATCCCTCACGCCTCCACGCGGGCCTTTGGCGCGCCCGAGAGCGACGGCTCTTGTCGCAGGACACCTAGGATGGGCCGAGCAGCCACGGGAATGACGGATCGGGACTTTTTTTTGGCGTTTGGGGACATTCGCGGCGATGCCTCGGTCTGAGGCGGGTAGCGGTTTCGACCGCGCGACGATCCGCGTCGCGGGCCTACGCGCGGCGGTCGATCTCCTGCGCGATCTCGGCCACGATCCCGGGCCTGTCGTCGAGGCGAGCGGGCTGTCGCTCGACCTGTTCCGCGATCCGGACGGCGAAGCGCCGCTCGCTTCGGCGCTCAAACTGCTCGTCGGCGGCGCCAGGACCTCCGGGTTGCCTCATTTTTCTCTGCTGGCCGGCGCCCGCAACGGGCTCCCGACCCTCGGCGTCTTCGGTCATCTGGCGCTGACCGCGCCGGATGTGAGGACCGCGATCGAGGACATATTCGGCTTTCTGTCCGTCCACGACCGGGTCGCCGCGGCCCGCCTTACGGTCGAGGGGGACAGCGCCGCGGTGAATTTTCTGTTCGACTTTCCCGGCGCCCTCGGTGCCGACCAGTTCACCGACGGCGTCATGGCGGCGATCTCGCGCATGCTGCGCGGGCTATGTGGCGAGGAATGGAAGCCAGTGCGGGTCCGGCTGCCGCGGCGCAGGCCGGCGAGCGCCGCGCCTTATGTCGAGCTGTTCGCCTCGGACGTCATATTCGGCGCCGAATTCGGCTCGATCCAATTTCAGGGGCGCTGGCTGCGACGCACGCTGACGGGGGCGAACGGGTCTTTGCGCGCCTATCTCAAAGACCTCGTTCGGCAGGCGGAGCAAAGCTCCGGCGCCGAGATCGACCGGGTGCGGCGCATCATCCGCACCCAGCTTGTCGGGGGGCGGCCGAACGCCGACCTCGCCGCGGCGGCGCTTGGCGTCCATCGCCGCACGCTGGCGCGGCGTCTATCGTCCGAAGGGTTCACTTTCAGCCGCCTCGTCGGCGATTTGCGCTTCGAGATGGCGACCGACCTCCTGGCCAAATCGGACGCCCCGATGGCGCGGATCGCCGAAATGCTGGGCTATTCCGACCAGGCGGTATTCTCGCGCGCGTTCTCGAACCGCTTCGGCAGTCCGCCAAGCCAGGTTCGCAAGGCGCGGTCGTAACCGATACGACGACAATTCGCGGAAACGGAATCAGCGGCAGCCTGATCTTCGAAGGGTCGAGCGGATTTTGCTCGAATCGAAAGCCGATCGCTGTAGCCCGCGCTCTCGGCCTGCTCGAGCAACCCTCGCTTCTCTACCTGCACGAAAGGGCGGGACACCGGCGTCGGCCCGCGAACATGACGGCTAGCGTATTCCGTCAATCTGACGGTTAGGCCCAGTAGACGTTCTTGTTCTGGCGCCAGTACGCGGCGTCGTTGTCGATCATCTGGAATCGAATCGGCCCTGCAGGAAGCTCGACGCTCTTGCCGGACATGAGGCGTAGCGCGGAATTCCCCCGGTCGTGAAACCCGCAATCGATTAACGCCTGACGCGTGGCAGGGTCGCTTCCAAAAGAGACTACCTCCGCGGCGTCGACATTCCGCGCGGCCTTCGACACGGCAAGCTGGACCAGAGCGCGCCAATCCTCTCGATTTTCGGAATCGACATAGGAGTCGACGATCCGTGCTTGACCAGGCGCATGAGCCAGTAGGAAATAGCCGCGACACGAACCGTCCTTCGCAACCGAGTACAGCTCCATTGGCGTTACTGGACATTTCAGAAGGTAAGCAACAATGTCCGCTGACCGTTCGAAGATAATTGTCCCATCCGCGGCGCGCGGCCACCTCATAGGTTGTGAAACCAACTGTTCAGGTTCGATCCGGCTCGCTGTCCAAGCCGGAACCCGTACCGATGGGGCTTGCAAAGACCATAGCAAACTTCTGGTAAATTGCGCCCCCAACCGCACGCCTAGTTTTTGCCCTGCGAGCCGCCGCAACGGCCTCAAGGGTCGGACAAACTTCGTTACATAATCGCGAGTCTTGAAACCAAGGGCCGGCAACACTTTCTGCGCCATCTCGCTGCCGCCGACAATGAGAGCCGCATCCACCAGCCGCGCGATTTGCCTCATAAGAGCGGTCCCACTCCCAGCAATCTTCGGATCGGCAGCCCAGTCAATCACGTGCACCATTTTTAGGTGCTGTTGGCCGCTCACGCCCGTCAGTGGCACAACGGCTCCATGCGCCACGATCGCACTTTCCTTGGTTATCACATAGCCGCGGGAACCCGGCCAATCAGAACGCTCCTCCCAGCACTTCCAATGCAGATGGCGCGGCGCGATCAAAGGCTCGCGCGGATCTATACCGAAGTTACGCTGTAGGAACGCTGCGACCTCCGGCGCGTCCTGCGGAGAAGTGTTTCGAAACTGGAACGTCATTGTGGGTATCGAACGCCATCGATTGCCTGAAATGCAGACCTCTCATTCCCAGTATGAATCTCGGGCAGCTCAGGTGCCCACGACCGCGTAAGATAAATGACAGGGCGCTCCTCAAACTCACGCCGCGTCAGCATGGTCGCTTCGTTGAGAACGATCGCATCATCAAGCCGGACCGAGCAATCCTGAGTCATCCGGAAGTGCTGCCGGCTTTGCCGGAACAGTTGGCCCGAGCGGCAGTTTCCGACGCAAGTAGATACTGGATTGCGCGGATGCGGGCTTGATGGTCCCTCCAACCAGGTTGCTGAAAACAGCGGAGTTTCCAAAAAAGGCCCCGTAGTGGTTTGTGGAGAAGCCCCAAATGCCGCGACGGAATAAGACATTCTATGGACGAGCGCTACTCCCTCAATCGGTGACAAGACAGGTTCCACGTCCCGTGGAGGAGCGAAAAGCGGTAGACTGAAGCGGCCCCGGGCACCGGGACCATTTTTGGCGGCGGCTAAGCTGGAAATCCGTCTGCTGGTTGTCCTTTATAAAGCCGCCAACGTTTCCGTTTGCTGCTGATTCTGATCCGCCTGTGAGCATGTGGCAACGCGTCTGCGTTGCCACATGCCCCCGTCGACAGCGCGCCCGCGGGCTTCGTGAAAGCGGGCGATCGTCTGGAGAAGGATCCCGACTCGCGCGTCGAGGCGGCGATCGAACTGGACTTCGAAAAAGTCGCCGAACCCAGCAGCGCGCGGCAGGCTTTGCTGTGATTTCATGAACATGGGCTCGATTTGCCCACCCGGCGCGGCAATGGCGACATCGTCTTGCGACGCCCTTGGTCACTTGCTGCCGATGACCCGCAATGTTTCGACCGTTGCCGCTCTGGCGCGGACTCGACTCGCATCGCCTCGTGGCCTTCGTCCGGAACCCAGACGGCCGTCAGCTCGCCAGCGAAGCAGCCTCGCCAAAGAGAGCGCATCGCGGCGGTTCGTCTTCACCCGATCGCCCGGCTTTCTCGGAAATCAGCGATGGCGCGACCCGCGTGCGTTCGTGGCCAAGCGAGCAGATGAGCCGATAGAGCGCATACCCGGTCGGCCCCGCCTCATAGCAGAAATGCGCTCGATCGAACTTCGCCGCAATCCGCGGGTCGAAAACCACAAGACCCTCGGCGGCCTCCCGGATCGTGCGGCCTGAGGACAAAAGCCGCATCGCATGGAAATGGCGCTCGGCGATCGGATCGGCCGCCGTCTCGCAACCCGCCTCAAGCGCAAGCGCTGCACAAATGCTCTCTGATTGTCGCCATGACCGCGCCCACGTCAGGCGGGCAGGTGGTCGGGGCCGAAGGATTCGGGCAGGAGCGCGCTGAGCCTGAAGGTCGCGCGCACGCCCTCCGGCCCGGCGACGCGCACGAGGGTCGAGGCGTCCGCGAATTCGCGGATGCGCTGGCGGCAGCCGCCGCAGGGCGTGCATAGACCCTCGCCGTCGCCCATGACGCAGATTTCCGCGATGCGCCGCTCGCCCGCCGCCGCCATGGCGGAAATCGCGCTCGTCTCGGCGCACACGCCCTCGGGATAGGAGGCATTTTCGACATTGCCGCCCGCGAAGACCGCGCCGCTCGGCGTGCGCAGAGCCGCGCCGACCTTGAAGCGCGAGTAGGGCGCGTAGGCGCTCGCCTGGGCGGCCTTCGCCGCCGCGAACAGGGCGGCGGTCGGCTCAGCGCTCTTTGACATAGGGAATGCCTGACGCCCGCGGAGGGATCGCCTTGCCGATGAAGCCGGCCAAGAGCACGACGGTCAGCACATAGGGCAGCGCCTCGATCGCCTGCACAGGGACCGGCCCGATCACCGGCAATTCCGCGCCTTGCAGCCGGATCGCCACCGCGTCGAGAAAGCCGAACAGAAGGCAGGTGGCGAGCGCCGGCCAGGGCCGCCATTTGGCGAAGACGAGCGCCGCAAGCGCGATGAAGCCTCGTCCCGCCGACATGTGCGGTTGGAAGTAGGACAATTGCGAGAGGACCAAATAGGCGCCGGAGAGCCCGACCAGAAGGCCACAGATGGTCACGGCGGCATAGCGTAGCGCGCGCACCGAAATGCCCGCGGTGTCGACGGCGGCCGGGTTTTCGCCGACCGCGCGCAGCCTGAGGCCAAAGCGGGTGCTATAGAGCGCCCAATACGTCAGCGGCACGAGCAGGAAGGCTACATAGGTGATGATATCGTAGCCGGAGATCAGATGCTCATAGATCGGGCCGATGATGGGGATCGCGCCGGCCTCATGCGCGAACGGCCAGTCGATCGCGGCGAACTGGGCGCTCGCCGGCAATTGCGGCGTTCGGCCGCCCTGCGACCAGATGGCGTTGCCAATGAGAGCGGTCAGACCATCGGCGACCATGTTGATCGCCGTACCGGAGACGATCTGGTTGGCGCGCTGGTCGATCGAGGCGTAGCCGTGGATGAGGGAGAAGGCGACCGTCGAGGCGAGCCCCGCAGCAAGGCCGAGCCAGACGCTGCCGGTGATGGTCGCGCCCGCCGCTGAGCCGAAGGCGCCGACGAGAATCTTACCCTCGAGCCCGATGTCGACGACGCCCGAGCGCTCCGACCACAAGCCAGCAAGGCAGGCGAGGATCAGAGGAATCGCAAGCCGCATGCCGGAGGCGAAGACGACGATTGAGGCGTCGAAAAGCTCCATCGGCCCGGCCTCAAATCGGCGGTTGCACGACGCGCCGCGCAAGCAGCGTCGCGACCGGCCGGCGGAACATGTGTTCGAGCGCGCCCGCGAAGAGGACCACGAGGCCCTGGATGACCACGATCATGTCGCGGCTGATCTTCGGCTTGTCGAAGGCGAGCTCGGCGCCGCCTTGATAGAGGACGCCGAACAGGATCGCGGCCAGGATGATGCCAACGGGGTGCGCGCGTCCCATCAGCGCCACGGCGATGCCGACGAAGCCGAAGCCCGCGGTGTATTCGAGGATGAGGCGGTGCTCCTCGCCGAGAATGACGTTGACCGCCAGGCCGCCAGCGATCGCGCCGGAGAGGAGCGTCGTGATGATGGTGACCCGCGCTGGCGAGACGCCGCCGTAGATCGCGGCGACCGGATTGGCCCCGACCGTGCGGATCTGGTAGCCGAGCCGGGTGCGCCAGATGAGAAGCCAGACACCGAACGCGGTCGCAAGCGCGAGCAGGAACGACAGGTTGAAGGGCGTCACCGGCCAGTGAACGCCGAAGGCGGCCAGCACCTCATGGAACTGCGGGATGCGGCCAGTCTGCGAAAAGCCGGCCGTCTCGGCGTTCATTTGCCCCGGCAGGCGCAGCACATTGACCAGAAGATAGCCCATGATGGCCGAGGCGATGTAGTTGAACATGATCGTCGTGATGACGATGTGGCTGTCGCGGTAGGCCTGCAGATAACCCGGGATGGCCGCAAACGCCGCGCCGAACAAAGCCGC
>DATJXI010000289.1:0-5129 GCA_035500275.1 Roseiarcus sp. | reverse complement strand
GCAGTTCATCGACGCGAGGCTTGCGATCGCGGCGGATGCGAGAAGCGCGCCCATTTTTGCCAGGTTGCGGCGGGTGCGGTCCGCTTTCGGGTCGACGCCTTGTAAATCAATCACCGTGACTCTCCCCGTTGCTCGATCCGTATTCTATCGTCGATGCCCGAACGCGAAGTCTGACTGGAAGTGAAGTGGTCACCCGTGGCGAAGGCATTCGCAAACAGGTCGTCGAGTGATTTATGCACGCTCAAGAGTCTCCCCCTGGGAAATAAAAGGACCCAACACATTCGCGTCAGGATGCCCCGAATCGAGAAACCGGCGCCAGATCCTTTGACTTAGACGCCGGACCAGGCACGTACCTCTTTTGAAACTGCGAGTAGTTTTTTCAAAGGCGAAGTCGCCGCCTTCCATCAAAGCAAGCCATCCGGAGGCGCACGGCGCGGAATACATCGACCGCATTGGCGTCCTTCGAAGGGGAGAGCTGTCCCGGCCATGGCACGCGGCGAAACGTTGTCGTCAAATTCATTCTTTTACTTGCGTTCACCGAGAATACAAGCATCTAAACCGAGGACGCAAGCGGTCGGAGGACAAAGACAGAGACCAAGAATTTGAAATTGCGGTGGGCGTTTCTACCGCTCAATAGTGCCGAAGAAGGCAAAACTTGAGCGAAGGACGAGAGAGTTCGCCGGGCGTTTGCGACGGGGCGCCAAGAGAGCCAAGAGGGGTACACCCTTCGAAACTGGCTCGAGACGTGCGAGGAGATGGAGAGACCCCGCTATGACCGAAGGCAAAATATTTATATGATTATTGATCCGAAGTACAATTGAAGTTATCTTCAAGTTATAGCCGATGGGCAACTCAGAAACGCGGCGGCGGTTGGAGGCGTAATGACAAGAACAGTATTTCTCTGTGCAAGCGAGAGGATGCTTGCCGTTCCGCCGCCGACTCTCCGGGAAGAGGACAGCCGTGACGCCGTCGCTCACGGACTTCAATGAACCACGTTCAGACTTATTAATCTCATCCCCGGCGAATTCGGCATCGACCCCGATGACGAACCGCTCGAAGCGGAGATGGTGGGAGACTTGCTCATGTGGTCGGAGCGCTGAGCCGGCTTTCGTTAGGGATACGTCATGTTGAAGCAGGTCAAACTTGGTGTTTTGCGCTTGGCGGAGACAACGGGCGTTTCACGTCTGCTTTCCCGAAGCGCTTGGCGGAAGCATCGCTTGCTGATTTTGTGTTATCACGGCGTCTCCATGTACGATGAGCACGAGTGGGGAGATCTGTACATTTCCCCTGAGACATTTCGCCGTCGCATGGAAATCGTCGCGCGGGCTGGCTGCAACGTACTACCCTTGTCCGAAGCCTTGCATCGGCTTCAAAGCGGCGCCCTTCCCGATCGCGCCGTGGTCATCACTTTCGATGACGGCTTCCACGATTTTCGTAGCGTCGCCTTCCCAATCGTCGAATCGTTCGGCTACCCGGTCACGCTGTACTTGACCACCTACTACGTGGAATTCAATCGTCCCGTGTTCGATCCGATGTGCTCCTACTTGCTATGGAAGGGACGCCACAAGCAGCAGCTCGAGTGGCCGGAGGTGTTCTCCGCCCCGGTGGTCCTTGACGGCGCCGGTCGTAAAACCGCGACCCGGACGATCATGCAGTTTGCGATCTCGCGCAAGCTTTCTGGCCGGGAGAAAGACGACCTGCTTGCAGGGCTCGCTGCGCGCCTCGACGTCGACTACGATGAACTCTGTCAGAAGCGTGTCATGCATTTGATCACGCCAGCGGAAGCGAGGGAATTGGCGGATCGAGGGGTTGACCTGCAGTATCACACGCACCGACATCGCGTGTACCGGACTCGCGAGCGGATGTTTGCGGAACTCCAAGACAACCGCCGCCGGATCACCACGTTCACCGCGCGCGAGCCGCGGCACTTTTGCTACACCGCCGGCTTCCACTTGCCAGAGTATCCGGCTTTCCTGAAAGAGTACGGAATATTGTCCGCCACCACTTGTGAATCGGGTCTGTGCGCACGCCAGACCAACCCGCTGCTGCTGCCTCGGCTGGTGGACACCACGGGACTATCGGATCTCGAGTTTCGCGCTTGGCTGGATGGCGCGGCGGATCTGCTTCCTCGGCGGAAAACCGAAATGGGTGAAGGCCAACTCGTGGATGAACTGGAACTAGCGACAGCGTGAGCGCGACGCTTGTGCGCGACTAATGGCGGAACATGAGGGTATTGAATTCGCTCATGTCGTTGCGCCTGGCGCGCTCGACGGCCGAGCGCATCCGGGAGCCGGCGCGTGTCGTGAGCTACTGGATCGGCTGAGGAGCCGCAATTATTCCACTGCCGGTTCTCCGCCACCGCGAGGACTGAGCCCAGAGATCGGAGGCGCCGCCGCCTCTTCATGCCAGCAGCCCCGCGTCGTTCCGTAAGTGACGGAAGCGGCTGCGTCACGGTCGCCGATAAGTCTATACTGCAGTTGCTCTGACCTACCGTCCGTCAACGTAGAGCTGGGAAAGGCGCTCCAAAACAGCTCCGGCGGCGAAATCGGCGCGAGCCCTCTCCCGGCCGGCGCGCCCCATACTGCGGCGCAGTCCCTCATCAACAATCAGGCGGTCGATTGCCGCCGCCAAATCGGCGGGGGATCGCGGGGGAACGAGAAGGCCGGTGACCCCGTCCTGAACAGCCTCGGGAATGCCGCCGACCGCCGTCGCGACGACAGGTCGACCCGCGGCCATCGCTTCGATGACGGAGTTTGGAGACCCTTCGTGCAGCGAACAGAGCACCGATACGTCACCGTACTGGTGGGGATTGGGCGGGCTGGCCAAGTAACCAGAGAAGTGGATGCGGTCGCCGACGCCGTGTTTGAAGGCGGCGTTCCTGAGGTCTTCAGCGGACGGTCCGCTGCCGGCGAGCAACACGTGAAGCGATGGGTGGCGCGCCCGCAACAGCGCGGTCGCCCGGATCAACGTCTCTAGGTCCTTCACCGGGCGGAGATTCGCGACTGCCGTGACGACCATCGAATCTTCGGGGATACCGAACGCCCGCCTGGCGGCCCCTCGATCTTCACTCGATATCCTATCGAACGCGGCGTCTTCGACGAAGTTCGGCAGGATCACGATCTTGTCGTGCGCCACCCCTTCGGAGTGGGTCAGCAGGTTTGCGACGGCGGCGCTGTTCGTCAACACGCGATGGGAGAGGCGATAGGCCAATTGGTTGCCCCTCCTATAAATCCAACTCGACACAGTCCACCATCTCTTGCTTGTGATTACCATCGGCACGCCCGCGAGCCGCGCGCAGGGCGTCACGAAGAGGTTGGTGTAGCGATCGTGGCAATGGACGACGTCAGGCTTGATGGTTCGGAACCATTTCATGAGCTGAGCCGCACGCCGGATTGCGGTTGCGCTGCCCAGGCTTGGAAAGCTGAAAACATGCACCGGGACGCCGGTCTTATCTATCCGCGCCCGCAGCGGACCGGTCTCGTTAAGGGCGACGAGGCTCAGATCGAAGCGCTTTCGGTCGAGCCGCTCCAGCGTCCTGACGAGATTGAGCTCGGTGCCTCCCCCGCCAAAATTATCGATGCAATGGACCACGCGGAGGCGGCGGACCCCGTTAAGTTCCTCGTTGTCGCGGGGCTCAAGACTGTCCATAGCGGAAAATTCTCAGAGTGGACAAAAACAGCTTCCACCGCCAAAGCAATAATGCCCGCGACTCCGTGTCGCAGAATCTTTGCACCGAGTCTGTCAGTCGTCGCTGTCTCGTAGAGTAACTAACTACAGAACAGCTCACTAACCCAGAATCATGTCCAAGGCAATAAAAAAATACCTATAGTTATTAAAGCATATGTCCGGCGATATCTACGCACACGCCTCTGGCTCCTACTTCACGAGTCGAAGCATAAGAAGGGTCCCTGGCTTGTTGTTATTGACGATCCAGCGATCGAACTGGTCGGACAAGGGGTATAGCCATTGTGGGAAGGCGTGTCGGTGCTGACCGACGCCGGAGAAGTTGATGACGTGATGTTCTGCAAAACCCTGAGTCTCAGCTTCGATCTGGCGGGGCGTGTTGCAGCGATAAAACACCGGATAGTTGAGATAGCGCTCCTCGCCGCGCCGCCCCCTCAGCCAGCGCATGTAAAGCTCCTTGACGTGCAGCTGTTCCAGCCAGAAGGACGCCTTTGCGAACAGCGAGCGGCCATCGACGGTCATGCCCCAGAATGTGCCGCCGGGCTTGAGAATTTCGTGCACTTTGCCCCAGAAATGCTGTGGGTTTTGAACATGTTCGAGCACCATGACGGCAAACGCCACGTCGATGCTTCCGGGTTGGATCGGAGCTTGCTCGAACAGACAGCGATGGATTTCGGCGACATGTGCGCCGGGTTCGACATGGGCGTCCGGTTCTATTCCGATATAGCGACCCGACAATGCAGCGAGTGATTTCTGAAGCGGCAAATCATCATCGAAACCGCCCCCGCAGCCGATGTCGAGGACGACACAGCCATTGCCGGCGGCGCGGATGTCGCGCGCGATCAGGTCATGGAAAATCCGGGCCCGCCACTCACGCCGACGATACCTTTGCAAATACTCATCATATTGGCCCTGTCCGGAGCCGCCAGTTTCCATCAACTCGATCCCGCCTTGCCCACGTAGAGTATGAACATTAAATGATCGGATGCACGCTTTAACAACGATAGAGCAATTAACGCAAGGCATCAGGTAATACCAACTTTGGCTCTGATCATCGAAGTCGGGGTACACACAAAGGTCGACAAAGCGCAATGGGCGAAAGTCCGTCGTCAACCGCTCCCTCCCGCACGTCGAAAATCAAACGACGGATCGCGAACAAACAATCTTTGACGCCAGAACGGCAATAATCGCACCTTTGTGCAGCGGAAGCTTAAGACACTCAAGTGAATCATTTAGGATGCAACTTGAGACGCGTCGCCCACGATGTCGCTGGCCGATAGGGGTAGAACAGCGCCGATGATTGGGCGACGTAGTTGCCGTATCGTCGGTCGCGATCGACGATGACGCTCTTAATTGCCGCCTTCCTCCTGTTGCATGGGCCCTTGGAATGATCTACGGGGGATTGGAAATAGCCATACGCGATTGGATCGGCTGCGTCGCCTCTT
>DATJXI010000288.1:0-11017 GCA_035500275.1 Roseiarcus sp. | reverse complement strand
GCCACACGGGCGAAGCCGGGCGAAAGGCGCCTTCGCCTGCGGGTGCGTGGAGCCGTGCAGGGCGTCGGCTTCCGTCCGTTCGCCTATGCGCTCGCCTCGCGGCTCTCGCTCGGCGGTTTCGTCCGCAATGACGCCGAGGGCGTGCTGATCGAGGTCGAGGGGAAACGCGCCGACGCTTTTGTGAGCGAACTCGAGCATCAGGCGCCGCCGCTCGCTCATATCGACTCGATCGAGGTCGCGGACGTCGACGCCAAGGGCGACCACGCTTTCGTCATCGACGCGACGCGGTCGGGCCGATCCGCGACCCGCATCGGCGCGGACGCGGCGATCTGCGAGGCGTGCCTCGAGGAGCTGTTCGACCCCTCAAGCCGCTTTTACAAGTACCCGCTCGTCAACTGCACGCATTGCGGGCCGCGCTACACGCTGACGCGCGCGCTGCCCTACGATCGCGCACAGACGTCGATGGCGCGGTTTCCGATGTGCGCGGCCTGCGCAGGCGACTATTCCGACCCCTCAAACCGCCGTTTCCACGCCGAGCCGATTGCTTGCCCGGCTTGCGGGCCGAAGCTCAATGTCGCCATCGCCGAGGTGGCGGAGCTCCTGCGCGCTGGCGGCGTCGCGGCGGTGAAAGGCCTCGGCGGCTTTCATTTGCTGTGCGACGCGCGCAACGAAGCGGCGGTCGCGCGGCTGCGCGAGCGGAAAGCGCGCGACGCCAGGCCGTTCGCGGTGATGGTCGTCAATCTCGTCAGCGCCGAGCGCCTGGCGGAGATCGGTCCCGCCGAGCGGGCGCTGCTTTTGGATCGCGCGCGGCCAATCGTTCTCGCGCGCGGGCGGGGCGGGCTTGCGCCGAGCGTTGCACCAAACCTGCGCGACGTGGGGCTCATGCTGCCCTATACCCCGCTGCACTGGCTCACTTGCCATGCGCTCGATGGGTCGCCGGACTTTCGGGCATGGCGCGACGCGCCGTCCGACCTCGCGCTCGTGGCGACGAGCGCCAACATCGGCGGCGAGCCTCTGGTGGCCTCCGACGAGGACGCGCGCCGTCGGCTGGCCGGCGTGGCGGACATGATCGTCACGCACGACCGCGAGATCATAGTCAGGGCGGACGATTCGGTCATGCGCGTTCTCGATGGCGCGCCCGCCTATTTGCGGCGCGCGCGCGGCTTCGTGCCCGACCCGATCGATCTCGGGGCCGACGGTCCCAGCGTTATCGCCGCCGGAGCGGATCTGAAGAACACGGTCGCGGTCACGCGCGGGCGGGAGGCGTTCGTCTCGCAGCACATTGGCGACCTCGACGACCGCGAGACGATCCGCTTCCGCGATGAGACGATCCGTCACCTTAAGTCGATTCTGGCGGTGAAGCCGGAATTGGCCGTTTGCGATTTGCATCCGGACTTCGTCTCCACGCGGTTTGCGGAGTCGACCGGTCTGCCGGTTATCGCTGTGCAGCACCATCTTGCGCATGTCGCGGCGGTCGCTGCGGAGAAGCAGTGGAGCGGACCTGTGCTCGGCGTCGCGCTCGACGGCCATGGATACGGCGCCGACGGCGCGCCCTGGGGCGGCGAGCTCATCGCGCTCGACGGGGCGAGCTGGAAGCGCATCGGGCATTTTGAGCCGCTGGGTCTACCCGGCGGCGACAAGGCGGCGCGCGAACCGTGGCGCATGGGCGTTGCGATGCTGCATCGCCTTCAGCGGATCGACGAAACGGGACGCAGGTTCCCCGCAGCGCCGGACGCGACTCGGCTCGCCGACGCTCTCGCGCGCGGCGCCCGCTTCCCCTCATCGACGAGCGCCGGACGCCTGTTCGACGCCGCGGCCGCGCTCGCGGGCGTTTGCCTCATCCAGCATTACGAAGGTCAGGCCGCGATGGAATTGGAGGCGCTGGTCGAAACGCCGCGCGTCCTCGCTGCCGGCTGGCGTATCGCGGACGGGCGCCTCGATCTTGCCCCAGCGTTGGAGATAATGCTGCAAGACGAGCTTGACGGTCGCGATGCGGCCGAGGCGTTTCACGGGACGCTTGTAGCGGCTCTCGCGGAATGGATCGGCGCCGCCGCGTCCGCGGGCGGATTGAAGCGCATTGCGCTCGGCGGCGGCTGCATGATGAACCGGGTTCTTGCCGAGGGGCTGACCGCGGCTTTACGGGCGTGCGGCCTCGACCCGGCGCTGCCGCGCCTGGTCCCGGCAAATGATGGCGGAATCTCATTCGGCCAGGCCGCTTTCGCCTACGCCAAGGCGAGTGGCGGAACGAATTGGATGGAGGAATAGCATGTGCCTTGCGATCCCGGTGGAGGTGCGCGAAATCCTGCCCGACGACATGGCCAAAGTCAGCCTCGACGGCGTGATCAAGACGGTTTCGATCGCGCTCGTCGATGACGTGGAGGTCGGCGACTATGTCGTGCTGCACGTCGGCTACGCGCTCGCCAAGATCGACGCTGAGGAGGCGCGCAATACGCTCGAATTGCTGAGGGCTGTGGGAGCGGCCGCGTGAACGGAGGACAGCCATGAAGTACGTCGACGAATATCGCGACGGCTCCCTCGCCAAAGGCGTCGCGAAGGAGATCGCGCGTCAGGCGCGCGCCGAGCGCGTCTATCGCTTCATGGAGTTCTGCGGCGGGCACACCCACGCCATCTCGCGCTACGGCCTTGAGGACCTGCTGCCCGTGAACGTGCAAATGATCCACGGCCCCGGATGCCCGGTCTGCGTTCTTCCGATGGCGCAGGTCGACATGGCGATCGCCTGCGCGATGAACCCGCGCGTCACGCTCTGCGCCTATGGCGATCTCATGCGCGTGCCCGGCTCGCACGCCTCGAGCCTTCTCAAGGCGAAGGCGGAGGGCGCCGACATCCGCATGGTCTATTCGACCCTCGACGTGATCCGCATCGCGGAAGCGGAGCCGAACCGTGAAGTCGTGTTCTTCGCCATCGGTTTCGAGACGACGACGACGCCGACCGCGCTGGCGATCCGCACGGCGGAAAAGAAGGGGTTGGAAAACTTCACCATCCTCTGCAATCACGTGATGACGCCGCCCGCCATGCGCGCGATTCTCGACGGCGCGAGCGACGGGGACGAGGCGCCGGTGCGGATCGAGGGCTTCGTCGGTCCGGCGCATGTGAGCACGGTTATCGGCACGCGCCCTTATGAGCCCTTCGCGCGCGATTGCGCGAAGCCTGTGGTCATCGCCGGCTTCGAGCCGCTCGACGTCGCCCAGGCGATCCTCATGCTGGTGCGTCAGATCAACGAGGGGAGGGCCGAGGTCGAAAACCAGTATGTGCGCGCGGTGACAAGGGACGGGAACGCCAAGGCGCAGGCCGCGATTGCGGAGATTTTCGAGACGCGCGAGTCGTTCGAGTGGCGGGGGCTCGGCTGGCTTCCTTCAAGCGCGCTTAAGTTGCGCCCGGCTTTCTCCGGTTACGACGCCGAGCAGCGCTTCGGCCTTAAGACGAAGCCCGCCAAGGACAATCCGGCCTGCGAATGCGGCGCGATCCTGCGCGGGGCCAAGAAGCCGCGCGAGTGCAAATTGTTCGGCACGCTCTGCACCCCCGATACGCCCATGGGCTCCTGCATGGTGTCGCCGGAAGGCGCGTGCGCGGCCCACTGGACCTACGGCCGCTTCCGCGAAACGGAGGCCCAGCGCGTCAAGGAAGTCGCGTGACGCTGGAGAAGCCGGTCCGCCGCCGGCTCGATTTCAAGAACGGCCGGGTCGACCTCTCTCATGGCGCCGGCGGACGGGCGATGGGCCAACTGATCGAGGACGTTTTCGTAGCCGCCTTCGACAATGACTGGCTGCGCGCCGGCAACGACCCGTCCGCTTTCGACGTCGCGGCCGGCCGCATGGTGATGACCACCGACGCTTATGTCGTCTCGCCGATCTTCTTCCCCGGCGGCGACATCGGCTCGCTCGCCGTCAACGGGACCATCAACGATATCGCGATGGCGGGCGCCCGGCCTCTCTACCTCTCCGCAAGCTTCGTCATCGAGGAGGGATTTCCGCTCGCCGACCTTAGGCGGATCGCAGCGAGCATGGGAGAGGCGGCCCGCGGGGCCGGCGCGCCCATCATAGCCGGCGACACCAAGGTCGTCGAGCGCGGCAAAGCGGACAAGGTCTTCATCTCGACCGCTGGCGTCGGCGTCGCGCCGCCCGGCCTGAACCTGTCAAGCGACGCGGCGCGGCCGGGCGACGTCGTCATCCTATCCGGAACGATTGGCGATCACGGCGTCGCTGTCATGTCGAAGCGCGAGAATCTCGAATTCGAGACCGAGATCCGCTCCGACAGCGCCGCGCTGCACGGCCTCGTTGCGCAAATGGTCGCCACGGCAGGCTTAAGCTTGCGCGGGATGCGCGACCCGACGCGCGGCGGGCTCGCGGCGACGCTCAACGAACTCGCGCATCAGTCAAGAGTGGGTTTCTCGATCCAGGAGGCGGCCATTCCGGTGCGGGCGGAGGTCGCCGCCGCCTGCGAGTTTCTCGGCCTCGACCCGCTCAACGTCGCCAACGAGGGCAAGCTCGTCGCGATCGTCGCGCCCCAGGGCGCGCAGGCGCTGCTCGCCGCGATGCGGGCCCATCCGCTCGGGGCGGAGGCCGCGATCATCGGCAGCGCCGTCGAAGACGACAATCGCTTTGTCGAGATGCGCACCGCCTTCGGCGGCGGCCGCATCGTCGACTGGCTGGCGGGAGAACAGCTCCCCCGGATTTGTTGAGGCCGCTGGAAAGCAGCCTCCCCGACCGCTTACGGCTACTTCTTCTCGGCGCCCTGTTCCTCTGGCTTTTCCGCGCCTTCAGGCTCGCTCGCGGGTTTCTCGCCCTGCGCTTCTCCTTCAGTGGCCGCGGGCGCCCCGGCTGCGGGAGCGGCGGTGGTCATGATGCGACCGTAGTCGCCCTCGTATTTCGCAGTCGCAAGCGCCGCGTTGTACGTGTCCTGCGCCGTCTTCTTGGCGATTTCGTTGGCAAGCTCACGCTTCGCAAACTTGCTGGCGTCCTCGCCGGCGAGAGGCTTGTCGTCGACCGAGACGACCTTGAAGAAGCTCCCGCCATTGCGGGAGCGGATAAAGAAGATGTCGTCGGCCTTGCGTTTTTGCAGCGCCGCCAGCATTTCCGGAGGCAAAGTCGCGCCGTCGAGCGTGCCGGTTCCCCGGCTGAACTTTACGCCGATGTCGTTGAGTTTGGCTTCGACCTGATCGAGATTCTTGAAGTCCTTGGTCGCCGTCGCAAGCGACTGCATATCCCGCTGCGGCGGTATCGAAATCTGCTCGATCTGAAAAAGCTGGCGCTTGGCGAACCGGTCCGGATGCGCCTGGATGTAGCCGTCGACTTCGTTCTTCGACAGACCGCTGACCTTCGCCCCGAGATCGCGCTGCACATAGGCGCCGGCGAGAATTTGCTCGCGCGCGCGCATAAGGTCGAGATGGACCGTGGGTTCGCGGTCCAGCTTGGCGGCCAGAGCCTGCTGAACGAGATACTTCCGCTCGACGATCCGGCTCAATATGGCTTTCACGACCTGGTCGGTGCGCTTGTCCGGAGGCACCTTCGCCAAGCGAAGCTCATTGTCGACTTCCTGCTGGGTGATGTCATCCGGGCCGACATGTGCGATGACTTGGCCGACGACGGCGGCTGTCTCCTGTTTTTTGCCGCATCCCGCAAGCGCGACCGCCGCTCCGAGAGCGAGGCCGGTGGCGGCAAGACGCCAGCGGCTGCTGGATGACCATAAAAGATGCAGCAATGGGATCCCTCCTAAACATTGGTCCGAGCGCGCACGGGTTCGCTCGGCAGCGGCTGTAAGACCCCCTCGACCGCCGGCGCATGAGCGGGCGCTGGACAACCCCTTCGTCTCCACGACCAGTGCGCTGCCCAAGGTCGGTTCGGCGCCTCCTGAAGTGGAAGCGCATGCTCCGATAAGATCGGCGACAATTGGGAGCGAACGGGAGACGAGGTGTCCGAGGGGTTCTGATAGTTCTGACCGGTTCGCTAATGCCAGCTTTGTTGAACCATGTCCATACGAGGGCAGCGCGGGCCCAAAGGTTAAATGAACGCTGGCGGATACAACCAAGAATTATAAAATCCTTGTGTCGGGCGTTGGATTCGCGATCGAAATCTTACGCGTCATGACGATAACCGATAGCCGCACATGGAGGCGGAGATGCTCGACCTTGCGTTCTTGGTCCTCCGACTTGGGGGCATCGCCCTGATGGCGGCCTCCGCCGCCGCGCCGCGTCGCTTGTGCTGGGAGCCGGCCCCGTGAGTGAACCCATCCTCGGCCTGATCGTCGCCGTCGGTCTTGGCCTCTATCTGCTGTCCACGCTGCTTCATCCCGAAAAAATCTGAGCCGTAGGACCTGGCAATAACCCTTGTCGGCTGGGCGCAGATCGCCCTGACGCTTGCGCTTGTGGCCAGGGAACAGGACTGGTTCGCCCATACGCTTGCGATGGCCGTCTTTTCCCTCGTCGGGTTCCTATCGCTCTATGCCCTTCAGCGGTTGCAGAACAGGCTGCCGCCGAGCCCGCGCGGCTTCGACGCCGTCGCGCCCGATCTCGCGTTCAACGCCTCGATCAGCTTCATCACGAACACGAACGGCAGAACTTACAGCGGCGAGACGGCCATGAGCCATCTGACGCGGATGCTCGGCCTCACCGTTCACAATTTCGTTTCTGCGGCGACCGGCCCCGCTACCGCGGCGGGCGAACCGACGGACGCCAGGCCGTCACAGGCCTTGGTCTCTCGATCTGCGGCGGTCTGATCGAGGCCCTGGGCGATGGATATTGAAAAGCGCCTCGTCACCCGGGACGGGGTCCCCGTGAAGCTCACGCCGAAGGAATACGATCTCTTGGCGATCCTTTTCCGCAACGCCGGCCGTGCGCTCACCCATCGCCAGATATTGTCTGCCGCGTGGGGGCCGGCGCATGCGGAGGACACGCAGTTATTGCGCGTCTTCATCGGGCGACTCAGGGCCAAGATCGAGCGCGACCCGACCACGCCGCGCATCGTCGAGAGCCTGGCGTGGGCTGCCATGCTGCCGAACCTTAAGGCGCCGATAAGTCCACGACCGCCCAAGTGACCATTTCCTCGGCGCCGGCGCTCTTCGAAAAGGCGCCTTCGCACGGGCCTTCCCTGAGGGCGCGGGCTGGCACGCTCGTTGCGAAGGCGGATGAGGCTATTTGGGGAAGCCATCTCTCACCGAGCCCTTTGGGGCGCACTCGACGAGGTCATCCATGTCCTGGACACGACGAATGTTTCTGCGCGCCGCCGGGGCGCTGGCGGGGAGCGCCATGGCGCTTGCCGGCACGGCGGCCCGCGCGGACGACACGATCAAGATCGGCATCCTGCACTCGCTCTCCGGGACGATGGCGATCAGCGAGACGACGCTCAAAGACGTGATGCTGATGCTGATCGACGAGCAGAACAAAAAGGGGGGTCTGCTCGGCAAGAAACTCGAGGCGGTCGTCGTCGATCCGGCGTCGAACTGGCCGCTCTTCGCCGAAAAAGCCAAGGAGCTGATCGCCAAGGACAAGGTCGCGGTCGTATTCGGCTGCTGGACGTCGGTGTCGCGGAAGTCCGTTCTGCCGGTGTTCAAGGAGCTCGATTCGATCCTCTTCTATCCCGTGCAGTACGAGGGTGAAGAATCCGAGCGCAACGTCTTCTATACGGGCGCGGCGCCGAACCAGCAGGCGATTCCGGCGGTCGATTACCTCATGAGCTCGGACGGCGGCGCGGTGAAGCGCTGGGTGCTCGAGGGCACCGACTACGTCTATCCGCGCACGACGAACAAGATCCTCGAGGCCTACCTGAAATCGAAGGGGGTCAAGGACGAAGACATCATGATCAACTACACGCCGTTCGGCTTCTCCGACTGGCAGACCGAAGTGTCGAAGATCAAGGCCTTCGGTTCGGCCGGCAAGAAGACCGCGGTCGTGTCGACCATCAACGGCGACGCCAACGTGCCTTTCTACAAGGAGCTCGGCAACCAGGGAATCAAGGCGACCGACATTCCCGTCGTCGCCTTCTCGGTCGGCGAAGAGGAGCTCGCCGGTCTCGACACCAAGCCCCTCGTCGGCCACCTCGCGGCGTGGAACTACTTCGAGTCGATCGACACCCCCGCCAACAAGGAATTCATCGACAAGTGGCACGAATTCATCAAGAAGCCGAACCGCACCACCAACGATCCGATGGAGGCGCATTACATCGGCTTCAACATGTGGGTGAAGGCGGTCGAGAAGGCGGGCACTACCGATCCGGATAAGGTGATCGACGCGATGATCGGCGTCGCCGCGCCGAACCTGACCGGCGGCATTGCGACCATGATGCCGAACCATCACATCACGAAGCCCGTCTATATCGGCGAGATTCAGGACAACGGCCAGTTCAACGTTGTCTGGCAGACGCCGGGAACCGTTCCTGGCGACGCATGGTCCGACTACCTGCCGGGCTCGAAAGACATGATATCGGATTGGCGTAAGCCTTTGTCCTGCGGCAACTTCAACGTCAAGACCGGCAAGTGCGGCGGGTGACGCACATCTAAGGCCTTCCCGCCCTTCTCTCTCCCGCGCTCGTTCGCGAGGAGAGGGAAGGGCTTGAAAAATCGAGGGTCAGCTTTGGCCGTGTCGAGCGCTTCGCACGTCGTTTTCTCATTTCCGATCGTGCGGGCTGCTGCGCTCGTCGCGCTTGCGCTCATGATGGGCCTGGCGCTTTCGCCGGTCGCGGCGCGCGCCGACGGGCTCGACGACACGCTGGCGCGATTTGTGAAAGACAAGTTTCCCGAAAGCGAGAAAGCGGTCGCCGAACTGGCGGCCGAGGCGCCGCCCCAGGGGGCGGCGATCCTCGAGGCGCTCGGCGACAATCGCCTGCTGTATGACCCGAGCAGCCATGTGGTCGCCTATAGGACGGCGACGGGCGCCATCCTCAACGCGAAGACCGGAGAGGCGATCGCCGCGGGCGACGCCGCCGCATTCAAGAAGGTTCGCATCAATAACGCGATTCGCGTCGCGATCCAGGGCGCGGTCGGCTCGCTCACCCTCGCCAATCCCGATCCGCAGAAACGCGTCGCGGCGGCGCAGGACGTATTCCGGACTCGCAACGAGAAGGCGCTGCCCGCGGTCGAGGCGCAGCTTGCGAAAGAGAAAGACCCGCAGGTGATCGAGGCGTTGACGCTCGCCCGCGCGGCGATCACGGCGGGCGCGGAGTCCGCATCCGCTGAGGATCGCCTCGCGGCGATCGCGACGTTGAGGGCGCGCGGCGATCAGGACGCGCAGAATCTCATCGATCAGATCGCGCAGAAGGCGACGGACCCGCGGGTGAAAGCCGCGGCGGCGTCCGCGCTCTCCGCCATCCATACGCGCCTCGCGATGTGGACCGTGGCGCAGGACCTTTGGTACGGCCTCTCCGCCTCTTCCGTGCTGCTCTTGGCCGCAATCGGCCTTGCCATCACCTTCGGCGTCATGGGCGTCATCAACATGGCGCACGGCGAGATGGTGATGCTCGGCGCCTACGCGACCTATGTCGTCCAGCTTCTTCTGCCGCCTGAGTTGCAGAACTGGTCGCTCGCCTTTGCCATTCCGCTCGCCTTTCTCGTCGCCGGCGTTGTGGGCGTCGCCATCGAGCGCCTCATCATCCGCTATCTTTACGCCCGGCCGCTCGAGACGCTGCTCGCGACCTGGGGCGTCTCCCTGATCCTCCAGCAGGCGGTTCGGAGCATCTTCGGCGCCAACAACCGGCTGGTCACGAATCCCTCGTTCATGTCGGGCGCGCTCCATCTCGGCGGCCTCGAGATCACGACCAACCGCATGTGGATCATCGTGCTCGCGATCGTCGTGTTCGTCGCTCTGCAGCTCGTGCTGCGCGCGACGCCGTTCGGCTTGCAGATGCGTGCGGTGACGCAGAACCGTCGCATGGCGGCGGCGATGGGTATTTCGACCGCGCGGGTCGACATGCTGGCTTTCGCGTTGGGGTCGGGTGTCGCCGGAGTGGCGGGGGTCGCGCTGTCGCAGATCGACAACGTATCGCCCAACCTTGGCCAGGGCTATATCATCGACAGCTTCATGGTCGTGGTATTCGGCGGCGTCGGCAACTTATGGGGCACGGCGCTCGGCGCGTTGACGCTTGGCGTCGCCAACAAGATCCTCGAGCCGATCGTCGGCGCCGTGCAGGGCCAGATCGTGCTTTTGATCGTCATCATCCTCTTCATCCAGAAGCGGCCGCGCGGACTGTTTGCGCTGAAAGGCCGGGCGGTCGAGGCATGAGCGCTGAGCTCGATCGCATCGGCCTCGCCTTTGTTGCGATCCTCGCGGCGGCGGCGATCGTCGTGCCGGCGCTGGCGCTGGCGACAAGCCCGGCCTCGCCGCTGCACATTCCGCCCTACCTCGTGCAGCTTCTCGGCAAGTATCTCTGCTACGCCATCCTCGCCGTCGCGCTCGATCTCGTCTGGGGCTATTGCGGCATCCTGTCGCTCGGCCATGCGGCCTTCTTCGCGCTCGGCGGCTACGCGATGGGCATGTATCTCATGCGCCAGATCGGCGCGCGCGGCGTCTACGCCAATCCGATCCTGCCCGACTTCATGGTATTTTTGAACTGGAAGGCCCTGCCGGTCGCCTGGTGGGGCTTCAACTGGTTCCCCTACGCCATGCTGATGGTCGTGCTGGTTCCAGGCCTGCTCGCGCTCGCCTTCGGCTGGTTCGCCTTCCGCTCGCGGGTGACCGGCGTCTATCTCTCGATCATCACCCAGGCGATGACCTTCGCGC
This sequence comes from Roseiarcus sp., assembly GCA_035500275.1. GTDB lineage: Bacteria > Pseudomonadota > Alphaproteobacteria > Rhizobiales > Beijerinckiaceae > Roseiarcus. Next base: position 291 of record DATJXI010000288.1, on the reverse strand, counting down.
TGTTCAAGGAGTTCTTCCGCAACGACTTCGGCTTCGGCGGCAACAATGGCCTGACCGACTTCAAGGACCTGCTCGGCTTTTCGCTGCAGTCCGCCTCGACCAAGGCGGCGCTGTTCTCGGCGAGCGCGGTGGCGCTGATCCTCGCCTATCTCGCCGCCCGCGCGATCATCGGCTCGAAATACGGCAAGGCGCTCATGGCGGTGCGCGACGCCGAGAGCCGCATGCGCTTCCTCGGCTACCGGGTCGAGAACTTTAAGTTGTTCGTCTTCGTCGTCTCGGCGGTGATCGCGG
>DATJXI010000287.1:0-9970 GCA_035500275.1 Roseiarcus sp. | reverse complement strand
CACCGGATTGAAGTAGCGGGCGATGATGGTCTTGGTGTTCTTGTCGGTGGCGCTGATGATCCAGAGCACGAGGAAGAACGCCATCATCGCCGTCATGAAGTCGGCGAAGGCGATTTTCCAGGCGCCGCCGTGATGCTCGTCCTCGGTTGAGCTTCGTCGCCGGACAATGAGGATTTCCGGGTGCTGCTCCGTCACGGGCTAAGCTTGGTGCTCAAGCGAAGCCAGGAGCTCCGACCAGGCGCGCAGTTCGGTGGCGATGCGCGTTGGCCCGACCTCGACGACAACTTCGACCCCGCGGTCCGGAACATAGCGGATGTCGGCCGGGAGGTCGGCGACGCGCTCTTTGAGGAGGCGTAGCAGGCTCTCCGGGCCCCGGACCTTGATGGCGCCGGACGATCCGCCGGCGCAGATGCGGGCGATGCTGGCCCGCAACTCGTCCGCCGCCCGCGCGCCCAACCGGTCGGACAGGAAGCGCGTCAGAATGCGCGCGACCGCCGCTCCGATGTCTTCCGAGAGACGTTCGAGACCGGTGCGAATCGCCGCCTCGAGCCGCGCGTACTCGCCCTCTTGAAACTCGCGGCGTTCGTTCTCCGCTTGCTCGCGAAGCGCCGCGAGCTTTCGTGAAAACTCCTCCTCGGCTTGCGCTCGCCCTTCCGCGAGCCCTTCCTCCCGGCCGCGCGCCTCCGCCAGTCTTCGCGCCACCGCCTCGACGCTATTCGCCTCGCTGGCCGCGACCGGCGCCGGCTCGGGGGGATTCGCCGAGCTCGGTTTGCGCGCCAAGATCGGGCGAGGAAAAGACGGCTCGCCCACGACTTTGGTTCCGGCTTCCTGCGACGGGGAGAAGGCCGGCCGCAGCCGCGGCTCGCCTTGCGGGCCGAATAGGACACGCGGCCTGAGCGGCGAAAAAGCCTCGCGCGGCGCCGGCGTTTCGTTCGGCGGCGGGCCGATGTGGTCGAGATAGCTTGCGATGGCGGCAGGCTTCATGCTTCCGTTCCTTCTCTTATCCACTGCTTGAGGATGGCGGCGGCCTGATTCTCATCGAAGTCGATGAGCTTCAGGAGCTTCCGCTCGGGGCCGTTGTCGCGGCGGGCGAGGAGCGCCTCGAGGAACTCGTCGCGCCCGCTCTGCGCTTCGATGAGAAGCTTCTGCTCGCCCGAAGACTCCAGAGCCGCAGCCAGAGCGGGCGTGCCCGAGGCGGGAGGCGCAAGCAGCGCCTTCAGTCCCGGCCGAAGGCCGAACCAGACCAGCATGGCCGCAACCAGAACGACCGCGGCGGCGTTGGCGATGGCCCCGATCTGACGCGCCAGGAGCTCAAGGATAGACGGCCCCGGCGCGGGCTCCAGGTCTCGGGTCGAATCGACGAAATCGACGACGGAAATCTTGACGATGTCGCCGCGCGCCTTGTCGAGGCCGGCTGCGGACGACACGAGCTGCTCGATCTCCTTGATCTGCCCGGCGAGCGCCTCAGGGGCGGGTTTCTCTCCAAGAGACGCCGTAAGCGCGCCCCGGTTGACGAGCACGGCCACCGAAAGCCTCTCTACCGCAAAGCCGGCGCTGGTCGTCTGGACCGACTTTGACGAAACTTCGTAGTTCGTCAGCTCCTCGCGCTTCTGCGTCTGGTCGTTGGACTGCTTCGACTCTGTCGCGTTCGCCGCGTTCTTCGGGAGATTGGCTTCGACCCCGGCGGGCTGCGAGCCGGCGGCGTTCTGGGAGCTCTGCTGCTCCTTGGTGACGCGGACCGACCGTTCGACCCGCTGGTCCGGGTTGTAGACCGTTTCGCTCGTCTGCGTCTTGTCCGCATTGAGGCGCGCCGCAACGGAGATCTGGAAGTTGCGCGCGCTCAAGTAAGGCGTCAGCGTCCGCGCGACGTTCTCGCGCACCTCCTGCGAGACTTCCTTTTCCAGCGCGAGAAGGTTGTCGGGCGACTTCTCAATCGAGTCGGGGCCCGAGGCCAGCAGGCGGCCGTCCACGTTGAGCACCGTCACGTCGTCGATCTTCATGCCCGGGACCGCCGAGGCGACGAGATGGCGGATCGCCCGGCCTGTCGAGGCGTCGTCGCCGCCATCGGTGCGGATGACGACAGAGGCGGAAGAGGGTTGGCGCTCGCGGCGGAACGATCCCTCGTCCGCGAGCACGATATGAACCCGCGCCGCTTTCACCGCGCGCATCATCTGGATCGTTCGCGCGAGCTCACCCTCAAGCGCCCTCAAGCGCGTCACGTCCTGCATGAACGAGGTGAGCCCGAGCGACCCCAGCCTGTCGAAGAGCTCGTTCCCGACCGCGCCCCCGCGCGGAAGGCCCTTTTCGGCAAGCGCCATGCGCGCCGCCGCGGCCTGGCCCGGCGCCGTGAGCACGACCGTGCTCTCGGCGTTGACGTCGAAGGGGATGCCGGCCTCGCGCAACGCCGAGCCGATGGCGGCGACGTCGTCGCGGTCGAGGCCGGAATAGAGCGTCTCCATGGCCGGACGGCTGAGCCACCAGCCGGCGAGCGCCGTTGCGACGAAGACGGCGACGCCGATCCCCGCCAAAGCGCTGAGGCGCCTGACGCCGAGGCCTTTCAGGTTCGTCCATAGCCGTTCGGTCGCGACAAGGAAGTTCGGCAATCTCTGGCCCGTCCACAGATGAGGGGAGATCGTCACGTCGGGAGCTTGCGCCGGGATTGAGCGCGGCGCTGACCATTCAAAAGCGCCTCGCCGGTTTAACGCGCCGTTAGCCGCTCTGGGCTAGTAAGAGCGTCACCGGAGAGCGCGCTCGCAGGACGAGCGCGGCCGGACCACACGACGATAGGGCGCTTTGAAGAAGCCCAAGGGCATGCAAGCCGGTTCGTCGTCTCGGTGCGAATCCGAAATGTCACGCCAAATCCAGCGAACATTCTTCGGAGCGCCCTAAATGAGCTCGATTCTGAACAACGCCGCCGCCCTCAGCGCCCTGCAGGCGCTCAACATGACGCAGCAATCGCTTGCGACCGTGCAAAACCAGGTCTCGACCGGCCTCAAAGTCGCCAGCGCGGCGGACAATTCGTCCTACTGGGCGATCGCCGCCCAGCTCACCGCCGACAAGGGAATGGTGAGCGCCTCCAACGACGCCATGTCGGAAGGACAGTCGGTGATGGCGACCGCCACCTCGGCGATCAACTCGATCATCTCGACGCTGAACTCCATGGAGAACGCGCTCACCGAGGCGCAAAGCCCCGGCGCGAACATCGCCAATATCAACACCTCGCTCGCCTCGCTCGGCCGCCAGCTCACCGACGCCGTCACCGGCGCGTCGTTCAACGGCTTAAACATCCTCAACGGCACCCAGGCGACGCTCAACTTCGTCTCGGGCTTCAACGCCACCTCGACCGGCGGATCGGTGAACATCATCGCCTTTGCGGCGCAGGCGTTGACCGGAGGCGCGACCTCGCCGCCGACCACAACGACTTCGACCTCGAGCGTCACCGATCCTGCGACGATCACGCAGCTCGCCGCGCTCTACAACAGCCCCCCGAGCAACGCGACGCTGTCCTACGGCAACAACGTCATCACAGCCTCCGCCTCCGGGGCCCCCATGGCGCTCACCGTCCAGTCCATGGATTTGTACGGCAGCATAACGACGACGACCTACACCGCGCTCGACGCCAACGGGAACGATTCGGTCACCGATCCCTTGCTGACCAGTTTCGGAAGCGCGGCGTCGCTTGCGGTGACGACGACGACAACGACCTCCGGCACCTCGAGCCTGCTCACCCAAGGCGGCATCGACATCACGGGCGGCAACGGGCCAGTCAGCACGTTCCAGATCGGCGCGGGCGGCGTCACCGCCGCGCTTGGCCTTACCGCCGTCAACCAGGCGCTCGCCGCCGTCACCAGCTATTCCGCGCTCATCGGCGCCACCCAGAACCGCATGACCGCCGCGTCAACCTTCAACGGCGAGCTGATGACGAACTACGCCAACGGCATCTCGGGCCTTGTCGATGCAAACATGAACGAGGCTTCGACCCGGCTGCAGGCGCTCCAGACACAGGAGCAGCTTGGCATCCAGTCGCTCTCGATCGCCAACCAGAACGCGCAACTCATCCTGAAGCTGTTCCAGTAATCTCATCCCTGGGATGACGTCAAAAAATTCAGGCCGCCGGAGACGGCGGCCTGAACACTTTTGTGGCTCCGCGATCTGCGTAGGCGACTACTTTTCGATGCAGTAGCCGAGGAACCGCTTCGAATCGATCGGATCGAAACCGAGCCGATGCTTCAGTTTCTTGCGCAACTTGCTGATGTGGCTTTCGATGACGTTTTCATCGACGTTCTCGTCGAAGAGGCCGTAGACGGCGTTGAAAATCTGCGACTTGGTCACGCGCCGGCCGCGGCAGCGCAGGAGAAATTCGAGAATGCGTCGTTCGCGGCGCGGAAGCGGGAAAGGTTCGCCGTTCACCTCGGGCTCACGCCCGTCGAAATAGACGCACAGTTCGCCAATGGCCACACCGCCCCTCTCGCCGAACACCCGCCGGTTGATCGCCCCGACACGGGCCAGAATCTCTCGAACATGCACGGGCTTTCGTACGACGTCGTCCACGCCGGCCGCGAAGAGGCCGAGCGTGTCGTCGAGCGAGTGGCGTTCGTTGAGGCAGAGCACCGGCACGTTCGATCGCTCCCGAATCATCCGCGACAGGGATTCGCGTTCGCGGCAGTCACCGATCAGGAAAGCTTCGACGGCGTGCATGTCGGCGTCGCTGGTTTTTTCGATCCAGTCGCGGAATTCCGACGCCTCGATGCCGGCAGAGGATACGCCCTCGCGGTCGAGACTCGTTGTGTAGCCTCCGGTTACCGTGTCGCGATCGTCAATGATGATGTACATACTTAAGCTCCAAGCCACAGGCCGAAACGCCGTCGCCACGCGGACGCTGAGGAACTCAAGAACGCATTCACGTTGTACGCAATTTTATACACAACGATACGTAAAGTGTTCGCTTTTTTATCGGCAGAGTGTTTGCCACATCGCCAATTTGAATTTGACGAAACACGCGATAACGAAGAACTTGCTAGAGCCTCAACCGAATGATGCAATATTATGGTTCTATGTATTATGCAAATGGTTAACGCGATGCTAAAGGACGTCGGCCGGCCGCCGAGTCGACGCAAGCCGGGCCCGGCTCCCCTCTTCAACGGCGTGAAGCGAGCCGACTGGCGCGCGCGGCCGAACAGGGCGCGTGCGCTCGGCGCGGCTCTCGCACAGCGCGGCGAGGTCGCCTACTGGGCGTTGCCGGAGGTCGTTCCTGCGGCAGAGGAGCGCTCGGGCGCGCGCGACCGAACGCGGCTCCGCTCCGGAAAGCTTCCCGACCCCGCCTGCCGATTCGTGAGCGGGCGCCGGTTCTGCGACCGGTGGGTCAGCGGGCTCCGGCTTGTCCTCGCGCGAAACATCAGCTTGCCGTGGCGCGCAGCGGTTCATATCGACGAGATCTGCGAGGCGCCTGGCGTCCGATAGGCGGCGCGGCCTTCTGCTGGGCGTCCGGCTGCTGGGATTCGTATCCGCCGAAGCGGTTTTGGTCATGGGACCGCTACGCGGCCAAGGCGCTGCTGCGGCGTTTTCGATTGATGGAGGTCCGCAGCACGGGCAAGGCCTATCCGCCGAGCGGAAGGCGCAGAATGCTCGACATGAGCGCGTTCGAGAACATCGGCGTCGGCGCGCCGACGAAGGCGTTCAGCGACTTGCCGATCACCTGACCGTTCGAATTGATGATGGAGGCCATCACGGCGGAAGCGCCGGATTCGGCCGCGCTAGCATTGCCCGAGTTCACGGTAAGCGAACCCATTGCGCCCGACCCGGGGCCATAGGTCAAATCGTACATTGCGGTGAAGCGCTCGGTGAGCTGCTCGAGCTTCTTCGGGTCCTGCAGATCGGCCAGAGGCATCAGCTTCGAAAGCGCGTTCGCCTGCGCATCGACATTGGTCGCGCTGGTTGCGGCCGAGAGGCCGAAAATCGTCTGCGCGACTTCCAGCAGGTTGGGGTCGGCGAGGACGCCGTACTCGCTCGTGACCGTCGGCGCGACGCGTTTAAAGTAGAGCGCAAGCTGGACCCCGACGTTCTGCGCGCCCTGGTCGCTCTCGAGCTGCTGTTCCGCGTAGTCCGACGCGGCAGCTTGCACCGCGCTCGCGGACGAGACGGAGGCCGCGCCCTTGCCCACAAAATCGAAGGCCGCCGCGAACGCCTTCCAACGCGAGTCCTTCAAGGTGTTGGCGAGGCTGTTCGGGTCCGAGACGCCGCCCTCCAGCACCTTGGTGATCAAGCCCTTGGCGTTGATCTGGTCGCCGAGGCCAAATGCGTTCAGCGCATAGGACAAGAGCCGATAGTCGCCGACGAAATCCTGGATCGACGCGACCTTGCCGATGTTGGCTTTGTAGTAGGCCGTCGCGGTTTTGACGGCGGGATCGGCGGCCGCCATCGTCTGATAGCGGCTGATATTCTGCGCGACGGCAAGATAGGCGGCGGTCGTCGTGCTCATCGTCGAACTGGCTCAGGACCACGAGAGAATGAGCGAAAACGTCTGCGTCTTCGTTAATTCGGGCGGGACCGTTTCTTGACCCCTCAGTCCCTTTCGTTTCCCGGGCGGACGTTTGCGGCGGACATCAAATCCTCGGCCCGCGCCTTCCCGCCCAAGCGCTTTGCCATGGCCTCGGCAAGCGACGCGACCGAATCGTGGGCCCTGAACTCGGCCACGAGCGCCAGTTCTTTCCGTTCATCGTCGGGACCGTCTGCTTGTCGTAGATCCCGTCGTGGTTTTGTCGTTTTGCTCATTTTGGATCCTGATAGATGCCAAAATTGGTGCAACACAACCTTGCCAGAGTGAGCGGTTGCATTGTGTGACAAATTGCAACGAAATGCGACGGAGCTTCGGCCTTAGCGCGGCTGAAGCGTCTCCATAACCTCGGCTGCCCACTGGCGTCCGGCCTCAATAAGAACCTTCGAACGCGCCACCAGCGAGAGCGTGACCGGCGGCAGAGGAGGAAGACTTTCGTCAGCGCACGGTTGGATTCCATCCGGCGCGAGACCCTCGATCAGCGGCGTCACCCCTAGGCCCGCGTAAGCAGCGGCCGCCAGCGCCGTGCAATCCGCGCTCGTGAAGACAACGTTGAACCTGAGTTTATGTTCGCGCAACGCCGCGACGGCAGCCTCGTGCAACACCGACTTCGGCGGCGGAACCGCCAACGGCAGGGGCCACTCCGCTGCTCGCGGGAGCAAATTTCCCCCATACCAGCGTAACCTCATAGGCCACTGCATGGCTGCGTTCGCCTCCGCCCCCCGCCCGATGACGAAGGCGATGTCCAACGCTTTTTGACTGAACGCGGCCGAGAGCGATTCTGATGCTCCGGTTATAACCTCGATGCTCGCCCCGGGCCGGGTGGCGTCTCGCAGCCGACCGAGGCGCGGCGTCAATTGTACAAGTTCGCTTGGCATTCCGACCCGAAGCGCGGAGCCGGGCGAGTTTCGGCGCGATACTTCGTCAAGCAAGTCGTCATGGAGACGAAGCAATCGTTTCCCGTAGTCGAAGCAGACGGCGCCGACGCCCGTCAGCTCCAGGCGCGTGCCCTTCTCAAATAACGACGCGTCGAGCAGCTCCTCGAGCCGCTTCACTTGCAGGCTGACCGTGGGCTGCGAGCGCCCCAGCTCTTCTGCAGCGCGAGTGAAGCCGCCCGTTTCGACCACAGCCACGAAGGCTCTGAGCACGTCAATCGGGAGGCTGCGCATGAGCTCGAGTCATTTGGGCGTGATTCGCTAAGCGGCACTGGGTGTTCTACAATGTTTGTCGACGCCTCTTAAGCGGCGAACATGTCCGCGCCCAGCTGCCATACGGAACGGCGCCGTAGCTGCTGGCGACGCTTAAACACAGGCAGAGGCGACCGACTACTTTCGCTTCGAATCGGGAACGCAAAGCGGTCCGCGCCTACGTTAGCGTTCGGTGAAATGGCGATTTGGAAACCTGCCAGTCCTTCTTACCACGCGCGCGTAAAAGTTTCTGTGGAATATCGGGCGCCTTACCCAAGGTAATTTGTTGACATTGTTATCAACATCGATTCAACGTCGTAGCGCGAATCATCCTGAAGCGGGGGCTGGGGTGACAGAACCGATGATGCGCCTTCTTGTTCTCGCCGGCGAAAACGTCGATCTCGCTGCGATTCAATCCGCTATTCGTTTGGGCGAAGTGGAGATCGTCGTCTCGCGGGACGGCGGCTCCGCCGGGACGACCCACAGCCGCTATGGCTTCGCCGGGTGGATCCTCGACACGACCACTCGTGAACTTACCGACCCCGCAGGGCGGCATGTGTACTTGACGTCCTCGGAATTCGCTTTGCTGATGGTCTTCGTACGCCATCCAGGAGAGGCGCTGCCGCGAGCGACGCTCACGAGCGCGCTGCGCGGACGACAGTGTAGGTACTTCGACCGGTCGGTCGACACCCTGGTGGCCCGCCTGCGCAAGAAGATCGACGCGAACGCCGGCTCGCGTTTAATCCGATCGGCCAGAGGCATCGGCTACGTGTTTTGCGCCGCCGTCTCAAACTCGCCTCCAACGCCCGGTGCGGCCGCGGCCTAGGCGCGCTTGCTGGACGGTCTGGTCGTCCGTGAGGCTCGCTTTTTTCTGGCGAACCGCCAGATCAAATGACGCTCGCGCGGTCGGAGTTGACTGAAGCGCAAAAGCGGTTGCCATTGCTGCTCGCGGCGGTGGATAAGCCTTTGCACCAAGCAGCAACGCGAGCGCAATGCCTGTCCGCGTCCACCGCCACGACCTTCCCTCCGACGGCCTTTCTGGCGACGCCGTCGCGATCGACACCGAAACGCTGGGGCTCGAAGTTGGGCGCGACCGGCTGTGCGTCGTCCAGCTCTCGCGCGGCGACGGCGATGCGGACGTCGTCCAGATTGCTCCCGGACAGAAACGCGCGCCCAATCTCGAAAGCCTGCTCGCGGACCCGAAGGTCCTGAAACTCTTCCATTACGGCCGCTTCGACATGGCCATTCTGCAGCACACGTTCGGCGTCATGCCCGAGCCGGTCTATTGCACCAAGATTGCCTCCAAGCTCGCGCGCACCTACACGGACCGGCATGGGCTGAAAGACCTCACGCGCGAACTCATCGGCGTCGAACTCTCCAAGCAGCAGCAAACGTCCGACTGGGGCGCGGAGACTTTGACCGAGGCGCAGCTCGCCTACGCGGCCTCCGACGTCCTCCATCTTCACGCCCTGCGCGAAAAACTCGACGCCATGCTCGTCCGCGAGGGGCGCGACGCGCTCGCCCGCGCCGCCTTCGCCTATCTCCCCCACCGCGTGCGCCTCGATCTTGCGGGCTTCGCGGCGATGGACGTTTTTTCGCACGGCTATCCGTGAGGCGCGCAAAACTTTACGCGCGCTCGATAGATCAAGCCTTTACGACCTCCTTTGCGCTGCTCTCGTCACTGCCTGTCACCCCTCCCTCGTCCTTGTAACTCTTCATCCACGCCCTTGAGGGAAGCTTTGGGGGCGGCAGCGGAGGGGACGCCGGCTCGTCCTTGGGCCTTCAAGCCCGCGCCTCAGCCCGGTCGCCCCTCCCCGTTTGTCCATCGACCTCGAACAGTCGCTTGGGCCGCAAGAGCCCGTTTGCGCAAGGAAGGGGAAAGATGGAGATGAGCAACGTTGGCACCTCTGTTCCCGGCGTGGGGCCGATCACCGCGCGCACTCTCATCGCCGAGATGCCCGAGCTCGGTTCGCTCGACGGCAAGAAGGTGGCCATCCTCGCCGGCCTCGCCCCCTTCACCCGCCAGTCCGGACAGTGGAAAGGCAAAGCCATGATCGCCGGCGGCCGCAAGTCCGTCCGCTCCGCCCTCTTTCTTGCCGCCCTTGCCGCCGGCCGTCACAACCCCGTCCTCAACGCCTTCCGAAAGCGCCTCATCGACGCCGGCAAACCCAAAATGCTGGTCGCCATCGCGGCGGCCCGAAAACTCCCAACCACCCTCAACGCCATCTTG
>DATJXI010000286.1:0-8993 GCA_035500275.1 Roseiarcus sp. | reverse complement strand
GCAGGGCGGCGAGCGGTAGGCATTCGGGGACGCGACCCCATGTGTCGGCCGAACCCCGTCGCCGGAACAGGAGCATCGCATGTTTGAGAGCCTTTCCGAAAAGCTCTCCGGCATTTTGGACAAACTCACCGGCCGCGGCGCCCTCTCGGAGGACGACGTCAACGCCGCCATGCGCGAAGTGCGCCGCGCGCTGCTCGAAGCGGACGTTGCGCTTGAGGTCGTGCGCTCCTTCGTCGACCGCACCCGGACCAAGGCGGTCGGCGCCGCCGTCATCAAATCGGTCAGGCCCGGCCAGATGGTGGTGAAGATCGTCCACGACTCGCTCGTCGAGACGCTTGGCGGCGAGTCTCAGGCGATCGACCTCAATGCGCCGGCGCCGGTGCCGATCATGCTGGTCGGCCTTCAGGGCGCGGGCAAGACGACAACCGCCGCCAAAATCGCCAAGCGCATGACCGAGCGCGACAAGCGCCGGGTGCTGATGGCCTCGCTGGACGTCAAGCGGCCGGCGGCGCAGGAGCAGCTCGCGATCCTCGGCCAGCAGGTCGGCGTGGACACGCTGCCGATCGTTCCGGGGCAAGACCCGGTTGAGATCGCCAAGCGAGCCGAGAGCGCCGCCCGCCTCCAGGGCTATGACGTGGTGCTGCTCGACACGGCCGGGCGGACGCATATCGACGAGCCGCTCATGGAGGAGATGGCGCAGATACGCGACGCGGCGCGCCCGCACGAGGTGCTGCTCGTCGCCGACGCGCTGACCGGACAGGACGCGGTCAACCTCGCCAAGAGCTTCAACGAGCGCGTCGGCCTCACCGGCATCGTGCTCACCCGCATGGACGGCGACGGGCGCGGCGGCGCGGCGCTCTCCATGCGCGCGGTGACCGGCAAGCCGATCAAGCTCCTCGGCGTCGGCGAGAAGATGGACGCGGTTGAGGACTTCCATCCCTCCCGCCTCGCCGACCGCATCCTCGGCATGGGCGACATCGTATCGCTGGTCGAGAAAGCCGCGCAGACCATCGACGCCGAGAAGGCGGCCAAGATGGCCGAGAAGCTGCGCAAGGGCGTCTTCGACTTGAACGACCTCGCCGATCAACTCGCCCAGATCGAGAAGCTCGGCGGCATGGGCGGCATCATGGGCATGCTGCCGGGGGTGGCCAAGATGAAGGATCAGCTCGCTTCCGCCAATCTCGACGACAGGTTCGTCAAGCGCCAGCGCGCCATCATCTGCTCGATGACGCCGAAGGAGCGGCGCAATCCCGACATCCTCAAGGCCTCGCGCAAGAAGCGCATCGCCGTCGGCGCCGGAGTCAACGTGGAGCAGGTCAACCGGCTTTTGAAGCAGCACCGCCAGATGGCCGACTTGATGAAGGCGATGGGCGGGGGCGGCAAGCAGCGCGGCATGATGGGCAAGCTCGGGCAGATGATGGGCCTCAGCGGCGGCATGCCGATGCCGACGCCCGAGCAGATCGAGGCCCTGCAGAAGCAGATGGGCGGGGCGCCCGGCCTGCCGCCTGGGCCGCCCGGCATTCCGTCCGCCCCTCCGCCCGGCGCCTTCAACCTGCCGCCGCAGTTCCCAGGCTTGGGGAGCGGCAAGCTGCCGGGCTTGGGCGGCGGCTTCAACCCGTTCGGGGGGAAGAAGAAGTGATTTTTCCGCAATCCCATGCCAATCGCACTGAAAGGAAGAACTGAATGTCCCTGAAAATCCGCCTGTCGCGAGCGGGCGCGAAGAAACGTCCCTTCTATCGAATCGTCGTCGCCGACTCGCGCATGCCGCGCGACGGCCGTTTCATCGAGAAGATCGGCACGTTCGACCCACTCAGGCCGCAGGAAGACGCGGCGCGTCTCACCCTAGATCAGGAGAAGGCCAAGTCGTGGCTCGGCAAAGGGGCGCAGCCGACCGACCGCGTTCTTCGCCTCCTCGACAGTCTCGGCGTCATGAAGCGCGAGCCGCGCAACAATCCTACCAAGTCGCAGCCGAAGAAGAAGGCGCAGGAGCGCGCCGCCGCGGCCGAGGCCGCCGCCGCCAAGGCCGCCGCCTGACGAGCCGGTGATTGACGTCCGCCGACCGCCTCGTGCTCATGGGCGTCTTCGGGGCGCCGCATGGGGTTAAGGGCGAGGTCCGGGTCAAGTCGTTCACCGGCGATCCGGAGGCGATCGGCGCCTATGGCGCGCTGACGGACGCCGGCAACTCCCGCGTCTTCGCCTTTGAGCGCCTGCGCCCTCTCAAGGGGGATATGCTGATTGCGAAGCTGAACGGCGTCTCGACGCAGGAGGCCGCCGCTGCGCTGACCGGGGTCGAGATTTTCGCCAAGCGGTCGCAGCTTCCGCCGCCGAGCGAGGACGAGTTCTACTACGCCGATCTCGTCGGGCTCGAGGCGGTGACCCGCGAGGGCGCGCGGCTCGGCCGCGTCGCCTCGCTCCTCAACTACGGCGCGGGGGACATCCTCGAAATTGCCCGGGCGGACGGCGAGACGCTGCTCCTGCCGTTCACCAACGCCATTGCGCCGGAAATCGACTTTGAGGCGGGGCGAATTTTCATCGAGCCGCCGGTCGAGGTTGAGGTCGGCCCGGACGCGTCATAGAACTGCTCAGGAGCGCCGGCACAGGCGCTCGGCCCTTGAAGGACTTGATATGACGCACGCGGCAACCCAGACTTCCGATCAAACCACTCCGGTCGCGCCGCCGACGCGGCGCGATTTCCTGTTTCTCGCGACCGGCTCGGTCGCGGCGGTCGGCGTGGCGGCGCTTGCGTGGCCGTTCATCGACCAGATGAACCCCGACGCGGCGACGATCGCGGCCGCGGGGCCGGTGGACGTCGATGTAACCCAGCTCCAGCCGGGCCAGCGCATCGTAACGCTCTGGGCCTCGCGCCCCGTCTTTGTCGTCCGCCGGGGGCAGGAGGCGCTGGACAAGCTCAAGGACCCGAAGCTGCTTTCGGAGCTGCGCGACCCGAACTCGGAAGAAGATCAGCAGCCCTCTTACGCCGCCAACTGGAGCCGTTCGATCAAGCCCGAGTTCCTGGTGCTGGTGGGAATCTGCACGCATCTGGGCTGCGTGCCGCTGTTCGATCCGCAGCCCGATCCCACCAATCCCGCGCCCGACTGGCCGGGCGGCTTCTTCTGCCCGTGCCACGGCTCGAAATATGATTTGGCCGGCCGCGTGTTCCAGGGCGTCCCCGCGCCCTACAACCTGCCCGTGCCGCCGTACCACTTCCCGAACGAAAAGCTGCTCCGCGTCGGGCAGAACCCGCCGGGGCAGAATTTCGACTTCAATTCGATCCTGCAGGTGTGAGCAGCATCCGCGTGACAGTCGGAACGGCGACGCGCTGAGCGTCGTTAGATGTTCCGCGCAACGATCCTCACCCTCTTTCCCGCGATGTTCCCGGGGCCGCTCGGCCTCTCGCTGGCGGGCGAGGCGTTGAGCAAGGGCCTTTGGTCGATCGCGGCGCGCGACATCCGCGAGCACGGGGTCGGGCGTCACCGCGCCGTGGACGATACGCCGGCCGGCGGAGGACCGGGCATGGTCATGCGCGCCGACGTCATTGCCGCGAACCTGGACGCCGCCGTGAGCGCGGACGATCCGCGCCCAAAACTCATCGTGAGCCCGCGTGGGCGGCCGTTCACGCAAAAACTCGCGCGGGAGTGGGCGGCCGGGCCGGGGCTCGTCATCGTCTGCCCGCGTTTTGAGGGGGTGGACGAGCGCGTGATTGAGGCGCGCGGTTTGCTCGAGGTTTCGGTCGGCGACTATGTGCTCTCGGGCGGCGAGATCGCGGCGCTCGCCATCCTCGACGCCTGCGTGCGGCTTCTGCCCGGCGTCATGGGCAAGGAGGAGTCCGGCGCCGAGGAGAGCTTTGAGTCCGGCCTGCTCGAATATCCGCACTATACGCGGCCGAGGGAATGGGAGGGCCGGACGATCCCGGATGTGCTACTCTCAGGCGATCACGCAAAAATCGCCGCCTGGCGCCGGGCCGAGGCGGAGCGGATTACCAAGGAGCGGCGGCCGGATTTATGACAAGCTGCTTGTTTTCCTCAATTTTAAATTGACCGAGTGAACCACCCGCCTCGTATGGTAAGAAGTGAAGACGATAGGCGAGTGAAAGCCATCTGTCGGAGAATACGATGTCAGCTTGGGTCGAGGATGCCCAACAACTTACTGAGATCAAGGATTTAAGTAACTCTCAGCACTCTGTATTGCTTCGGACCGCCGAAGTAACTGAATTCTTGTCCAATATTAACCTTCCGTCGCACGCCTTGGTGGCCCCAAAAGGGTTTGGAAAAACGTTAGTGTTAAAATTGAAGAGGATATCACTTCAGGACGCAGACTATAAGTGTTTTCCACTATCGCCTATCGTCGATAGGCCAATGAATAAACCTCCCATCTTGCCGGATGAAAAAATTGATGTCCTTGAGCACAGCGATAATTGGGGGACCCTTTGGAACATTGCCCTTTCAATTTGCCTGATCAAAGGATTCCTGGAGGATCAAGATGTACAAACTCAAGTCACCCGTATATTGAAGACGCGCGGCATTCCGTCGGCATTATTCACAATAATGACGCATCCTCATATAAATCGGCCATTTGACATTTTGCATGATTGTCTCGCTTCGCAGAGGAACGAACTGTACTCCATTATGCGCTGCGCGCAGTTGTTCACCCGAGTTTTTGGCACGATTCACAAGAAATCACCAATATTTATCGATAACATCGATGAGTACTTGCAGCACTACATAAATTTCTCTTATTCCAGGCGAGACGACGTTCATGAAAAGTTCTTGCGCATCTGGTACGCGGGGCAACTGGGAGCTTGGACCTCGCTGAGGCGCCTCCACGGACTCAATCCGCATATCAGAATATTCGTATCAATTCGGAAAGAAGCATATCACTACGCGGCAAAACGAGAAGCCGAATTTTCAAACCTTCGGTCCTTTAGGAGAGAATTGCGATATAATCGAGAAGATATAAAACAAATTGTCGAAAACAACATTTCTGTCACTCCAAAATCAGAGCTGGCTGATAAGAACAATCAAAACACGATTTTACGTTTTCTTGGCCCCGATAATGAATTTGTGACGAGCGGCGGAATTGCAAAGCCCGAGCTCACAGTTGACTACTGGATCCGTCATTGTTCGTTGAGGCCACGCGACGCGGTGACAATCGGCAAGGAAATCAGCCTAATAAGGGCGAAAGAGCGAACTCAGCAGGCAATCCGCGCGGCGATAAATGCGGCTGCCGCCGAAAGCGTTGAAACCCTATTCAACGAAGCTGCTCCTTTTTTTCCTCTCTATATCCAGACATAATCCCGAGCGTATTAACATCAAACGTGCTTACCTACGAAGATATGAATAAAGCCTCGGCTGCATATAACCAGCTTGCCGCTCGTCAGTACGGAGTAGAGCCAGATAATGTAAAGCACGTGTTTTCCGCCTTATATTGTCTAGGGCTTATTGGCACCGTCCAAGAAAGTCGAGACAAGCCAGGGATGCTGATTCAGCATTTTGCATCGATTGGGGAGTTTTCCTATGGCCTTACAGATGTCCTCCCAAGGGCCGAAACGTATTTAATACACCCAGCGTTGAGTGATTTTATCATTCGGCGGAATGTCGGATTCCTGAGGGAGTTGAACAAGCACAACGTTATCGGGGACGGACTGGAGTGGAGGCCGGAGGAAAGCGTTAGATTCGTCGCCATTGGAGATATTAACGGTTACAACGAAAGGATTTTACAAACCGTCGGAGGATCACAAACGTTCGATAAGTATTGGCGGTCGATGTTTAACCAGTTTACTTCGAGTTTGGATTATGCCGCAATTCGTGAAGGCGACAAATTGTTGATCGCGGATCGAAGTCCAGCTCGGCTCCTGCGCGCAGCGCGAGCGCTCATCGCTCAGCTCCAAACATCGGGCTATGAACTTTCTCTGAGGGTTGGAGCACATAGCGGTTTCTGGCGATTGTACTCTGACTCAGAAGGTGTAGAACACCCGCAAATATCAGATATTGTCGGGATCGCCTCCCGTATTGAACCGCTCGCCAAGCCAGGCGATATACTGGTTTCGCGGAAATTTGTCGAGGATGCTCAACGCTGTGGTTATGATATCAGCCGCGAGCGTCCATGCTTGGTTCGTCAAGAATATCTTGAAGGCGATCGTTACGACGCGGCGTTAGGCGTTTTGATTTCGAAAGAGGGAAAAGAGGCCCCTGTTCGAATGCAGCTCTACGTAATTGAGACCAAAACCTAGGCGTTGCGTGAGGCAGAGCGCCGCGCCTCACCGCGTCGGCACCGGCTGCTCGCCCCTGTAGTCGTAGAAGCCGCGCTGCGTCTTGCGGCCGAGCCAGCCGGCCTGGACCCGGACCGGATGAGGCGCGCGACTGTGTCGGCCATGGGACGTGGCTTACGGCGCTCGCCTGCAACATTGGCAATTTTCCGCGCGGCGCTGACGACCGCCTCGCCGCCTCATGAGGCGGCGAGGCGTGTTTTTGAAACGGCGCCGCCAGAAGCCGAGAGTTGGTGATCGAGTAAAGTGACGCTCACGTAACGTCCGTTGCTATCAACGTAATGCTAATTATAGATTTATAGTTGGGTTCAATATTAAGTATGCCTGCAATCCATTGTTAAAGAACACGTAGTATATAGTCCATTGTGGTGCAAAGACGAGCGCCACTCCTCGCACAGACACGGTTCCGCAAGGAGCGACTCGGCGTCTTGTTCTGGAAACTTCCATGCTCGCCAAGACGGAATTCGATCGGTTTAACGACGAGTTGCGCGGCGTAACGCAGTCGCTTGCCAAGAAGCGCTTCTGGTCGCTCCTGCGGGAGCAGGTCGCCGCTCATCGGCACGACGCGCCCGGCCTGCAGTCGGCCCTGCGCGCCGCCGCCAACGAGGTCGCTCGTCTGTCGGAACCAAGCGCGCGCATCGAGCTGAACGGGCAATCGGCGAGCTCGCTCCTGCGCGCAATCGCGGAGGCGGGCCAGGTCGAGCCGCAAGACTTCGGCGGAGTCGAAGGACGCGGCCCGGACGGCAGTCTGGTCATCATTTCGCCGTTCGAGACATCCGAGGCCCTGTTCGCCTTCGCATTCAAGAGGCGGGGCGAGGAGCCGACCTTCGTGGACGGCTATTTTTATCGCACCGGCCGGGAGTTGATGGACCGACTGTCCGAAAGGCTCGAACCCGACAGCCCTTGGCGTCAACAAATGGCGCAGTTCGTGGCGGACGCCGAGCGCGCCGCGACCGATCGGCCGCTGCCGTTGCTCGCCGACGCAATTGTCGCCCGCACGCGGCTGCCCTCGGCAGCCTGAATTGCCGCGAGGCAGGCGCGCCCATCGCGCTCACTTGGGCAGGAAGGCCTCGGACAACACATCGTCGATCGACCACGGGCAAGCCTCCGGAAGTCGGCTGAGCTCAAGCGCGCGAACGGCTTTGTTATGGATCGCATACCGATAAGCCTCGCTCAAGACTTCCCCCGGGTGCGAGCGCAGCGACGGGCTGTCCTTGATAACGCGCGCGATCCGCCGCCGCGCCTCATCGATCGAGGCTTCCCACGAAGGGCTCCGCCACTCGGGGTGGTAGCGCCATTTCAGCAGGTGGACGAGCAGGTTCTCCAGCCGAGATTCAATCTCCCGCTTGTCACTGCGTCCCAAGGACTCAATTTCCTCCGCTAGGTTGTCGTAGTCGAGCGCGTTCGTCGCTCGGTCGCGGAGAGCACGCCCTTGGTCAATCGTCCACTGGTAAAGGTCTTCGTCGTATCTCATCGTTGGAAATATATACGCTGAGCGCGTCTTACGGAATGACTTCGAATGGGTCGTCCTCGGCCCTCGCCATCATGCCCTGAGCGCGCGCATGCCGCGAGCGCGTGGCCTTCGGCGAGGCGCGCGGGCGCGCGGGCGCCGAACTCACCGCGTCGGCACCGGGTTCTCGCCGCGGTAGTCGTAAAAACCGCGCTGCGTCTTGCGGCCGAGCCAGCCGGCTTCGACATATTTCACCAGAAGCGGACACGGCCGGTATTTCGAATCCGCCAGCCCCTCGTGCAGCACCTGCATGACGGCGAGGCAGATGTCGAGGCCGATGAAGTCGGCGAGCTGCAGCGGACCCATCGGGTGGTTGGCGCCGAGGCGCATCGCGGTGTCGATCGACTCGACCGAGCCGACGCCCTCGTAGAGCGTGTAGACGGCTTCGTTGATCATCGGCAGCAGGATGCGGTTGACGATGAAGGCGGGGAAATCCTCCGACATGGTCGCCGTCTTGCCGAGCCGCGTCACGAAGGTCTTGGCCGCCTCGAACGTGTCGTCCTTGGTCGCGATGCCGCGGATGAGCTCGACGAGCTGCATGCGCGGCACCGGGTTCATGAAATGCATGCCGATGAACCGCTCGGGATTGGCGGTCACCGAAGCAAGGCGCGTGATCGAGATCGATGAAGTGTTCGACGCGAGGATCGCGTCGGGCTTTAGGAACGAGCGCAGCGAGGTGAAGATCTTGCGCTTGACCTCCTCGTTCTCCGACGCCGCCTCGACGATGAGATCGCAGTCGCCGAGCTTGTCGAGTGTGGGCGCATAATGAATCCGGTCCAAGACCGCTTTTCGGTCCGCCTCGTCCAGTTGCCCCCTCGCGATCTGGCGCGACAGATGTCCGTTGATCGTGGCCAGCGCCTCGTTCACCCGCTCTTCCGCCACATCGTTGAGAAAAACGCTCAAGCCCGCTTGCGCCGCCACCTGTGCGATGCCGGCGCCCATCTGCCCCGCGCCGATGACGCCGACCGTATCGATGTTGATCGCCATGAAGTTCAATCCGAAAAGCCGCCCTTAAAACCGGCCGGGATCATAGACGAGCAGCCGCGCGCGTCCAGTCGGCGCCCGGAATCTTCCCAAGGTGCGCGGCTGACCTACCGGCCGATCTTGGCGAGTTCCGCGGCGAACTCGGGCAGCGCTTGATAGAGGTCGGCGACGAGGCCGTAGTCGGCGACCTGGAAGATCGGCGCCTCCTCGTCCTTGTTGATGGCGACGATGACC
>DATJXI010000285.1:0-7494 GCA_035500275.1 Roseiarcus sp. | reverse complement strand
TTTTGCGAGGCCTCAGAGTGTTCAGAGTCGAAAGAATCGCGAAAAATATTGCTCTGCTCGATCGTTTGCAAAATTTCGCCGAGTTTCCACACGGCCTCGACCGAATCCGGTCAAATCTGAACGCCCGTCGCTTCCAATCCTAGCGCGCCACAAGTCTCGCTTGCGAAGACCCCCATTTGGGAGCGCCGGTCGAAGAATAGCCGCCCTGCGGCTCCTCCTACCGGATCGGTCCGACCAGTTCTCGGCGCCCGGCGCTCTATCCGCGTGAGCGTCCGCAGGCGCGCGACATTTTCTTGACTTTCCCGAAAGCCAGCGGTAACATTTTCCTTTTGAGAAGGACCGACATCCGGGTCGAGCGCGGTCGACCACAACGCCAAGAGGTTTTAGGCCGCGAAGCGTTAAAGAAGGCGGAGGGTTCGCGGGCCGAGGGACGGGCCGAACTTCTGGCCGGTTCAAGATTTTTTCCGCGGATTTCGGCTTAACCTATTGAAAAGGCCCGAAACCGGCGCAAGTTTTCCGCATTTTTTCGCATCTTTTCCGCATTTTTTCGCGTCTTTTCCGCATATTTTCCGCCTAGAAAATGCGAAAATACGCGACTTTTTGCGCCGGCGCCCCGTCCGGGCGCGGACGATCCATTGACATCGCGCAGGGCCCGTGGTTTTCCCAATGGAAAGGCCGCGCGCCTGCATGCGCCGGCGGTGGAACCTGAATGCCGCGCCTTCGCCTCAAACCGGCCACGACAACGCGCCCCGCCACGACCGGCGGGACGAAGGGCTGACCGCGCCTCCCGCTTCTCCCCGGCGGGAGCGCCGGGCTCAGAATCAAGGCCCGCTTCGAGAAGCGGGCGCGGGGAGGTCGATAGAGCAAGGATTTCGAAAATGCCAGGCTTCAAGGTCGCGGTCGCGGGCGCCACCGGCAATGTCGGCCGCGAGATGCTGGCCATCCTCGCCGAACGCCGCTTTCCGGTCTCCGAGGTCGTCGCTTTGGCCTCGCCCTCCTCGATCGGCAAGGAGGTGTCGTTCGGCGAGCGGACGCTGAAGTGCCGCGCGCTCGAGCATTACGACTTTTCCGACACCGACATCTGCCTCATGTCGGCGGGCGGCGCGGTGTCCAGGGAATGGTCGCCGAAGATCGGCGCCAAGGGCTGCGTCGTCATCGACAATTCGTCGGCCTGGCGCATGGACCCGGACGTGCCGCTCGTCGTGCCCGAGGTCAACGCCGAGGCGGCCAAGGGCTTCGGCAGGAAGAACATCATCGCCAACCCCAACTGCTCGACCGCCCAGCTCGTGGTGGCGTTGAAGCCCCTGCACGATAAGGCCGCGATCCGGCGCGTCGTGGTGGCGACCTACCAGTCCGTCTCCGGCGCGGGCAAGGAGGCGATGGACGAGCTTTTTGCCCAAACGCGGGCCGTCTTCGTCTCCGATCCGGTGGAGGCCAAGAAGTTCCCGAAGCGCATCGCCTTCAACCTCATTCCCCAGATCGACGTCTTCATGGACGACGGCTCGACCAAGGAAGAGTGGAAGATGATGGTCGAGACCAAGAAGATCCTCGACCCCAAGATCAAGCTGACGGCGACCTGCGTGCGCGTGCCGGTGTTCATCAGCCATTCGGAGGCGGTCAACATCGAGTTCGAGAGGCCGATCAGCGCCGATGAGGCGCGCGACATCCTGAGCGAAGCGCCTGGCTGCCTCGTCGTCGACCGGCGCGAGCCCGGCGGCTACGTGACGCCGCACGAGGCAACGGGCGAGGACGCGACCTATATCAGCCGCATCCGCGAGGACCCGACCATCGAAAACGGCCTCAACCTCTGGGTCGTATCCGACAACTTGCGCAAAGGGGCGGCGCTGAACGCGGTCCAGATCGCCGAGGTCCTCGTCAACCGCGGCTGGCTGACGCCCAAGATGAAGGCGGCGTGAATTTTGCCGCCCGCGGGCAAAGTACTTACGGGAAACCGCGGACGTTTAGGCTGCCCGCGCGAGTCGGGCGGCAAAATGGGCCGCAGCCGACAAAAGCGCTGGGAATCCGGCCAGCGCCAGACTTGCTTTGGTCATGACATGCGCCTATCCGCCTTTTCATGATTCTTCTGCTGGCGATCGATGGGCGCTGATCCGGATATCCGACTTCTCACCTCGCCGCGCATTTTTCTGGTCGGCATGGCGGCCTTCCTGGCGCTGGTGGGCTTCGTTGTGCTCATTCTCCATCAGCAGATCGAGCGGGCCTTCAGCGCCAACCCAGGGTTGAACGGGCTCATCCTCGGCGTCCTTACGATCGGGTCGTTGTTCACCTTCCGTCAGGTCATACGCCTCTTTCGCGAGATCCTCTGGGTCAATTCGCTGACCGGCGCGAAGACGGACAAGGCGCGACAGCCGCTCCTGCTGGCGCCGATGGCGGCGATGCTGAATGCGGGCGCGGGCGCGCGCGGGCTCTCGACCATCACGACGCGCGCCATCCTCGATTCGGTGGCGACCCGTCTCGACGAGGGCCGCGAGCTCAGCCGCTATCTGGTGGGCCTGCTCGTCTTCCTCGGGCTTCTCGGCACGTTCTGGGGCCTGCTCGAAACCGTGCATTCGATCAGCGGCGTCATCGACAGCATGAAGACGGGCGCCGATACGGCGACGATGTTCGACGACCTGAAGGCCGGCCTTTCCATGCCGATCGCCGGCATGAGCGTCTCGTTCACATCCTCCCTGTTCGGGCTCGCAAGCTCGCTCATTCTCGGCTTTCTCGACCTTCAGGCCGGACAGGCGCAAAACCGCTTCTATTCCGAGTTCGAAGAGTTCCTGGCGAGCCATGTGGAGACGACGCCGCAGCCGGTCGAGGCGACGCCGCAGCCGGCGGTGGTCGTGCAGCCGCATGTCGAGCACCAGCGCAACGCCGCGGCCATCGCGACGCTGGCCGAGGGCATCCAGCAGCTCGTCGGCCACATGAGGACCGAGCAGCAGCAGATCCGCGACTGGGTGGACGTGCAGGCTGCGCAGCAAGAGGACATCGGCAAGCTCCTGCGCCGGCTGCTAGAGGAATTGGGGACGCGCTAGCAGGCGCGGCCGTCGGCCACGCCCACCGCGCTCGGCGAGAGCGGCTACGGCGCCCTCGCCCTTGCCCTCTCCCCGCCGGGCGGGAGCGGCAATAGGAGTTGGAAGCGCATGCCGCTGTCGCGCGGACGCCGCTACGAGGCGGTCAATTACTGGCCGGGCTTCGTCGACGCTCTGTCGACGATGCTGCTTGTCATCATTTTCCTTCTGTCGGTGTTCATGCTGGCGCAGTTCTTCCTTTCGCGCGAGGTGACGGGCAAGGACGAGGCCCTCGCCCGGCTCAGCCGCCAGATCGAGGAGCTGACCAACCTGCTCGCGCTCGAGCGCTCGCAAAAAGGCGCCGATGAAACCAAGATCGCCGCCCTGACCGCGACGCTCGACAGCGCCGAGCGCGAGGCGCGGCGGCTCAAAGACGCCGCGACCGAAGGCGCAACCGCCGCGGACGCGGCAAACAGGGCCTCTGCGGCCGCCAAGGCGCTCGACGAGCAGAAGGAGATTTCGTCGCGCGCGCTCGCGCAAGTCGACGTGCTCAACCAGCAGATCGCGGCTTTGCGCCGGCAGCTTGCGGCAATCGAGGACGCGCTTGCCGCATCCGAAGCGGCGAACAAGGAATCGCAATCGAAGATCGCCGACCTCGGCGCGCGCCTCAACGTCGCGCTCGCGCAAAAGGTGCAGGAGCTCAACCGGTACAGGTCGGACTTCTTTGGCCGCCTCCGCCAGATTCTTGGCTCGCGACCCGACATCCGCGTGGTCGGCGACCGGTTCGTGTTCCAGTCCTCGGTGCTGTTCGACGTCGGCAAGGCCGACATCAGCGCCAACGGAAAGCAGTCGCTCGACACACTGGCCTCGGCCGTCCTCGACCTCGAGCGCGAGATCCCGCCCGACATTCCTTGGATCCTGCGGGTGGACGGCCATACCGACAGCCAACCGGTCACCGGCAACGGACAGTTCAGGTCGAACTGGGAATTGTCGGCCGCCCGCGCGGTCGCGGTCGTCCAATATCTCATCTCCAAGGGGGTCGAGCCGGATCGGCTGGCGGCGGCCGGCTTCGGCGAGTTCCAGCCGATCGACCAGGGGACGGGCGAGGAGGCGATGGCCCGCAACCGGCGCATCGAGCTCAAGCTGACGGAAAGGTGAGCGGCGCGGCGCGCATGCTGCGCTCATTTGTGGCGGACGATCTGCCCGCGCTCGCCGACCTTTGGGTCGCCGCATGGGCCGAGACTCTGCCCAGCATCGATTTCGAGGCCAGGCGCCCTTGGCTAGAGGCGCGGCTCGGGGACATCAGGGCCACGGGCGGCGCGATCGTCGTCGGGCTCGGCGGCGACGGCCAGCCGGCCGGCTTCGTTACGATCGACGCGAAGAGCGGCTATCTCGACCAGCTCTGCGTCGCTCCGGCCGAGCGCGGCTCGGGGCTGGCGAAGGCGCTCATCGACGAAGCCAAGCGCCGTTCTCCTGGGTTCGTCGAGCTCGAGGTGAATGAGACGAACGCCCGCGCGCTGCGCTTCTACGAGCGCGAGGGGTTCGTCGCCGTCGCGCGGGGGGTGAGCGAAGCCTCCGGCCTGCCGACGCTCAGGATGCGCTGGCGCTCAGAGGTTTGAAATGGTTCGCGCCTTCGCGACGCGCAGCCCCTTCGCGAAGCGTCAACCGCCGCCGTCGAGTTCGACCGGCTGTCCGTGCGGCGTGCGGAGATAGGCGCGCTCCCACTGCCCCTCGCGCTCGGCAAGCTCTTCGGGGCGCACGCTTCCGTCTTCGGCGAGCAGGCGCACGAGCGCCGCAAGCACAGCGCGGAAATAGCTCTCGCGGTTGTCGGGGGTCTGGGCCGCCTCGAGGACACGGATCTCCGCGCCAAGCGTCTCAGCCCACTCATTCCCGGAAATCCTGCCGGACCTGACCAGGAGATCGGCCATGGCGATCGCCTGGGCGTGCCACGGCTCGCCGAAAACCGGCTCGCCCTCGCGGCTCTTGAGATGTCCAGAAGCCAGCTCAGGCCGGTTCAAGATAGCTCTCCCAAAGGTCGAGGAACACGCGGTCACGACTCGACTTCGCCTCCGGCCAGAGATCCGCGGCCGCGAAGCCGATGGTGTAGAGATGCTCGCCCCGCCTCTCGCCGCGCGCAGAGGCGTCCGGGAAAACATGCCCGCCGTGACGCGCGTGCACGACGCCTCGTCGCCCTCGCACATAGCCAGGCAGCCGCGTGTGCCCGGTATGGCCGGACAGAGCGCAGCGCACAAAGTCTCCCGTCGCGAAGCGCGGCGGCGCCGCGACCTGCATCGCAAAAGACCTCGGGTTGGCGACGCTGGCGCGGGATTCGTCGACGGTCGCGGCTGGACGCCCTGGCCTCGGGTCGAAGTTCGAGGCGCCATCCCGGATCTCGTCGAGCGTCAGATAGCCTTCGTCAATCATCTGCGCCGCCCCCGTCGTCATCCACTGATCGAAATAGGGTCGCGACAGGTAGTCGACCGGCTCGATCAGTTCGCGGCAATGCCGGAACCAGTCGATCGACCAACCTTTGGCGCCCGCCGACGACTGGATGATGCCGAAGGAGCGCGCCTCCCAGTCGGCATGGAAAGGCTCCCCGTCATCCTTGTTTCGGATGGCGCCGAAGCCCTCACGCCCGCCGAGGTCGTGCATGCCGTCCATCACGCCCCCTTTTGCTTTGGAGAAAGGTCCCGCTCCGTGCCGATCATCGCGTTGCGCGTGACGAGCCGCGCGAGCGCGGCCTCCTCCCAGTCGTCGACGCCATCGGGCCGTTGCGGCAGCACGAGATAGCGTCGCTCGGACGTCGAGTCCCAGACCCGCACCTCCGTCTTATCGTCCAGTTCGACGCCAAACTCCTTCAGAACGCCCCGCGGGTCGCGCACGGCCCGCGCCCGATATTCGTTCGACTTGTACCACGCGGGCGACATCCCCAGCAGCGAGAACGGGTAGCAGGAGCAGAGCGTGCAGACGACGAGGTTGTGCACCCCGAGCGTATTCTCGACCGCCTCGAGGTGGCCGGTTGCGTGGCCGGCGAAGCCGAACTCGCCGATCGCCGCGGTCGCGTCGGCGAGCAGCCTTTGCTTGAAGGCGGGGTCGGTCCAGGCGCGGGCGACAACGCATGCGCCGCGCTTTGGTCCAATCTCGTCCCGATACATCTCGATCCAGGCGTCGATAGCCGCGGCGTTTAGAAGGCCCTTCTCCGTGAGAAGACTCTCGAGCGCCTTCGTGCGGAGCGCGGGCTCGGACGGCAAGACCGCGTGAAGCTCGTGATGGATGTGCGAGAGCTTGTGTGAGTCGTAGCTCGGCATTGCCTCGCCCCTCTCATTGGCCGAAGGCCAAGCGTACCACGTGCGCGATGGCGGTAGAAGCAGCGCCGCCAAGCGGTTGCGCTTCGCCCCGTTCCCCGGTATCGCCATGGCCAAGGTCGCTGAGCGGCTAAGACTTACGGGAGGAGTTCCAAAAACATGCGCAGCATTCTCATGCTCTCTCTTGCGGGCGTCGCGCTTTCGGCGCTCGCGACGCCGACTTTGGCCGAGGACAAGGACATCACGATCGCCGTGGCCGGGCCGATGACCGGGCCGGTCGCCTCGATCGGCGAGCAGATGAAGCGCGGCGCGGAAGCCGCCGCCGCGGCGATCAACGAGGCGGGCGGCGTCAACGGCCGCAAGATCCGGATTGTGATCCAGGACGACGCTTGCGACCCGAAACAGTCGGTGGCGGTCGCCAACCTCATCGTCGGGCAGCAAATCAAGTTCGTCGACGGACACGCCTGCTCGGGCTCGTCCATACCCGCAGCCGATGTTTACGCCGACAATAACGTGCTCATGATGAGCCCCGCCTCGTCCAACCCAGTCCTGACCGAGAAGGGCCATCCGACCATTATGCGCCTTTACGGCCGCGACGACGCCCAAGGCGCCTTCATCGCGCCGTGGATCGCCGAGAACTACAAGGGCAAGAAGATCGCCGTCCTGCACGACAAGTCGGCCTACGGCAAAGGGCTCGCGACCGTCGTCAAGGACAAGCTCGACGCCGCCGGCGTCCATGAGGTTCTGTTCGAAGGCATCAACCCGGGCGAAAAGGACTACACGGCCATCATCACGAAATTGAAGAACGCAGGCGCCGAGTTCGTCTATTTCGGCGGCTATCACACCGAGGCTGGGCTCATGCTGAGGCAGGCGGCCGACCAGGGCTACAAACCGCAGATGATGACCGGCGACAGCCTGGCGACCTCCGAGTTCTGGCAGATCTCGGGTCCGGCTGGCGAAGGCACGCTTTTCACTTTCCCGACCGACCCGCGCCGCTCGCCGGACGCCGCCAAGGCGCTCGAACAGTTCAAGGCGCAAGGCTACAATCCCGAGGGCTTCACCCTTTTCAGCTACGGCGTCGTCCAGGCCATCGCCGACGGCGTCAAGGAGGCCGGCTCCGACGACCCGAAGAAAGTGGCGAAGGCGCTCGAGAGCGGCGAACCGGTGGAGACGGTGCT
>DATJXI010000284.1:0-17115 GCA_035500275.1 Roseiarcus sp. | reverse complement strand
GATCGTCAGCGAGCTGAGCCGCCGATCGCAGCGCCGCCTGGTAGGCCTTCGGCAAGGCGGCGAATTTCTCCCTCGATACGACGAGATGCAGCTGCGTCTCTCCTTTCCGCCATCCGGGATAATGGTAGTACGGCGCCACAGTCGAAATTGCCCTGCCGACCCGGCTCTCTCCCGCCCTCGAACCTCTCGTCGTCATAAGGTGCAATCCACTCGAACGCGTCCAGCGAACCGCTCGACAAAGCCTCGAGGATCTGTCCTTAGGGAGACTGATCACCGTCGCGCCGCGCGCTTCCAGAACCTTTCCCGCAAACCCGCCGATGCGGACCTTCGTGCCGGTCAGGTCGCTGGCCGCTTGCAGCTCCTTCGCTCCTTCCGGAACCAGCCGGCCATCTGGCCGCCGGCGCCGCCAGCGGCATGGCCATGAGACCGCGTTCGGCGAGGAGATCGTCGATCAGTTCACTTCCGCCCCCAGTTCTGAGCCAAGCTGCGTGCTGCCTGGCGTTCACGCCGAAGGGAACGCCGGACCCGAAAAAGTACGCAGGGTGGTTTTTGGTCCAGGAATAGGAAAGGGCGGTGTGCGCGCAATCCGCTTTCCCGTCGGCAACGGCGTCCAGCGCGTCGATCGCGGAGGCGATCGAGCCTACCGGCTGTACGGAGATCGCGAAGCGCCCGTCGGTCATGTCCAACACCGCGGCGGCGCAGGTCTTGGACCCGCTGCAGACCAGGTCGAGAGCCGGCTGGAACGCCGACGTCATCGTCCAACGGATCTCAGGCGAAGGATTGGCGAGCGCGGGAGCGGCGAGCGTCGCGCCGGCTGCCAACAGGCCAGCCTTGTTCACGAAAGCGCGTCTCGAGATCGGCATCTTCGTCGCTACCCAGTCGTCGCAGCCGGGCCGGCCAAGCGGCTCAAATTTGTGCAAGACGCCGTGCATGCCGCTCCGGTAAAAGCGCTGGTCGAGAGGTCCAATCCTGGCGCCGCGCATTCGTTCGCGTCATGGGCGCGGCCGAACAGATGAGCCGCTCGCCCTTCAACATGGGCCGACGCCGATCCGTAGCACCCGTCGCCGGCTCGTCAGCCAGAAGCGCTGTTGAATTCTTGCTCCGAGCGGCCTCGCGCTCCGCGATGGTCTTCCTCACAGCCGCCTCCACCTTCTTGAAGGCCCGGACCTCGATTTGACGCACGCGCTCCCGAGACACGCCGAACTCAACCGACAAGTCATCGAGTTTGATCGGGTCCTCCGTCAGCCGGCGCGCCTCGAAGATCCGCCGTTCGCGGGGCCCGAGCACGCCCAACGCGTCGCGCAGTGCGGAAAGCCGGTTGCGCTGATCCTCTTCGTCGACGAGGACGGATTCTTGATCGGGGGAATCGTCAACGAGCCAATCCTGCCAGTCGCCTCCGCCCTCCTCCCGCAACGGAGCATTCAGCGACAGATCGCCGTTGAGACGCAGATTCATCTCAACAACATCCTTCTTGGCGACGCCGAGCCGGTTTGCAATCTGCTCCACCTGCCCGGGGCGAAGATCCTCCTCAAGGGCGGAGATGCGGGCTTTGACCTTGCGTAAGTTGAAGAACAGTTTTTTCTGGCGCGCGGTGGTCGCCACTTTCACGAGCGACCAGGAGCGCAGGATGTAGTCGTGGATAGAAGCCCTGATCCAATGCATGGCGTAGGTCGCCAGGCGGAACCCGCGGTCGGGGTCGAAGCGTTTGACCGCCTGCATGAGCCCGATGTTGCCCTCGGACACGATTTCGACGATCGGCAGGCCGTAGCCTCGGTAACCCATCGCAATCTTGGCGACGAGCCGCAGATGCGACGTGACGAGACAGTGGGCCGCCCTGAGGTCCGAATTCTCCCTCCAGCGCTTGGCGAGCGCATGCTCCTCGGCCGGCTCGAGCATCGCAAACTTGCGAATGTCGGACAGATAGCGCGTCACGCCCGCTTCATTGGCAAGCACAGGCAGCGTCACATGGATCATCGTTCTCTCCGGTAACTGAAGCCCCGATCCACGCAGGGCGCTCCACTGATCGCGTCGATGATGATCCCGAATCTCATCGGGTCAGCCCGCGAAATCTGCCCGATCCCAAGGCGCTCGCTGGCAAATCTCTCAGGCTGTTTTTCTGCCGTCCTCGCACGATCTCTCTTAGCAGCGCCGATCCGAGTGGAGACAGGGGATGCGGAAACTGCTGTTACTTCTGCTGGGCCTCACGATTGCTTTCGGGGCGGCCGCCAGCGTCACGATCACCCTCCCGCCCGCCCACGCGGACGACATCGAAAGGGGCTACTAGCCCACTGTCGGAAGATTCGTTTGAGCAGGAGAACCATGTTCCCGACGCGACTTGGCGGCCCTCATTCACTCGATCGTAACTCCCAAGCACCCCTTCGATTGGGCTCCTTTTCGGGGCCGCTGGAGGGCGCTTGTGAGAACGTCTGTGAGTCGCTCCGTGAACAAATCGGAATCGGTGGCCGCGACCTCGCGTCGCTTGGGCAATTTCGGGGCGCAAAAGCGGGGGGTGCTTGGGAGTTACACTCGATCTTCCTTTCGCATTCGGATGGCGTTGGTTCGTCCGGGCCGGCTTGCGTCATTCGATCCCGATGAGCCCTTCGTGGACCGCCTTCGCAACCGCTTGGGTTCTGTTGATCACGTCCAGACGCTTCATTGCGTTATCGCAGTGAAAGTTGATCGTCCGCTCGCTCAAGCCGAGGATGATCGCAACCTCGGCTGAAGTCTTGCCGCGGGCCACCCACGCGAGGACGTCCTTCTCCCGAGGAGTAAGGCCTTTCGCTGGCGTCGCCGCTTCGGGACTCCGGTTGTCTGCGCCGTGGTCCAACGGTTTGAGTTCGATTGGCCTTGCGACGCGGTCGTCGTCGCCTGGCTGGCTCGCGCGGCGCGTCAGGAGGACGAATGGCGACGCATTATCTTGGCGACCGGCGCGCCACAGATGTTCGAGCAACTCCAGACACCCCTCCAGTCCGCCTTCGCGGAAGGTCGGGAAATCATAGATGACAAGATTGGGTCGCCTGGCGAGAATGCTCGCCAGACTCGCATCTCCGCTGGTGGCGATTTCGACGTGACAGCCGAGTCTTGTCAGCGCGGCCGCAAGAACGCCGGCTCTATCGCCATCTTTGTCGATGCACAGGACAGACGAGCGCCTTCGCGTAAGGGCTTTGTCGCTCAACGGACCCAATCCGCAACGGCGGCTGGTTTTCGCGGGCCGCGCCGTGGCGCCCCCGCAATTTCTTGAGGACCAGCCGCGGTGAGGCATCCAGTCCCGACTCTTCGCGGGGGTCTCGGGAGAGCCGCGCGTGAGAGCGTTTGCTTCGGAAGGATCCATGAACATTGCTTTTGCGTCTCCCTCAAAGGCATGACTGGGCGCGATGATCGCTCGCGGCAGCAAGCCACAGCCTTTTGCTTAGATGTCGGCAGAACTCGACCTGTTCGTCGCTATTCATGATAGTCGGAAGGGATACGCAGCCAAGCGCGCGCTCGTATTGGCGCACCTCACCTTCTGGGGAAGGTTCTAAACCAAGGTATGGGTCGGGGCTTGCCTTGCGCCATCGGCGTCTTGACGTTGAGAGGTCGCGGTGCGCGTAGGTTGCGCCGCGCTCCGCTAGACGGCAAAATACGGCAAAGGGGCGCGCTGGAGACAGGAGGTTGAACTCGACCCTTCAATTCAACGCTGGTGGGTTCAAACATCTCCAGGTTCTGTGGGCGGACTCCGAGCGTGCGCTCTGCCGTGGGCGGCGCGCAGACCCGGGCAGCGCCCCTGTCTCGGTTCTGCTTGTTTTTCCCGTCGCAGAGCGTCCTCCGTCAGATGTCCTAGATCGCTTGGCCCACGAATATGAGCTCAGGGGCGAACTTGAAGCGGCTTGGTGCGCCAGGCCGCTCGAGCTTCGGCGCGAAGGCGGCCGAACGCTGCTGCTGCTTGAGGACTCGGGCGGGGAGCCGCTCGAGCGGCTCGTCGGCGAGCCCATGGAAACAGAGCGATTCTTGCGCCTCGCGATCGGCGCCGCGGCTGCGCTCGGCAAGGTCCACGAGCGCGGGCTCATTCACAGGAACGTCAAGCCGGCCAACATTCTCGTGAACTGCGCCGACGGCGACGTCCGGCTCACCGACTTCGGCATCGCCTCGCGGCCGGCCCGCGGGCCGGAGACCCGGGAGCCGCCGGAATTTATCGCCGGCACGCTCGCCTATATGGCGCCCGAACAGACCGGGCGGATGAACCGCCCGGTCGATTCCCGCAGCGACCTCTATGCGCTTGGCGTCACGTTCTATCAAATGCTCACGGGGGCGCTGCCGTTCAGCGCCAGCGATCCCCTGGAGTGGGTGCATTGTCACATCGCCAGGAAGCCGACGCCGCCAGGGGAGAGGCTGAAAACTGTCCCCGACGTCCTCTCCGACATCGTCATGAAGCTCCTCTCCAAGACGGCGGAGGAACGCTATCAGACGGCCGCCGGTCTTGCGCGCGATCTCAGGCGCTGCCTGAGCCAATGGGAAGCGCACGGCGGCGTCGAGCCGTTTCCGCTCGGCCGGCGCGACGAGTCCGATCGACTCATGATCGCGGAGAAGCTGTACGGGCGAGAGCGCGAGGTCGAATCTTTGCGCGCCGCCTTCGACCGCATTGTGGCCGCCGGCGGCCCGGAACTGGTGCTGATCGTAGGGCAGGCCGGCGTCGGCAAGTCCTCGGTGGCGCACGAACTGCGCCGTGCGCTGGCGCCGCCAAGCGGCTTGTTCGCGTCCGGCAAGTTCGATCAATTGAAGCGCGACATCCCCTACGCCAGCCTGGCGCAGGCCCTCATGGACCTGATCCGGCCCCTTTTGGGGAAGAGCGAGGCCGAACTGGCGCCCTGGCGCGCCGCGCTCACCGCTGCGCTTGGCCCCAACGGCGCGCTCATGGCGGCGGTGCTTCCCGATCTCGAACTCCTGATTGGCCCGCAGCCGCCGGCACCCGAGCTGCCGCCGCGAGACGCGCAGCGCCGGTTCCGGCTGGTGTTCCGGCGCCTGCTCGGCGTCTTCGCGCGACCCGAGCATCCGCTGGCGCTGTTCCTCGACGACCTGCAATGGCTGGATGCGGCCACGCTCGATCTCCTCGAGGACCTGCTTACACAACCGGACCTGCATCACCTGCTTCTTATCGGCGCCTATCGGGATGACGAGGTCGCGCCTACGCATCCCCTGACGCAGCGGCTGGCAGCGATTCGCCAGGGCGGAGGGCGAGTGCAGAAGATCGTCCTGAAGCCGCTTGGGCTCGATGATGTGAGCCGGATCGTCGCCGACGCCCTGCACTATGGCCGCGCTCGGTCTTTGGCCCGGCTCGTGCATGAGAAGACCGCCGGCAATCCCTTCTTCGCCATCCAGTTTCTGACGGCGCTGGCCGAGGAAGGGCTGCTCGCTTTCGACGGGGACGCGGCGCAGTGGACTTGGGACCTCAGGCGCATAAGCGCCAAGGGCTACACCGACAACGTCGCGGATCTCATGTTGGGCAAGCTGCGTCGCCTGCCCTCCGCGACCCGGAGCATTCTGAAACGGCTCGCGTGTCTGGGCGCCAGTGCTCCCATCGCCGCCCTGACCCTGGTGGAAAACGTGAGCGAGGACGCCTTGCACGCGGCCCTTGGGCCGGCGGTAGGAGCCAGGCTCCTGTTGCGGCAGGAGGGGGCCTACCGGTTTCTGCACGACCGCGTTCGGGAGGCCGCCTATGCGCTGATCCCAGAGGGCAAGCGGGCGGCGGCGCACCTGGCCGTCGGCCGGCGACTGGCCAAGCACGCCTCGCTTGGGGCGGTCGAGGAGAGCGTCTTTGAGATCGTCGGCCAGCTCAATCGCGGGGCCGCGCTCATCATCTCGGCGAAGGAGCGCGAACGGCTCGCCGAACTGAACCTGATTGCCGGCCGGCGCGCCAAATCCTCGACCGCCTACTCCTCGGCGCTCACCTATCTCAGCGCCGGCGCCGCGCTGTTGCCGGAAGACATATGGGAGCGCCGTCATGATCTCGCCTTCGCGTTCGAACTCAATCGGGCCGAATGCGAGTTTCTAACCGGCGCGCTGGCAGAGGCAGAAGCGCACCTCGCCGAACTGGCGGACCGCGCCTCCAACCCTTCCGAGCTGGCCACCCTGACCCGCCTACGGGTGGACCTCTTCATGACGCTTGGCCGAAGCGACCGCGCTGTTGCGGTCGGCATCGAGTGCCTGCGCCGCTTCGGCGTCGCCTGGTCGGCGCACCCGACCAAGGATGAGGTGAGCGATGAATACGCCCGGCTTCTGGGAGGGCTCGGCAATCGTTCGATCGAATCACTGATCGACCTGCCGCCGATGAGGGATCCAGCCGCGCGCGCGACGATTGACGTTCTCACCTCTCTCGTGACGCCCGCCCTGTACAGCGACGAGAACCTACGCTGTCTCCTTATCGGCCGAATGGGCAACCTCAGCCTCGAACACGGCAACAGCGATGCGTCGTGCTACGCCTATACCGCGGTGGGCAACGTGCTGAGTCTGACCTTCGGCGACTACGCAACAGGTTTCCGTTTCTGTGAGCTCGGGCTCGACCTGGCGGAGAAGCCAGGAATGGAGCGCTTGAGAGCCCGTGTCTACCTGGCCTTCGGGAATCTCGCCAAACCATCGGCGCGGCATTTTCGGACGGCAGGGCTGCCAGCGAGGCACGCCTTCGAAGCAGCGCAACAGGCCGGCGACCTTACATACGCGGCGATCAGCTGCAACAACCTCCTCACGCAGGTTCTCGCGAGCGGCGCTCCGCTCTCGGAGGCGCAGCGCGAGGCCGAGAGCGGGCTCGACTTTGCGCGGCGCGCGCGTTTCGGTCTCGTCGCCGACCTCATCACCGCACAGCTCGGGTTGATCCGGACGCTTCGCGGTCTGACGACTGTTTTCGGCGCCTTCGACGACGACCGCTTTAACGAGCAACAATTCGAAGAGCGGCTGGAGGCAGAACCGAGTCTTGGAGTAGCCGCCTGGATGTACTGGATTCGCAAGCTGCAGGCGCGTCTCCTCGCCAACGACCATGTCGCCGCCGTCGCCGCGGCCACGAAGGCAGAACGCCTCCTCTGGATGTCGCCAGCCATCTTCGAGCGGGCGGACTACCATTTTTACGCCGCGCTGGCTCTGATCCCGCTCTGCTGGACGGCGTCCCCCGCCGAGGGCAGCCAATACCGAGAGACGGTGGCCGCCCACCGGCGCCATCTCGAGGCCTGGGCGGAACACTGTCCGGAGAACTTTGGGAGTCGCGCCGTGCTGATCGGCGCGGAGATTGCGCGTTTGGAGGGCCGCGAACTGGACGCCGAGCGCCTTTATGAACAGGCTATCCGCTCGGCCCACGGAAACGGCTTGATCCACAACGAGGCGCTCGCCAACGAGCTGGCCGCGCGCTTTTACGAAGCGCGCGGCTTCGCGACGATCGCACGCGCCTATCTGCGCAACGCGGGTTATTGCTACGCGCTGTGGGGCGCCGATGGGAAGGTGCGACAGCTCGACGAGACGTACCCGCACCTTAGGGAGGACCAGCCAGTCGCTTCTCCCACGAGCACAATGGGAGCGCCGATCGAGCGGCTCGATCTCGCGACGGTCATCAGGGTGTCACAGGCCGTCTCGGGCGAGATCGTTCTTGAGAAGCTGATTGACACGCTCATGCGGATGGCGATCGAGCAGGCGGGCGCCGAGCGAGCTCTCTTGATACTCGTGCGCGGGGACGCCCAGAGGATCATCGCGGAAGCAAGGACCAGCGGTGAGGCAGTCCGCGTGCATCTGCGTAATGAGGGGGTGTCCGAAACCGTTCTTCCCGAGTCGGTGCTTCAGTACGTCTTGCGCACCCGGGAGAGCGTGATTCTTGACGCCGCGGCCAAATCCTCGTTTTCCGCCGATCCGTACATCAGGCAGAGCCAGGCCCGTTCGGTGCTTTGCCTGCCGCTCCTCAACCAGGCCAAACTCGTCGGAGCGCTCTACCTCGAGAACAACCTTGCGCCGCGCGTCTTCGCCCCCGCTCGGATCGCGGTGCTGAAGCTGCTCGCCTCGCAAGCCGCGATCTCGCTCGAGAACACCTACCTTTACCGCGATCTTGCGGAGCGTGAAGCGAGAATTCGGAGGCTGTTCGACGCCAACATCATTGGGATCTTCATCTGGGATTTTGAGGGCCGAATTGTTGAAGCTAATGACGCTTTCCTTGCCGCCTTGGGTTTCAGCCGGCAGGATCTCGTATCCGGCGCCTTGAAATGGACCGATCTTACACCCCCGGAATGGCTCGACCGCATTCCTTCGTACAAGGGGACCGGAGCAATGCCGCCGTTCGAAAAGGAGTTTTTCCGCAAGGACGGCAGTCGCGCTCCGGTCCTCATCGGCTTGGCAGGCTTTGAGGACAATTCAGAACAGGGCGTGGCGTTCGTGCTCGATCTGAC
This sequence comes from Roseiarcus sp., assembly GCA_035500275.1. Taxonomy (GTDB): domain Bacteria; phylum Pseudomonadota; class Alphaproteobacteria; order Rhizobiales; family Beijerinckiaceae; genus Roseiarcus. The sequence goes on along the minus strand of DATJXI010000284.1, from coordinate 8,722 downwards.
CGAGCGCAAGCGCGCGGAAGCCGAAGCAGGTGACAGCGAGCGACGCTATCGCGAATCGCAGATGCAGCTCGAGCACGCGAACCGGGTGGCGACAATGGGGCAGCTCACGGCTTCGATCGCGCACGAAGTGAACCAGCCGATCGGCGCCAGCGTAACCAACGCCCAGGCGGCCTTGCGCTGGCTGGATCGTGCGGCGCCGGACCTCGAGGAGGTCCGGCAAGCACTGAGCCGAATTGTCAGGGACGGCGTCCGGGCAAGCGCTGTCCTCGACCGCATCCGGAACCTGATCAAGAAGGCCGCCCCGCGCAAGGAGCAGTTCGACATCAATGCGGCGATCCGGGAGGTCGTCGAGATTACCGCGAGCGAAGCAATAAAGAACGGGGTGTCGGTTCACTTCGAACTCGCGGACGACTTGCCGATCATTCGCGGCGATCGAGTCGAGCTGCAGCAGGTTGCTCTCAACCTCATCATCAACGCCGTCCAGGCTATGAGGGATATGAGCGAGGGACCTCGCCACATATGGATCGCGACCGGAACGACCGAGGCGGGCGACGGCCTCGTTTCAGTTCGCGATTCCGGTCCGGGCCTGGCGCCTGAGCTGCGCGACAACCTCTTCAAGGCCTTCCAAACGACCAAATCCACTGGCTTGGGCTTGGGGCTGTCGATCTGCCGCTCAATCATCGAAACGCATGGCGGACGGCTATGGGCGAGCGAGAATTCGCCGCGGGGGGCGGTCTTTCACTTCACGCTGCCCCTTAATCCGGACGCCGCCTCGCCGCAGTGAACCCCGCGCAGCCCGGTTTGCGGGCGCTACGTGCGACAGCTAGCAACTCGGGCGTGGGGTGGAATGGTGTAGAAAGAGGGGCTCACCCGGGGGCGGACGTAGGTGACCTAAGCGCAGAGCGGTGTTAAGTTGTCCATATCCGGCTTTGGCTGAGCAATTGGCGCATTCTTGCCGGCTGTGGCGTTGAGGAGGTAGCGGGCACGATGTTTGGCTGGACGTCAATCCGCCCGCATGCTGTCATGAACTTGAATGGATGAGCCGCTTCTTTTTGACGGAGAATATCGTGGCCGCAGACGGTGATTGGATTCTCGTTATCGAGACCCCGATGGGGCCTCAGGAAGCGCAACTCAGCGTAAGAACCAAATCCGACACCGCCTTTGACGGGGTCATGAACGGTCAGTCCGGTCGACAAGAGTTCGAAGGCAAAATCGAGGGCGACACACTCAGCTGGCAGACCGAGATCACGCGGCCGGTAGAGCTGAAGATCGATTTCACCGTGACGGTCAACGGCGACGCTTTAAGCGGGCAGGTCCAGCTCGGCATGTTCGGCGCCGCGCCGGTGACCGGCGCCCGGTCCTGACCGAGAGGCCGTGACGTTACCCCACCTGCCCGAACTGCGGGAACGTCTCGATGAGCCAGAGCGAAAGGCTCTGGAACCCGCCCGTCAAGAACGCGACGCCAGTTAAGACGAGAGCCACGCCGACCGTCTTCTCGATCGCGCCGAACCGCTTCTTGATCGCGCCGGAGGCGCGCATGAACGGCCCGATGGCGGCGGCGGCGGCGATGAAGGGGAGGCCCAGGCCCAAGCTGTAGACGGCGAGCAGACCCGCGCCGCTTAAGACCGTGTCGCGGCTGCCGGCGACGGCGAGAATGGTCGCGAGGATCGGCCCGATGCAGGGCGTCCAACCTAGGGCGAAAGCCATGCCCATCGGATAGGCGCTGAGCACGCCGGCCGGCTTCTCGATCTCGATGCGCGCCTCGCGCAGCATCGCGCCAACGCGCAAGACCCCGAGGAAATGCAGCCCCATGAGGATGACGCCGACGCCAGCCGCGATGGCGAGGGCATGGCTCCACTGGCGGAAGAGCGCGCCGAAGGCGGAGGCGGTCGCGCCGAAGGCGACGAAGACGGTCGTGAAGCCGGCGACGAACAGGAGGGCGGCGACGAGGATGTCGCGCCGCGCCTTGGCTTCGCCCTCGTCCACAAGCGCTTCCACGCTCGCGCCGGCCAGATAGCAGAGATAGGGGGCGGCGAGCGGCAGCACGCAGGGGCTTACGAAGGAAATGAGCCCGGCGCCGAAGGCGGCGGGAACGGAGACGTCGGCCATGGGGATTGAAATGGCGCTTCGGTCGCGGCGCGTCAAATAGGCGGCTCCGTCCGAGGCCGCGCGGCGCAGGCAAACGTGGGGTTGAGCGCCGACCCGTCTCTCCTCTACGCTGGCGCCGTTTTGCCACAGCGGTTCGAAGCATCGGTTGGAACGGCAGGAACGTCATTCCCTGATCAGGGAATGACCGCGTTCGCCCCGATGGTCAGGGATCATCCCGGACCGATGGTCCGTGGACGCCGTCGAGGAGTCGCTCTTAAGGCCAATCCGGCGACCCCGGCAGACTCTGACGGCGGCGAGAGCATACGGGGGAAAGCATGGCTCATCTCGACGTTGCGCAACTCAATTCGGAAATTCTGAGGAAGGCTTGACCTGGCGGGCGATCGAACTGCCCCAGGACTTCCGGCCGCGGGGCCTGGGTTACAATCCGACGCCCCCGGAGACTCTGCGCTTTCGCGCTTGACAACGCCCAGCGCATCATGACGCTGCGGCTGCCCGAAGTGTTCCGCAATCCCATGCTGCGGTCACCGACCCAGGAGGCCCCGGCCGGTGGCCCGGCGGCCGGCCCTTCGCTTCCGTCTTCCATCGATTGCCGCAACCGCGGCGTGATCGGTCCGCTGACGGATCAGGGCTGGCGTGGCTCGTGCGTCTCCTTCGCGACGACGGGCCTGGTCGGCGCGATGGTCGCGGTCGAGCAGGGGGGAGCAGCGTCCGCCTCTCCGAAGCGGACCAGCATTTCTGTTCGTCTCACGCCGCCAATTGCGGCGGCTGGAACAACGGCGACGCGCTCGGCCAGATCCGTTCCCGCGGCGTCTTGGCGGACGCCGATTTCCCTCACATGTCGGCCTTCGACAATCCGCCTGTGGGCGACCCGAACGATCCGGAGCATCTCTGGATCGCTCATTGCCGAGGAGTCGCGAACCGCGCGGATGCGCCGCACGCCCGGAGCCTTGACACGCCAGCACAAGCCCCGAACACAAAGGGCCGCACGCGCCAAAGGCCCGCGGAATGAAAAGTGGCGGTTTTCGGCGCCCAAACTTTTGAAAAGACTTGCTCGCCGCCAAAACTGACGTCCCCGCGGCCTGCCGGCCCGGCGCTGAAGGCGCCTTCGGGGCCCCTCCTTCCCCTTCCTAACCGATTGGAATGGAAGCGCCTTTTCCCTTCTGAAGCGCGCTTCCCCGCCCAAGCCGCGAGCTTCCCCTTGCGCCCGTGCTCCCGATGGTCCACATGGGGACCGGGAGGTTGGCGAAGGACGCACCGCTCGCCAACCGGGTCAGGTCCGGAAGGAAGCAGCCCTAACGAGACAGGGCGGGTCTTTGTCCAGCCTCCCGCCTTCGCCCCAACATCCGCTTCGAGCGCGATAAAGACATTGAGCCTGTCATTGCGAGGAGCGACAGCGACGCATGACGTCGCCTCAAGCGTTCCCATTCCGCCGGTAGCGGAAGGGGAGGGGGCGTGAGCGACTCCCTTTTTCCCGCTGAAGCGATGCCAGCAATAACGCCCTCAGCATCGCCCTATCGCGTGCTCGCGCGCAAGTACCGGCCGCAGCGGTTCGAAGACCTTATCGGCCAGGAGCCGATGGTTCGCACCATCGCCAATTCCTTCGCAATCGGCCGCATCCATCAGGCCTATATCCTGACCGGAGTACGCGGGGTCGGCAAGACGACGACCGCCCGCATCCTCGCCCGCGCCTTCAATTACAGCGTCCCCGGCAAGATCGATCAGCCCAGCGTCGACATGCCCGAGATCGGCGTCCACTGTCAGGCGATCATGGACTCGCGCCACGTCGACGTTATCGAGATGGATGCGGCGTCGCACACCGGCATCGACGACGTGCGCGAGATCATCGAAAACGCGCGCTACCGGCCGGTCTCGGCGCGCACCAAGGTCTACATCATCGACGAAGTGCACATGCTCTCGAAGCAGGCCTTCAACGGCCTCCTGAAGACGCTCGAGGAGCCGCCCGAGCACGTCAAATTCATCTTCGCGACGACCGAGATCGAGAAGGTGCCGATCACGGTGCGCTCGCGCTGTATCCGCTTCGATCTGAAGCGCATCGACTCGGCCAAGATGATCGCCCACCTCGGCAAGATCGCCGCGGCGGAGGGCGTCGCCGTCGAGCCCGAGGCGCTCGCGATCATCGCCCGCGTGTCGGAAGGCTCGGTGCGCGACGCGTTGTCGCTGCTCGACCAGGCGATCGCCCATGGCGGCCCCGAGGGCGTGACGGCGCTCGCGGCGCGCGACATGCTGGGGCTCTCCGACCGGAGCGAGATCGTGTCGCTGTTCGAGCGCGCGATGAAGGGCGAGATCGCCGAAGCGCTCGATGGATTGAGGGCGCTGCATCGCGCGGGCGCCGATCCGGCCGACGTTCTCATCGAGCTTGCGGAATTCTCCCATCTCGTGACGAGCTTCAAGATCGCGCCGAACATGCCGGACGACCCGGCGATCGGCGAAGCGGAGAGGCAGCGCGCGCGTGAGTTTGCGCAAGCGCTGACCATGGGCGCGCTGACACGCGCTTGGGCGATCCTGCTGAAGGGGATCGAGGACATCAAGGATTCCCCGCGGCCGCTGGCGTCGGCCGAGATGACGCTCATCCGGCTCGCCTACGCCAGCAATTTGCCGACGCCAGAGGAGGCGCTGCGGAAGATCGGGGAGGCGACGAGCGGCGCGCCGCGCCACACGCCCGCGCTTTCCCCTATTGTCGGCGGTCCTCGCGGCGCCGTGAGCGGCGCGGCGCGGCAAAAAGCGTCGGCTCCGTCATCCGCGCCGACGCCTGCGCGACAAGCGGCAGCCTCGCCTTCGGCGCGGCTCGCGAGCTTCGAGGATGTCCTCGCGCTTGCGCGCGCGAAGCGTGACATCCAGCTCGTCCAGGCGCTTGAGAACGACGTGCGCCTCGACCGGTTTGAGCCGGGCAGCATCTCCTTCTCGCTCGCGGAGGGCGGCCCGCCCTCGCTTGCGCAGACCTTGGCCAAGCGCCTGCAGGACTGGACCGGCGAACGCTGGATGGTGGCGCTGACCCAAGGCTCGATGGCGTCGACCTTGCGCGAAGCGGCTGCCGCGCGGGAAGCCGAGCGGACCAACGGCGCGGCTGAGCATCCGCTCGTGCGGAAAGTTCTGGAGCGTTTCAAGGGCGCGCGCATTGTCGATGTGCGCGTTCCGGAGGCGGCGGCGGAAGCCTCGCCGCCCCAGGCGGATGACGAGGTCGGCTACGCGGACGCCGATCCCGTCGGCGACGACGATGTCTAAACGAGGAGGCGCGGCATGGACATCATGGGAATGATGAAGAAGGCGCAGGCCATGCAGGCCAAGCTGCAGGAGGCGCAGGAAGAGCTCGGCCGTCTCGAGGTCGAGGGCTCGTCGGGAGGAGGCATGGTCCGGATGACGATGTCGGCGAAAGCCGAACTCAAGGCCGTGCATATCGACCCGTCGCTCTTGACGCCTTCCGACAAGGAGATGCTGGAAGACCTCATCATGGCGGCCTATTCCGACGCCAAAGCCAAGGCTGATCGGGCCGCGACGGAGAAAATGCAGTCCCTGACGGCCGGCCTGCCGCTGCCGCCCGACTTGAAGCTGCCGTTCTAGGACATCATGGCGTCGAGCGTCGCCGGCCCGGAGATCGAGCGTCTCGTGCAGTTGCTGGCGCGGCTGCCCGGCTTAGGGCCGCGCTCGGCGAGGCGCGCGGCGCTTCACCTCATCCGCCGGCGCGACACATTGCTCGCTCCGTTGGCCGAGGCTATGCGTGTGGCGGAAGAAAGCATCCTGACCTGCTCGGTCTGCGGCAACGTCGACTCGCGTGATCCCTGCACGATCTGCGCCGACGAGCGGCGCGACCGCGCAACGATCGTCGTGGTCGAAACAGTCGGCGATTTATGGGCGCTCGAGCGCGCCGGCGCCGTCCGCGCCCAGTATCATGTGCTGGGCGGCGTTCTTTCTCCGCTCGACGGCGTCGGACCCGACGATCTCAACTTGACGGGCTTGCTGGGTAGAGTGGCCGGCGGGGGCGTGAGCGAGGTTATTCTCGCGGTCAACGCAACGGTAGAGGGCCAGACGACGGCCCATTACATCATCGATCTTCTCGCGGGACAGCAGGTCAAGGTGACACGTCTCGCTCATGGCGTGCCTGTCGGTGGCGAACTCGACTACCTCGACGAGGGCACCTTGTCCGCGGCGATGCGGCAGCGCACGCCTCTCTAACGCTCCGACTTGCGGCGGCGGCCGGCAAGGCGCTATGGCTTATCTTAGCCTGCAGAGGATCCATCGATGTCGACCGCGATCCAATCTCAGCGGCTCTTTGTCCCGCCCTTTCCGCCGCGGTTGGAGAAGCCGCGCAGCGCGCTCTCGACGGTCCTCACGCTTAGGCGCAATCCGCTGGAAATCTGGGGCAAGGCGGATTTCGAGCGGCCGTTCTCCATCGGCCGCTCGATCTTGGGCCTGCGCGCGGCGGCCCACGATCCGGCTGCGGTGAGGCGGGTGCTGCTCGACAACGCCGCCAACTACCGCAAGGACGACTTCCAGCTGAAGATCCTGAGCCCGGGCCTTGGCAACGGACTCGCGACGGCGGACGGCGACGCCTGGCGCCTGCAACGGCGCGCGCTCGCGCCGTTGTTTTCTCCGCGGCAGGTCGCCGAGTTTGCGCCGGCGATGCAGCGTGTCGCGGAGGCGGCGGTTGAGCGAATCCGCCGGCGTCGCGACGGCGCGGTGGTCGACGTCGCGGAAATTACGCCTCGGCTGACGCTTGAGGCGCTCGAGCAGACTCTGTTCTCACAGGGGCTGGGCATGGAGCCGAACGCCTTCCAGCGGGCGGTCACCAGCTATTTCGACAGCTTCGGGCGACTCGACCCGCTTGATCTGCTGGGCGCACCGTCCTTCCTGCCGCGAATCGGGCGTATGCGAGGCAGCTCGTCGCTCAAGTTCTTCGACGAGGCGGTGGACGCCATCATCGATGCCCGCAAGGCGTTGCTCGCACGCGGAGCCGCGCCGCCGCGCGACCTCTTGACCATGCTTCTGACCGCAAAAGACCCGGAGTCCGGGGCCTGTCTCCCCGATCCCGACGTTCGCGCCAACCTCGTCACTTTCATCTTCGCCGGGCATGAAACGACGGCGAACGGCCTGACCTGGACGCTGTACCTGCTGTCGCGATCGCCCAAGTGGCGCGAGCGGGCCGAGCGGGAGGCCGATGAGGTCTACGATCCGGCGCGTCCGGCGTCGGAGGAAGCCTGTGAGACGCTGCGGGCGGTTTTCGAGGAGGCCCTTCGCCTCTACCCGCCGGCCGCGATGCTGAGCCGCGAGGCGATTGCGGACGATGAGATCCTGGGCGTCCGCGTTCCGGCTGGAACTGTGGTGGTCATCTCCCCTTATGTGCTGCATCGACGGCGGGGTCTGTGGGACAATCCGGACGCTTTCGACCCTTCGAGGTTCCTCGGCGAGCGCCGCGACCGCATCGACCGTTTCGCCTACATCCCGTTCGGGGCGGGCCCGCGCGTTTGTATCGGCATGACCTTCGCCATGCAGGAGGCGGTGATCGTCCTCGCAAATTTCCTGCGCGCGTTCCGGTTTGAACTCGTTGAAGGACAGACGGTGGCGCCCCGCCAGCGGGTGACGCTTCGCGCGCAAAACGGGCTGAAAATGCACGCGCGACGGCGCTTTTCCGGCGCGAATCCACAGCGGAAAATTTCTTTGTGAAAGTGCGTTGACAGAAAAGAGGCAGGGTCCTATATCGGCCCTCACCAACGGAATGGCGCCTCGCTTCGTCGGAGCGTCCCGTGGGTTTCGGGATTTCTTGGACGCGCTCCTCCCTGCTGAGAGGTAGGGACGGAGGGTTTTCGGTTCTCCCCAGCCAGGCGAAAGCGTGGCGGCTGTGGAATTCGGGCTCAATCGAGCCTCTTGGGCTGGTCGCCCGGAAGCTTGCTGGGGTTCGCGGGTCGGGTCGGTTTCGGCTGGTTTGACCCTCGCTGTTTGACAAGAGCATCGGAAGAAAGAGAGACGTGGGCGGCGTGGTCCTTGCGGGGAGCCTGTCGTTGACCGGGCTTGGCTTCGCGCCAAGGTTGGGTTGACGGGGTTCCCGACGAGACCACTGACGGTCACGTTTCCAAAGACAATCATCGCGCTCGATGATTAGCGCTGGAACGCCGTGAGGCGGGCTGGCGCGATTGTTGTCGAGCGCGTGTGTTTGGAACTCGTCAAGACGAGGCGGGGCCTGACGGCCTCGCCGAGAGTGACCGGTCAGGATTCAGATCTCATCCAACTTGAGAGTTTGATCCTGGCTCAGAACGAACGCTGGCGGCAGGCTTAACACATGCAAGTCGAACGGGCGTCGCAAGACGTCAGTGGCAGACGGGTGAGTAACGCGTGGGAACATACCCTCCGGTTCGGAATAACTCAGGGAAACTTGAGCTAATACCGGATACGGCCGAGAGGCGAAAGATTTATCGCCGGAGGATTGGCCCGCGTCCGATTAGCTAGTTGGTGAGGTAACGGCCCACCAAGGCGACGATCGGTAGCTGGTCTGAGAGGATGATCAGCCACATTGGGACTGAGACACGGCCCAAACTCCTACGGGAGGCAGCAGTGGGGAATATTGGACAATGGGCGCAAGCCTGATCCAGCCATGCCGCGT
>DATJXI010000283.1:0-3648 GCA_035500275.1 Roseiarcus sp. | reverse complement strand
TACAAGGACAAGCCGGAAGGCGCAAAAGCCGAGAACCACGACCGCGTCACCGTCGATTTCAACGGCAAGATCGATGGCGAGCCTTTCGAGGGCGGCGAGGGACGCGACATTGAGGTCGTGCTCGGATCGAAGACATTTCTGCCGGGGTTCGAGGAGCAGCTGATCGGCGTGGCCGCTGGCGACCAGCGCGCCATCCGGGCAACCTTTCCGGAGGCTTACGCTGTCCGTTTCCTTGCCGGCAAGACTGCTGACTTTGACGTGACGGCGAAAGCGGTCGCTGAGCGGGAGGCGCTCCCAATCGATGACGAATTCGCCAAAAGCATCGGTTTTGAAAGCCTCGATAAACTGAAGCAGCGTCTACGCGACCAGATCGCCGCTGAATATGCGCGCGCCGCTCGGGACAAACTGAAGCGCCAGCTTCTCGACAAGCTCGACACGCTCTATTCCTTCGAGCTGCCGGAGGGGCTCGTCAATCAGGAGTTCGACTCGATCTGGTCGCAGGTGATGCGGGAGCAGCAGGCGTCCGGCCGCAGCTTCGCGGACGAGAACACGACCGAGGAAGGCGCCCGGGCCGAATACCGCCGCATCGCCGAGCGCCGCGTGCGGCTCGGCCTCCTCCTCGCTGAGATTGGGACGAAGGCCGACGTCAAGGTCACCGACGAGGAAATGACCCAGGCGCTGATCGCCCGCGCGCGGGCGTTCCCGGGCCAGGAAAAACAGGTTTGGGACTATTATCGCAACAACAACCAGGCCCTGGCGGAGCTGCGCGCGCCGATCTACGAGGAGAAGGTGGTGGATCACATCATCGTCCTCGCCAAGGTCACGGAGCGCAATGTCTCGAAGGGGGAGCTTTTGAAGCCGATCGAGGAGGATCTTCCGGCGAAGACGAGCGAGTCGGAGACCGCGTCGGCATAAGGTTAATGGCGTGGCGGGGCGGCGGACGCCTCTCGCCGAGGGCAATGGCCCCCCTTTTCGGAGCGGGACCGGCTGCCTATCTTGCTGCAGGCGTCCGCCGAAAACCGTGGTGAAAGAAAGAGCGATGCGCGATCCGATCGACTACTACTACAACAACCTCGTGCCGATCGTCATCGAACAGTCGGCGCGCGGCGAGCGCTCCTTCGACATCTTCTCCCGTCTCTTGCGTGAGCGGATCATCTTCATGATCGGTCCCACGGAGGACGTGTCGGCGTCGCTGATTGTGGCCCAGCTTCTTTTCCTTGAGGCCGACAATCCGAAGAAGGACATAGCCCTCTATATCAATTCGCCCGGCGGCGTCGTGACGGCCGGCCTTTCCATCTACGACACGATGCAGTTTATCCGGCCGAAGGTGACGACGATGTGCATCGGGCAGGCCGCCTCGATGGGCTCGCTCCTTCTGGCGGCCGGGGAGAAGGGCCACCGCTTCGCCCTGCCGAACTCCCGCATCATGGTTCATCAGCCGTCTGGCGGGTTCCAGGGTCAGGCGTCCGACATCCAGCGCCACGCCGAGGACATTCTGAAGGTGAAGCGCCGGCTGAACGAGATCTACGTTCACCATACCGGTCAGAGCTACGAAGCCATTGAAAGAACTCTCGATCGCGACCATTTCATGTCGGCGGAGGAGGCTAAGGCCTTCGGCATCGTCGACGACGTGACGACGAAACGCGCGTTGGAACTGGAAGACGCTAAGGCGATGGCCTAGCCAAAGACGCAAGCATTCCAGCTCTCCAAAAGCGGCCAATTGTCGCCGATTTCCCGGTCGCACTTGATTTCGCCCGGATTTTGGTGGTTGCATGTCAAGTCTCTCCCCGTGTCCTCGGGCCGGAGAGCGGACGAGATGGACGCGGTGGACGGCGAGGTGAGGCTCGGAGGCTACGTTTCGTTAGGTTGGAGTGTTTAGGCTGCCTGATTCGAGATTCGTTTCGAGCGGCCTCGATGGAGAGTGACGATGGCCAAGGCCGACGGCGACGCAAAGAATACCCTATACTGCTCTTTTTGCGGGAAGAGCCAGCATGAGGTGCGCAAGCTTATCGCCGGCCCCACGGTCTTTATCTGTGACGAGTGCGTCGAACTCTGCATGGACATCATCCGCGAGGAGAGCAAGACTTCGCTGGTCAAGAGCAAGGACGGCATTCCGACCCCGCGCGAAATCTGCAAGGTACTCGACGACTATGTGATCGGCCAGGCGCAGGCGAAACGGGTGCTCTCGGTCGCGGTCCATAACCACTACAAGCGCCTCAACCACGCCGCCAAGCACGGCGACGTCGAGCTTGCCAAGTCGAACATTCTGCTGATCGGGCCGACCGGCTCGGGCAAGACGCTGCTCGCCCAGACGCTCGCCCGCATCCTCGACGTGCCTTTCACGATGGCGGACGCGACCACCTTGACCGAAGCCGGCTACGTCGGCGAGGACGTCGAGAACATCATCCTCAAGCTTCTGCAGGCTTCAGACTACAACGTCGAGCGCGCCCAGCGTGGCATCGTCTATATCGACGAAATCGACAAGATCAGCCGCAAATCGGATAATCCTTCGATCACCCGCGACGTCTCGGGCGAGGGCGTCCAGCAGGCGCTGCTCAAGATCATGGAAGGCACGATCGCGAGCGTGCCGCCCCAGGGCGGGCGCAAGCATCCCCAGCAGGAATTTCTGCAAGTCGACACGACAAACATCCTGTTCATCTGCGGCGGCGCCTTCTCGGGGCTCGAACGCATCATATCCGCCCGGGGCAGGGGCACCTCCATAGGCTTCGCCGCCAAGGTCCAGGCGCCCGACGACCGCCGTACCGGTGAGGTATTCCGCGAGGTCGAGCCTGAGGATTTGCTCAAGTTCGGTCTCATTCCCGAGTTCGTCGGCCGCCTTCCGGTGATTGCGACGCTTGAGGACCTGGACGAGGAGGCGTTGAAGAAAATCCTCACCGAGCCGAAAAATGCGCTCGTGAAGCAGTATCAGCGCCTGTTCGAGATGGAGAACACTGATCTCACCTTTCAAGACGAGGCGCTCAACGTCGTTGCGAGGAAGGCGATCGAGCGCCGGACCGGCGCGCGCGGCCTTCGCTCGATCATGGAAGGTATTCTCCTTGACACCATGTTCGAGCTTCCCGGCCTCGACGGCGTCGAGCAGGTGGTGATCGGCCCAGAGGTCGTCGAGGGCAAGGCGCGCCCGCTTTATATCTACGCCGAACGCGCCGAAAGGGCGGGGTGAGCCCCGGCCACCGACGGCTTGAAAGTATCGTCCTGCGGGCCCATGTTCGCCACGAGGACGAACGATTCTCGCGGCGTTTTGTGTCTGCGGATCGTTGGATCCCGTCCAGACTTGGGACGGGCGGGGTGCAGGCGACTAGCACAGCTGCTGATTGAACAGAGCCGGGCTCGTCGGCGGGCGTCGTCAATGCAATTTCGAGGTCGGCCCCGACGCCGGCCTCCGTAAAGGACAACCATGACCAGCCATCGCAAAACGATCGTCCCTGGCACGCTCGACGTCTATCCCGTCCTGCCGCTGCGCGATATTGTGGTGTTCCCCCACATGATCGTGCCGCTGTTCGTGGGCCGCGAGAAGTCGATTCGCGCCCTCGAAGAGGTGATGAGGTCGGACAAGGCGATTCTGCTGGCCACTCAGAAGAATGCGGCCGACGACGATCCGACGCCGGACGCCATCTTCTCGGCCGGCAC
>DATJXI010000282.1:0-3997 GCA_035500275.1 Roseiarcus sp. | reverse complement strand
ATTGACCGTCACCCGCGCATAGCAGACTTCCTGGCCAAGCTGGCAGTTGCGCTCGGGGATGATCTTCGTTCCGGCCTGCACGCCAGGGTCGACGGTGTAAGCCGAAACCGGGCTCAGCGCGGACGACGCGAGAAGCGCCGCGGCGAGAGCCGATTTGAGGAGGTTCTTCATGTGTCGTCTCGTTTGTTCGAAGAGGGGGAACGCGCCGGCGAGAATATAACCCCGCCGGAGCGTCAAGATGTTGTATTTATTAGGAGTCTTGCACTGCCGGGAAGAAGCCTGTGAAGACGCCCCACTCACGGAGGTTGCCTGCCGCGGTCTTCTTGAAGATTTTCTCCACGCCGTAGGCCATCTCAATGCCGGCGCCCCGATTGAACTGGTAGTCGTCCTCTTTCAAGAACGTCGGGGTAGGCATCTTTCCCCAGCACCACGCCATTGCCGACTGACCGCAGAGGAAAGCCGGAGCGACGCGGATGCTGCTAGCGCCAGCGTTCGTGTAGAACGTCGGCAGAAGCAGCGACAGCTCGGGGATTTGACGGATGATCACGCCATCATAGAGAAGATCGCCGTCAACGAAGATCGGGTTTTTCAGATAGCCCGCGTTCTCACGAGAGCGCGAGTTCTGGTTCGCCGTCTTGATGTCGGTATCGTTCTGGCAGTCGCGGAATTGCTCCTGCCCGACGAAGAGGACAAACCATTCCGTGCCGTTGTCCTTCAGCTTGAAGGGACGAATGCGCGGATTGGCGACCATCGCGCGGCGCTTCATGACCTGAATGAGCGCGCCGGAGATGTTGTCCGTTGTCGCAGTGATATTGCTCATCGTCGTGGCGAAGTTGCCCGCCGAGAGGTTCGCGGTGTTGGAGTGCCCGATCTGGATTCGATCGGCGTTGTCCGTGAGCCAGGTGTTTCGCTGAGTCGCGGTCGCCGCGTCGAACAGCAAGCCGTTGACGCGCTGTCCGTTGTTCGAGCCGAGGCCGGCCGGAGCCGACTCGGACGGGAGCGCATAGAACGCTTGGCAAATCTCGTCGCGCTGAAGCTCCTTGCCCCAATCGGAGAGCATCGGTTTCGCTTCCGCGAAAAGATCGATCGACGACAGGTTCTCCTGCCGCTTGTTCATCTTGACGGCGTTACGAGCCCAATCGATCCACGCGCGAGCGCCGTAGTTGTCGATCGCCTCTTCATTGCCGACCAGCGTCCCGCTCGCAATGGCGGTCGCCTGGAGGCGCACGACCAACGGGATATTGATCTGCTCGCCGCCCTGCTTGCCGCCCTTATCGAGGTCGGAAATGACGCGAATGATGTTCGTGAGGCCCGTCCCCATGTAAGGGGAGAAAAGGTTCTCACGCACATACTCTCTCATGAGCTCCTCGCGGAATACGAGGAGCTTGTTGTTTGTCTGGACTGTGGTCAAAGCCATAGCCCTAGCCTTTCCTGTTGGCCAGGCGCTCTATCGTTGGCGAGATCGCCCGGCTTATTTGAATGCCCGATTGAAGATCGCGTTTTCTGTGTCTTCGTCGCGATCGACAAAGCTCGGGTTGCGGTTATTGTTCCCCGGCGTTCTGTTGAGAGACGGGGGAATTCTGGTTTCGCTGCGAGGCTTGCCGCCCGCTCCGCCCATCGCTTCCGCGCGCAAATCCTCTAGGAGCTGCTTGCGGAATTCAGGGTCGTCCATGAGCGATTTGCGCGCTTCCTCGGCAATCCGCGCCCTATAGGCGGCGGGATCGGTTCCGACTTCGCGCATAACCTCGTTACGCCTATGCCAATCGACGACGGCCTCTCCGGGGTTCGGAGACGACACGATGCGCTCGACCAGGGCGCGGTTTTCGGGAACGGATTTGTCCAGGGATTTGAGAGCTTCGAACCCGGCGGTGAACACTTCGCCGTGTCGAACCTGCGCCAATTCCATGCTGTGGTTGATGCGATCGGCGCGAACCTGATTTCGCAGTTCCTCGACCGGCCGCATGGCCTGGCGCACGACGAACTCTTGATACCCAGCAGGGTCTTCAAGAACGTCGGGAGGGGTTTCCGGCTTTGGCGGCTCGATTGGCTTTTGCTGCGGAGGCGCTTGTCTTGCCGCCGCCATGAAGCCCTCGAATTTGGCGTTAAGCTCGGCGATGGCTTTCGCATTCTCCGCTCTTTCCGCCTCGAGCTGTTGACGGAATTGATCACGCTCGGCCTGCGCCGCGCGGGTCTTCTCCGCCTCTTCTCGCAACCGTCCAGACGGGACGCGCGCCTCTTGGCGTGGCGGGTCTTCACCCTTCTCGCCTTCGGCCTTGTCGTCGCCTTCTTTCTCGCCGGCCTCTGCCGTCTGTTCCTTACCCTCTTCCTCGCCTTCAGAGGCTTCCGACTCGTCGCCGGCTTCCTCATCTTCGTCTTCGTCTTCGTCCTCGATCTGCCCTTCCAAACCGTCGCCCATCGCTTCCGCGGTACGGTCTCCGGTATGGTCGTGAGTTAGCGTTTCAAGGTCGAAAGCTTTCGCGAAGATGTCCTTGTTCGTCTCGTCAATTGCGTCCTGGAGCACTCTATCCGTAGCCATGTTTTCACGATCTCGCTGTGAATGCGGCGGCTCAATCACGCCAAGAGCCCTGGCGCGTCCTTTTTCGTCGGTGCGTGACGGAGTGGTTTCAGTCTCCACGAGAGACCGCCCCGTGTCGTGGGGCGAGACGAAACCTATTGCGCCGGAATCTGCGGCGGGACTTGCTGTTGTTGCTGCGGAGGCTGCGCGATTTGCAGCGCCTCAAGCCACATCTTGCCTTGCAGCTCCGCGGCAGCGAGCTGCGTTTGATCGCCAACCGCGCCGGCATCGGCAAGCGCTTTGTGCGCCTGCGCGTCGCTCTTGCGCGCGTCGGCCGCCGTCTTGGCGTTCCGGATAGCGGCGCCCTCAAGTTGGATTTTTGCCGCGGCCTGCTGGACAGGATTCGGCGGCTGCGGTTGCATCATCTTGAACAGCCGCTGTTTTTGCGAGCGAGGAAGCGGCGACATCTCAATGAGAATCTGCGGCGGGAATGTGCCGGGCGGATAACCTTTCATCATGTCGTAAAGCTCTGAGGTCAGAGACGCCGTATCCGGGCCTTCCTCAAGCACAATATCAACGTCCAGCTCGCCAAGCAGATTGACCATGACGGGGCGGCCGAATTGGTCGAGAGAGAGAGCGTTGACTTGCATGAAGATGGGCTTTTGCGTCTCGTCGTCGATCATGCGCAACCACTTAGGCGTCGTCCACTGCCGCTGCGCATCGTTCCAAAGCGAACGGAACAAGCCGAGCTTCCATTTTCGAACCGCCAGAATGAACGGACCAAGCTCCGCCATGCCAGGCTGGCGGAGCATCTCGATAGCCCGCCCGGAGATATTGGCGATGGAAGCGCCAGATATCGCCGCGATATTGGCGCTGGCGTATTGATCGATCTCATTCGCCGCGGAATCGGCCATCTGCGTAAAGGCGGCGAGGTCTTGCGGACGGTCGTCGGTCCTGATTCCATTATCGAAGTTCTCTTCAACCCATCCATCGGTACGCGCCATTTCAATGCGCGCCGTCTCGACATCATCAACGGCGCCCTTCTTCGCAATGACGCGCCGCGAGTTGGCGACGTGAAGCTGTTTCGACTTCGATTGATTGAGCGAGTCCTGCGGGCCTTTCAGATTGCGCACAAAGCCGTAACGGTCGCCGTCATGATCGATCGCGACCGAGAACATATTGAAGCTGTCCGTTGCCCTCCCGCGCTCGTCGAAGAACGGCGAGACGCCTTGGTCAAGGATCGTGTTCGCGACATAGAAGGCCCAGCGCCATTTCCCTTGATGACGGTACCAGTGTTCCACGAGGCGAATACGCTGCGACGCCACGATGACCCATTTGAACTCACGATCCGGATTGCTCGTCAGATCGGTGTCGCCTTGGATCAAAGAGCGAAGCGCGTCCTCCTTATCGGGGAACATCTCAATTGCGTCATGCAAATCGACCCATTTGCAGATACCCTTGTATCGGGCGTCCGAAAAGTCA
>DATJXI010000281.1:0-5025 GCA_035500275.1 Roseiarcus sp. | reverse complement strand
CGAGCGCCGACAGCGCTTGCCGACCGCGCAGCGGGTCGGAGAAGGCGAGCAGCAGGTTCGAGCCGAAGCCCACGAGCCCGCGCACGGGATAGGGTTCGCCATCGAGCGTCGCGCGGTAGAAGTCCTGCGCGGAGACGTTGTTCCACTTCGCAGGCCCGAGCGGACGTGTCTCCACCCACGATTTCTATCGCGCGGTGCTGGAGAGCGAACCCTATCCAATGCGCGGGCTCATCGGGTTCGGCTCGAACCTGCTGCTCGCCTTCTCCGACCCGCTGCGCGGTCGGCAAGCGCTGTCGGCGCTCGATCTCTACGTTCACGCCGACCTGTTCATGAATCCGACGGCCGAACTCGCCGACATCGTGCTGCCGGTCGCCTCCTGCTTCGAGCGGGAGGCGCTGCGCTTCGGCTTCGAGATAAGTGCAGATGCTCAATCCCTCGTGCAGTTTCGCCAGCGTGTCGTATCGCCGCCTGGTGTGGCCCGGTCCGACACCGACATTATCTTCGATCTCGCGGTCCGGCTGGGCTTGGGCGAGCATTTCTGGAAGGGCGACGTCGATGCGGCCTATCGTCACCAACTTTCGCAGAGCGGCCTGAGCCTGGAGGCGCTGCGGGCCGAGCCGAGGGGCATTCGCGCGCCGTTGACCACCCGCTACGCCAAGCACGCCGAGCCGGACGCGAAGGGCGATGCGCGCGGCTTCGCGACGCCCTCGCGCAAGGTTGAGTTCTGGTCCGAGACCCTGCAGACGAAGGGCTATGCGGCGATACCGGAATTTGTCCCGCCGCCCGATCCGCAGGCGGAGCGCTACCCGCTCGTGCTCACCTGCGCCAAGCCCACGCTGTTCTGCCAGACCCAGCACCGCGCGCTGCCGAGCCTGCGTCGGCGCGCGATGGATCCGGAGGTGATGTTGCATCCGAAGGCCGCGGCGCAGCGCGGCGTCGCGGAGGGTGACTGGGTCAGCGTCGAGACCCGATCAGGCGCGATGCGGGCGCGGGCCGTGCTCAACGCAGATATCGACGAGCGCGTGGTCGTGGGCGAGCATGGCTGGTGGCAAGCGGCGCCCGCGGCCAATGCGCCTGGCTATGATCCGTTCAGCCCACAAGGGTCAAACTACAACCTGACCGTCGATCCGTCGGCGCGCGATCCGATCAGCGGCACGACCGCGCATCGATCGGGCTGCTGCGAAGTCGTTCGCATCGCGTGAGCAAAGCAGAAAGCAACGGCGGGGGGGCGCAGAGGCATGATCAGCGTCTTCGAACTCTTTAAGATCGGCGTCGGCCCGTCCTCGTCCCACACGGTCGGTCCGATGAAGGCCGCGGCAGCTTTCGCGGACGGGCTCGCGAAGAACGGCGCGCTCGATCGCGCGGCGGGAGCGAAGGTCACGCTCATGGGCTCGCTCGCCTTCACGGGGCGGGGCCATGCGACCGACAAGGCGGTCATCCTCGGCCTTTGCGGCTTCGAGCCCGAAGACATCGACCCGGACGCGGCCGACGCGCTCTGCGCGCGGGTCCGCGAAACGAAGCGCCTGTCGCTCGCGGGGCGCAAAACCATCGCCTTCGACTTGGGCCAGAACATCGTCTTCGATATCGGGACCGTCCCGCCGCGCCACCCCAACACGCTGCGCCTCGTCGCGACGGACGCCGGCGGCGCGACGCTCGCCGACGAGACCTGGCTCTCGGTCGGCGGCGGCTTCGTCGTGCGCGACGATGCAGAGGACGACGCGGCGCCAGCCCAGCCGAACGTCCCGTTTCCCTTCCGGTCTGGGGCCGAGCTGCTGGCGCGCGGGCGAGAATCCGGCCTCTCCATCGCCGAGATGATCAGCGCCAACGAAGCCGTGCGCAGGCCGCCCGAGGAGGTCGAAGCGCATGTCGCGCGCGTCCTCGAAGCGATGTTCGCCTGCATGGACCGCGGCCTCTCCCGCTCCGGCCCGCTGCCGGGTGGGCTTCAGGTCGAGCGAAGGGCGAAAGCCATCCACGAGCGGCTCATGGAGTCGAAGCTCCGCAACGCGCGCCCGGCGCACGAGATCATGGACTTCGTCAGCGTCTACGCCATGGCGGTCAATGAGGAGAACGCAGCGGGCGGGCGCGTCGTCACCGCGCCGACCAACGGCGCCGCGGGCGTCATTCCGGCGGTTCTGCGCTATTACCGCGACCATTGCGATGGCGCGGCGCGGGCGAGCCTCGTCGACTTCATCCTCACCGCGACCGCGGTGGGCGGTCTCTTCAAGCTCAACGCCTCGATCTCGGGCGCCGAGGTCGGCTGCCAGGGCGAGGTCGGCGTCGCGTCGTCCATGGGCGCCGCGGGCTTATGCGCGGCGCTCGGCGGCTCGAACGGGCAAATCGAGAACGCCGCCGAGATCGCCATGGAGCATCACCTCGGGATGACCTGCGACCCGGTCGGCGGCCTGGTGCAGATCCCCTGCATTGAGCGCAACGCCTTCGGCGCGGTGAAGGCGATCGCCGCGGCCTCGCTGGCGCTGCACGGCGACGGGCGTCACCGGGTGTCGCTCGACAGCGTTATCAAGACCATGCGCCAGACCGGCGCCGACATGCAGTCGAAATACAAGGAGACGAGCCTGGGCGGCCTTGCGGTCAATTTCGTCGAGTGCTGACCCGCTTGCGCTCCGCCGCACGCCTTGGCTACGGATCGGCATGGCCGAACCTCGACTCGATCCCCTATCCCAATGGCAAGCTCCGCTCGATCGCGCCCTTGCGCAGAAATATCGGATTGCGGCGGGGGCAAGGGACGACGTCATTCGCCTGTCGGTCGGCCTCGAGACGGCCGACGATTTTGATCCGCGACCTCGATCAGGCGCTGGCGTGGCAATGCACGTCGAGCGTTAAACCGGGCGTGCGGATGGAGCCGCGATCCATGGAGAGCTTCCGACCGCCTGCGCGATGCGGCGGGCTTCGATGGCGATCTCGCGCAATTGGCCGGTGGGCACAACAATCGTCCCGCAGAAGAAAAGCCCCGGCTCGGCGGTCGGCCGGCCGCTCTTGAGCGGCATGCCGGCTTTGTCCAAAACGCCCTTCGCGTCGGGCAAGAGGGCGCGATAGTCGGGCCGGAAGCCGGTCGCGAGAATGACGGCGTCGAACGGCGCCGGCGGAGAGGACCTGAAGACCACTTCCTTCTCCGCAATCCGTGCGATGTCGCCGCGCACTTTGATCCGCCCGGCGCGGATCGCGGCGATCGTGCCGACGTCGATGAGCGGCACGCGCCCGTCCTCCTCGACCATCTGGCGCGGCCCCTTGGCGGCGCGTTTGAGGCCGAGCTTCTCGATTGAGCCGACCGCCAGGCGGATTGCCGGCGCGCCAAGAAAGTCGGTGAACCGCGCCGGCAGACGCTGCTGTGCGATCGCGATTGTGAGGATCGGCAATCCGCACAATTCTCTCGGGATGATCTGCACTGGCCCGCGCACCGAGAGCGTCACGTCCACGCCCGCGTCGGCGAGGTCGAGCGCAATCTCGCCGCCCGAATTGCCGAACCCCACCACGAGCACGCGCTTGCCCGCGAAGGCCGTCGGGTTGCGGTAGCGGCTTGAATGCAAGATTTCGCCGCCGAACGCCTCCATGCCCGGCCACGTCGGCGAATAGGGGTAGCTGGCGTAGCCCGTCGCGATGACGACCACTGGGGCGAACCACGCCCGCTCGCCGGCATCGACGCGCCAGCCGGCGCCGTGGCGGCGCGCTTCGCGGACCTCCGTGTTGAAGACGGGGTGGAGGTCGAAGCTGTCGGCGTAGCTCTCGAGATAGGAGAGGAATTGAGCGCGCGATGGATAGCGGCCGAAGCTCTTGGGGATGGGCAAGCCCGGCAGCCCCGAGTGGCCGCGGTCGGTGTGCAGATGGAGGCGGTCGTAGTGTTTCCGCCAGACCGCGCCCACAGCCTCGGCTTTCTCAAGAACGACCGGAGCGAGGCCCTTCGCCTTGATCGATGCCGCAACGGCGAGTCCGGCCGGCCCCGCGCCGATGATGATCGCGTCGCATGAGTTCGCCAAGACCAGTCTCTCCGAACTCTCACCCCGTATTCCGGGAGAAGGGATCTTACGCCGCCGCCTCCTCCCGCGCGCCGACCATGTACTGCACGAGCTCCTCGGCGTTGGTGTCTGAGGTCGCCCTCTCGGCCACTTTCCGCCCCCGATGCATGACGACGACGCGGTCGGTGACGGCGAACGCGTCGGGCAGGATATGGGTGATGAGGATGACGGGAACGTCGCGGTCCTTGAGCGTCCGGATGAGCTCGAGCACCTTGTGCTGCTCGGGGACGCCGAGATTGTTGGTCGGCTCGTCCATGATCATGAGCTTGGCGTCCCAATAGACCGCGCGGGCGATTGCGACCGCCTGCCGCTGCCCGCCCGACAATTTCTCGATCGGCTGGGTCAAGGTCGGGAAGCGGATCTGCAGCGAGTCGAGCGTCTTGCTCGATTCTTTCAGCATCAGCTTGTCGTCGAGCGTCTGCACGAGCCCGCCGAAACGCCGCTTTTTGACCTCCCGGCCCAAAAAGATGTTGGCGCCGACGTCGAGATTGTTGGCGAGCGCGAGGTCCTGGTAGATCGTCTCGATGCCGGCGCGGCGCGCATCCATGGGCGTCGCGAAGTCCATCCGCTGGCCGTCGAACATCATCTCGCCTTCCTCCGGCTGGTAAACGCCGGAGACGCATTTGATGAGGGTCGATTTCCCCGCACCGTTGTCGCCGAGCAGGCCCACCACCTCCCCGCGCCTTACATCCAGACTCACGTTGTCGACCGCGACGAGGCCGCCGAAGACTTTCGTCAGACTACGGATCGAGAGCAGCGGCTCGCTCATCGCCGGTTACTCCCCTTGGCGCGTCCCGCGATGAGGTCGCGCGACTGGTCGATGAGGACGGCGACAATGACGACCGCGCCGACAACGATGAACTGCCAGAACGCGTCCACGTTGAGCATGACGAGCCCGGTCGTCAGCACCGCGATGATGAGCGCGCCGATCACCGTGCCGATGATTGTGCCCGACCCGCCCGACATGCTGACGCCGCCGATGATGACGGCCGCG
>DATJXI010000280.1:0-9300 GCA_035500275.1 Roseiarcus sp. | reverse complement strand
CACGCTCGCACGATCGGGGTGAAGCCGAAGCACATCGCGGTGCGCGACACGGTGAGCCGCTGGGGCTCGTGCTCGTCCGCTGGCCGCTTGAGCTTCTGCTGGCGGCTCATCCTCGCGCCGCCATATGTGCTCGACTATCTCGCGGCGCACGAAGTCGCGCACCTCGTGCACCTCAACCACTCGCAGAGGTTCTGGACGCTGGTCAACCGGCTTTGCCCCGAAACAAACCGCGCCGAGGCTTGGCTCAAGACGCATGGACCGAATCTGTACCGCTTTGGAGCGGAATGGACGTGAGGGGCGCCTCCGTCGCGTGCTCGATCATCCTTTTCAGCGCGTCGAACAGGAGCTTAAGGTCCTGCGGACGGGAGAGCCGGTGATCGCCGTCCTTCACCAGCGTCAGCGTCGCCGGGTCGCCGGCGAGCCGCTCCATGAGCTTGAGCGCATGCGTATAGGGCACGGCTTCGTCGCGCATTCCCTGAAGAACGGCGACCGGGCAATGCGTACGGATCATGCCGCCCAGCAGCAGATGCTTGCGCCCGTCTTCGATCAGCGCGCGGGTGAAGCAGTCCGGATCGTCGGAATAGGCGGAGGGCGGACGCCATGCGCCTTCCTCCATGATGGCGCGGCGCGCCGCCTCCGGCGCCTGCTCCCAGATGAGCGCCTCGGTGAAATCGACCGCGGGCGCGATAAGGACAAGTCCTTTGAGGCGCTCGCTGTCCCCGCTCTCGTGCAGCGCGCGCGCGAGCAGAAGCGCGAGATGGGCGCCCATCGACGAGCCGATGGCGATCTGCGGTCCCTCGCTCTCGGAGCGGAAGAGGGCGAGCGCCTCCTGGAGCCAGAGCGAGATCGTCCCGTCCTCGATGCGCCCCGACGAGCGGCCGTGCCCCGAATAGTCGAAGCGCAAGAGCCCCAGGCCGAGCCGCTCGGCCTCCCTGTCGAGCGCGCTCGCCTTGGTCGAATCCATGTCGGAACGGTAGCCGCAAAGCCACACGAAACCGGCCCCGCCGCTTCGCACTGGCGCGCGGCGGCGAAAGGCGATACGTCGTTGATTCGGGGGTATTCCAACCGTGAAAAACTGCGGCTCGTGGCTCGACACGTTCGCCTCACTCTCATGACGCGGCTCATCGGCCACGCCTTACGCCAGTCTCATCTTCGCCGGCGACGGGGGGCCTTCGCCGAGCGCGGCCGCGCCGTCAAGCGGGCCTTTCCGTGTGGGACGCCGTGAAGATCGAGGCGCTAACCCCCTTCGGGCGCGGCGCGGACGCGCCGCTCGCCGGGCGTACGGTGCTGCAGGTCGTTCCGCCGCTTTCCGCGGGCGGCGACGAACGCGCGACGCTCGCGGTGACGGCCGCGCTCGTCAACGGCGGCGCGCGGGCGCTCGTGGCGTCGGACCCGGGCGCCTTCGCCCGCGAATTGCAGGCGGTCGGCGGCCTGCACGTTCCCTTCCCCGCCTCCAACAAGAACCCGCTCGGCATGACGCTCAACATCCTGCGGCTCGCGCGCATCATCGAAGAGGAGCGCGTCGACCTCGTCCACGCCCGCTCGCGCGGCGCCGCATGGGTTGCGGTTGGCGCCTGCCGCAAGACGAAGCGACCGCTCGTCACCGCCGTTCCGGGTGAGGCGTCCGGGGCGCTGGCCCGCTCCAGCTTCGAGGCGGCGGTCGCGGACGGAGACCGCGTCATCGCCGCGTCGTATTTCGCCGCCCAGCGGGCCGGCGACAGCTTCCCGGCGGCGCTCGCGCGCCTGCGGATCGTACGGCCGGGGCTGGATCTTGCGGAACTCTCGCCCCAGAGCGTGAGCCGCCTGCGGGTCGCCAGGGCGCGCGAGGCTTGGGACGCCGCGCCGCACGAAAGAGCAGTGCTCGCGCCCGCGCGGCTTGCGCCGGGGCGCGGCCAGCGGTTTGTCATCGAAGCGGCGGCGATCCTGAAAGAGCGCGGCCTCGTCGACATTCGCGTCGTGTTGGCCGGCGAGGCGGCGAAGCCCGCCTTTGCGCGCGAACTCGACGCGCTTGCCGTGAAGCGCGGCGTCAAGTCCATTGTTACCCGCGTCGGCCGCGCCGCGGACCGTCCCGCCGCATTCGTCGCCGCGAGCGTCGTCGTCTTTGCGGCGAGCGAGCCGGAGGGGATCGCGCGCACCGCCATCGAGGCCGCAGGCATGGGCGCGCTCGTCGTCGCATCGGATGTTGGGGCGGCGCGCGAGATCGTGGCGGCGCCGCCGCATGACCCGCCCGAAGCGCGCTCGGGCTGGCTCGTCCCGGCCGGAAATTCCGCGGCGCTCGCCGACGCGATCGAGGCGGCCCTGACCCTGGGCGCGTCCGCGCGCGAGGCGATCCGCGCGCGGTCGCGGGCCCGAATCGCCGAATTCTATTCGCTCGACCGCATGACGCGCGACACGCTCTCAGTCTACGCCGAGGCGCTCGGGGGTTGATCGACGCTCCTGCGGTTACGGTCGGATGAAGATCCTCACTGTTGGCGCAGACCTCGCGGACGCGCTTGGTGCGACAAAGTCACGCGGCGCCTCGGCGCAAGTTCAATTGCCGCACCGGCGCGTCAAGCGATAATCAGAGCTGTCGTTCAATGCACTGAATTTGCGAGGAGATATGGTTTCCTCCGGCTATAGCTTGCTACAGATCGCGCTCCATTGGATCGTGTTCATCTTGGTCGCGTTCCAATTCGTCACCGGCGACAATATTGCGGAGCTCTTCCGAGCCTCGCATGGCGGGCGACCGACCGAGGTCGATCCGGTCTGGACGCCGATTCATATCGCGGTCGGCGTCGCCATCCTTGCGGCGATGCTGTGGCGGCTTGCGCTCCGCCACATGGAGGGCGCGCCGCCCGCGCCCAAACAGCACCCGGCGCTGATGTGGCTCGCGTCCGCGGTGCATGTCGGGCTCTACCTGGACCTCATTGGCGGCGCGTTTGTCGGCCTCGTCGCCTATCTCTGGCTGCCGTCGCTCGGCGAACTTCACGACATCATGTCGCGGCAGGTCCTCATCGTGCTGTTCGGCCTGCATGTCTTGGGCGCGCTTTGGCATCGCTTCGTCGCGCGCGACGACGTGATGACGCGCATCATCCGGCCGGCCGGCTAGCGTACGACTCTAACGCTTTTCGCTCCTTTGCGACCCTTTCGAGGATGTCGGCTGCCGGGGCGGTCCGGACGAAAGGCTCGGGGTTGGCGACGCCTGGCGTCGGCCCACAAACCTTTTCGAGGCCAAGATCAGGGACAGTTGGGGTACGTCGGAACAAAATGGCGGCCCGATCCATTCAGAACCCTCGATTCGCGACCCACAAAGGCGCCGCGCTCAAATGCGCAACGCCCAACGAGACCAGCCTTTGACGCTTTGACGCTTTTCGGCGCCTAACGCCGTGATAAACTTGAGTCGTCGCCAGAACTGCAAGCCGTCCCCGCGACCCCGCCGCCCTTCACAGCCTCGCGATCACGCCCCGACGCTCCAATTCCGCAATGACCCGGTCGGCGAGCGCCTCGGCGCTCTCCTCGGCTGAATTCAGGACGAGCTCGGGCGCTTCCGGCGCCTCGTAGGCTTGGCTCACGCCGGTGAAGTTCCGGATCTCGCCGGCGAGCGCCCGCTTGTAGAGGCCCTTGGGGTCGCGGGCGACGACTGTCTCGAGCGGCGCGTCCACGTAAATCTCGACGAACTCGCCTGTCGCCGCCGTGTCGCGCACGAGCCGCCGCTCCGCCCGGAAGGGCGAGATGAACGAGCAGAGCACGATGAGGCCGACGTCGGTCATGAGGCGGGCGACCTCGCCGACGCGGCGGATGTTCTCGACCCGGTCGGTCGCGGTGAAGCCGAGGTCCTTGTTGAGGCCGTGGCGGACATTGTCGCCGTCGAGGAGGGCCGTGTGCGCGCCGCGCGCGTAGAGCTTCGCCTCGACCAGGTTGGCGATGGTCGACTTGCCGGCGCCGGAGAGGCCGGTGAACCAGAGGATGGCCGGCTTCTGATGTTTCTGCGCGGCATGCGCCTCGCGCGTCACCGCCATGCCGTGGCGGTGGACGTTGGTCGCGCGCCGAAGCCCATGGGCGATCATGCCGGCGGCGGCGGTCTCGTTGGTCTGCCGGTCGATGAGGATGAAGGCGCCGGTGTCGCGATTGTCGGCATAAGGGTCGAAGGCGACCGGCATGGTGGTCCCGACATTGCAGAAGCCGACCTCGTTGAGGTCGAGCCGCTTGGCGGCGAGCTTGTCGTAGTTGTTGACGTCGAGCCGGTGCTTGAGTTCGGTGACCGAGGCCGGGGTCGTCTTGCCGCCGATCTTCATGAGGTAAGACCGGCCGGGCAGCATCGGATCAGCGCTCATCCACAGCACATGCGCGGTGAACTGGTCAGCGACTTCGGGCCGGCTGGTCGGGGGCGACAGGACATCCCCGCGCGCGACGTCAATCTCGTCGGCGAGCGTCAACGTGACGGCGTCGCCGGGCTCCGCGCTCTCGACCTCCTCGTCGGCGACCAGGATGCGCTCGACCTCGCTCTGCCGGCCCGAGCCGGAGACGACGACCGTGTCGCCGCGCGCGATCCGCCCGCTCGAGACCGTGCCGGCGAAGCCGCGGAAGTCGAGATGCGGCCGGTTGACCCATTGCACCGGCAGCCGGAACGGCGCCGAGCGCCGGTCATCCTCGACCTCGACGCGTTCGAGATAGTCGAGGAGATGTGCGCCCTGGTGCCAGGGCGTGCGCGCGCTCTTCGAGGAGACGTTGTCCCCAAAGCGGGCGGAAATGGGAACCGCGAACAGCGAATGGAAGCCGAGCGGCTCGGCGAACTTGCGGTAGGCGATCACGATGTCGCGGAACGCGCGCTCGTCGTAGCCGACGAGATCGATCTTGTTCACCGCCAGCACGACGTGCCGGACGCCGAGCAGCGACACGATGATCGAATGGCGATGGGTCTGGGTGAGAAGTCCCTTGCGCGCGTCGACGAGCACAATGGCGAGATCGGCGTTCGAGGCGCCGGTCGCCATGTTGCGGGTGTATTGCTCGTGGCCCGGCGTGTCAGCGACGATGAACGAGCGCGCGGGCGTTGCGAAATAGCGGTAGGCCACGTCGATGGTGATGCCCTGCTCGCGCTCGGCTTCGAGGCCGTCCACAAGAAGGGCGAAGTCGATCGCGTCCTCGGTCGTGCCGAACTTCTTCGAGTCGCGTTCGAGCGCGTTGAGCTGGTCGTCGAAGATGAGCTTCTTCTCGTAGAGAAGCCGGCCGATGAGCGTGGACTTGCCATCGTCCACCGAGCCGCAGGTCAAAAGCCGCAGGGTGGGCGGCGCGCTTTCTCGCATGGCGTCCATCAGAAGTACCCCTCGCGCTTCTTCTTCTCCATCGAGGCCGCCTCGTCGCTGTCGATGAGGCGTCCCTGCCGCTCGGAGGTGGTCGCCTTGCGCATCTCGGCGATGATGTCGTCGAGCGTCTCGGCGTTCGAGGGGATGGCGCCGGTCAGCGGGTAGCAGCCGAGCGTGCGGAAGCGCACCCGCATCAGGCGCGGCGTCTCGCCGGGGTTCAGCGGCAGCCTTTCGTCGTCCACCATGATGATCGCGCCCGCGCGCTCGACCACCGGCCGCTCCTTCGAGAAATAGAGCGGAACGACGGGAATGTTCTCGGCGCGAACGTATTCCCAGACGTCGATCTCGGTCCAGTTGGAGAGGGGAAAGACGCGCATCGACTCGCCGTCCTTGATCCGCGTGTTGAAGAGCCGCCAGAGCTCCGGGCGCTGGTTGCGCGGATCCCAGGCGTGCGCGACGGAGCGGTGGGAGAAAATGCGCTCCTTGGCCCGGCTCTTCTCCTCGTCGCGCCGCGCGCCGCCAAAGGCCGCGTCGAACCGGCCGTAATCGAGGGCCTGGCGCAGGGCTTCGGTCTTCATCACCTGGGTGTGGACCTGCGAGCCCGACGCGATTGGTGAGACGCCGCGCTTCAAGCCCTCCTTGTTGACATGGACGATGAGCTTGATCCCGAGCCGGCGCGCCATCTCGTCCCGGAAGGCAATCATCTCGCGGAACTTCCAGGTCGTGTCCACATGCAGGAGGGGAAAGGGGGGCTTGGCCGGATGGAACGCCTTCATCGCCACGTGCAGCATCACGCTCGAATCTTTGCCGATCGAATACAGCATGACAGGGTTGCGCATTTCAGCGACAACCTCTCTCATGATGTGAATTGCTTCCGCTTCGAGGCGCTTCAGATGCGCCGGCAACAAGGCTGACATGCAGGGTCCCGCAAAGAGGGGCGCTTTTATGCGGGGCGGCGCCGCATGGCAACTTGGCTACGAAAGCGCTAACCCCGCCGGTCGGGCGCTCCGTTCTTCTTCGACTTCGGGTCAGCGACAAGAACCTTTTCGAAGCGCAAGGCCGTCGCGCCGTCGGCGTAGTAGTCGACGTGCTCGCCGAACTGACGAAAGCCGAATTTCTCGTAGAGCGCAATCGCGGGCGCGTTATCGTAGCGGACCTCGAGCCTCAGCGCCGTGCGACGGTTCGCGAGCGCGTATTTTTCCAAGGCATGCAGTAGAGCAAGCCCAATTCCCCGCCGAGCGAAATGCGCGGCGACCGCGAACGAGTAGATTCGAGCGGCCCGCGCCCGCTTGCGCAGCGAGAGGAGCGCGTAGCCGGCAAGCTCGCCGTCGATGACCGCTGCGACGATGGGCCGATGCGGCGCACGAAGGAAATAGCGCAGCGCCCGGCGCGAGACGCGGTCGTCCGGGAACGAATCGCATTCAAGCTTGACGATCGCGTCGAGGTCGTCAAGCGACCCCTCGCGGATAGTGACGCTCCCCGGGCGCGACGCGTCCATGGGTTTCCTGTCGCGATCGTCCGCTCCGCGCTCGCGGGCGGCTGCTTCCTTCGCGAGAATCGCCTTGCGCATCCTCCTCCCCTGAGCTTGATGAGGCCGGGCGTCAAACGACCGCCAGCGACCATCAGAACGAATGGGGCTGAATCCGGCCTGATCAGCCTCGCGGGCCTCGATTTTGAGAAGTGAGCCGGCTCCGGCTAAACCTCGTATGAACCACGTCCCGCCCTACATGATGGCGGAAAGGAAGAACTGCATGGCGCGTAAATTGGAAAGCATCAACGGCGGGGCGGCGGGCGCGGCGGTGAAGAAGATCGGCGACGCCGAGGTCAAGGACGCCTTTCGCACGATCATCAAATGGATCGGCGAGGACCCCGACCGCGACGGGCTGCGCGACACGCCGCAGCGGCTCGTGCGCGCCTATCGCGAATATTTCTGCGGCTATGACGAGGACCCGGAGCAGGTCCTGCGCAAGACCTTCAGCGAGGTGGATGGCTACGACGAGATGATCGTCCTGCGCGGCGTTACCTTCGAGAGCCATTGCGAGCACCATATGGCGCCGATTGTCGGCCGGGCCTGGGTCGGCTACCTGCCCGATCGGCGAGTGGTCGGAATCTCCAAGCTCGCGCGCGTCGTCGAGATTTTCTCGAAGCGCCTGCAGATCCAGGAGCGCCTGACGGCGCAGGTCGCCAACACGATCGACGAGGTGTTGAAGCCCAAAGGCGTGGCGGTGGTCGTCAAGGCGGCGCACCATTGCATGATCAGCCGCGGCGTCCACAAGCGGGGAGCGGACCTTGTGACGAGCCGCATGCTTGGCGTGTTCCGCGACCAGGCGATCACCCGAAGCGAGTTCTTGTCGCTCGTCAATGCGGAGCCCTCGGAATAGGCTTTCGCCGTGGGGCGCGGTCGATGACCGCGCCGAGGCCGGGTCGGCGACCTACAAGGCGGCGCCCTCAAGCGCAGCCGCTCAAATATGCAGCGGCTTGCCGAGCGCCTTCAACGCCGCCTCGTGGAAGGCTTCGCTCTCGGTCGGATGGGCGAAGACCGTCTCCGCGACATCCTCGAGGCGGGCGCCCATTTCGAGCGCGAGCGCAAACGCCGCCGACAATTCCGAGACGCCGGCGCCGACAGCGTGGATTCCGAGCACGACGTGATTGTCCGCGCGCGCCAAGACGCGCACGAAACCCTCATCCGCCTGCTTCGTCATCGCGCGCCCGTTGGCCCGAAATGGGAAGAGACCGGTCGCAATCTCGCCATGCGCCGCCCGGGCCGCCTCGGGCGATAAGCCCACGGCGATGATTTCGGGGTCGGTGAAACAAACCGCGGGAATGGCGACCTTGTCGAAGGCGCGCTTCGCTCCGGCCATGATCTCCGCGACCATCTCGCCCTGCGCCATGGCGCGGTGCGCCAGCATCGGCTCGCCCGTCACGTCGCCGATCGCCCACACGTTGCGCATTGACGTCGCGCAGCGCTCGTCCACCCGGATGAACGGCCCGGCCATCGTCAGGACGAGTTTTTCGAGGCCGAAGCCCGCCGTGCGCGCCCGCCGCCCGACCGCGACGAGAGCTTTTTCGGCCCTGATCGTCTTCTCCTTGCCGTCCGCACCGGCGATCGTGATCGCGCCTTTCGCCGACCCGAGCGCTTTCGCGCCGACCATCACCTCGATCCCGAGATCCTCACAGCGGCGCGCGACCGGCTGCGTCAGCTCCTCGTCATAGAGCGGCAGGATTTTCGGCAGCGCCTCGAGGACGGTCACTTTCGAACCGAGCTTGGCGAAGGCCATGCCGAGCTCCATCCCGATATAGCCCGCGCCGACAACCGCGAGCGACGCCGGCACTTGCGTCAGCGCCAGCGCCTCGGTCGAGGAGAGGATGTCGCCGCCGAACGGCAGGGCGGGAAGCTGCAGCGGCTCGGAGCCGGTCGCGATGACGAGGTGCTCGCAGGCGATCCGCTGATCGCCTGTGTCCGAATGGGCGATAGCGGTCTTGCCGTCCATGATGGTCGCGCGGCCGCGCAGGCTCCTCACGTGCGCCTTCTTGAGTAGCGCGCCGACGCCGGTCGCAAGACGCGCCACGATCGCGTCCTTCCAGGCGACGGTCTTGGCGTAGTCCAGTTTCGGCCGGGCGAACGTGACTCCGATCGCGTCGAGCGCATGCGGGTGGGTGAGCGCATGCACCGTTTCGGCCGCCTGAATGATCGCCTTGGACGGAATGCAGCCGACGTGCAGGCAGGCGCCGCCGAAGCGGCCGTCCTCGACGAGGACCGTGTCGAGGCCGAGCTCGCCGGCGCGGATCGCCGCGACATAGCCGCCCGGCCCGCCGCCGATGATGAGGACCTTGCTGCGCAGCTCGTTCATTCTCACGCCTCAATGAAGAGGGAGGCGGGGGCTTCGAGGAGCGCCCGCACGCGCTGGATGAAGGTCGCCGCGTCGTAGCCGTCCACCACGCGGTGATCGAACGAGGACGAGAGGTTCATCGTCTTGCGGGCTACGAAGGCGCCGTCGCGCCAGACCGGCTTCACGAC
>DATJXI010000279.1:0-8089 GCA_035500275.1 Roseiarcus sp. | reverse complement strand
CAACCTCGTCGAGCGTTTCTTCAATGCGCTCAAACAATTCCGAGCCATCGCGACCCGCTACGAAAAAACCGCTCGAAATTTCCTCGCAGGAATCCATCTCGCTTGCGCCCTTGCTTGGCTCAAATGAGGACACGCTCTAGTCGAAGCGGTGAGTTCCTACATTAAGGCGCTTACGTAGCCGGCCTTCCCAGGAGAGGGTTGAGCGACTAACATTCAGATCTCCTGCCCGTCGGGATCGAGCGGGCCCGTCTTGATTGTCAGCATGAGCTTGAGCAGCCTGTCCGGCGCTGACATAATCGTGCAGACGAGCGCGCCTTTGGTCCAAGCGATGACCCCGCCCGGGGTCGTGTCCTTGCGGATGATGGCCGCGCCGTCGCCGGGGGGCGTGTCGCCGGGGAGACTTGGGCTCATAGCCCAAACTCCTTGGAGGAAATGGTACTGACCTGGTGTGACCTTCGTATAGGTGTAGCCCTTGCCGAGGCCCTTTGCCTCGAAGGGCCGACATTCGGTTTTTTCCCTGGCGACAGCGCCGGAAGCGAACAGCGATGCGGCGAGAGCGAGCGCTACGCTACGGATCATGATGAGCCTCCTTTGGCTCTCTTGGGACTTCAGGCAGCAAGCTTTGCGAGAGTGATCGACATTGACGCAGAAAACGTCGGCTTGCCGTTGGGACGCATCGCGCGAAAATGGCGCGAACGATTCATGGCGCTCGATCGCAGGAATTGATATGTGCGACGACCGTTCGAGCGTAAGCTTGAGAGTCTATTTGCCCTACTCCTTTGAGGGCAGCGTGCTTCGGGCGCTTTCGTCGAGCACAAATTCCGTCTGATCGTCGCCGATGGCGAAGAGATCGCTGACGGCGAATTTTCCGCGCGGGCCCCCCATGCGCTTCACCAACATAGCTGGACGCCCGGCGCCCAGCTCGCCCTGCGCCGCGCGCAGGGTCTTTTTCATCTTCTCATCGAGCGCGACTTCATAGGCATGCGGAACGTCATCGCCGGCGAGAAGCCAGAGGTCGACCGTGTGGCGTTCGTCATGCGGCAGGAAGGCGACAAGCTCGGCTTCGGCCGGCAGATCGCGCAGCGCCACGATGCGCGGCAAGCCGAGAAGATCGTTAACCTGAAGCGGCGCCGCACAGGCGATGGCGACGGCGAGCGTTGGAACGGCAATCTTAGTCCAGAGGGGCGCGCCGGAGGAACGGAAGAGCCACCCAGCGATGATGGCCATGAGCGCGAGTTGCGCGCCGAGCGAGACGGCGAAGGCGGAGAAGAACGTCACGGCGCAGCCCCTCCGGCCGGATAGCCCGCCGACCGATAGACGCGCGCTGTGACCGGCTCAAGCGGAGGGTCGGCGAGCGTGATATGCCCCTGTCGGTCAAGATCGAAGCTTACGACGTTGATTGTCTCGCCAACCTGGTCGAGTGTGACGTCTTTCGAGAAGACGAGACGCACGGCGGGATTGACGCCTACGATCTCGACATGAACGGGGAGCGCAAGACCATGTTCGGTCGAGAGAACGACGACGCCGTTGCGACGATAGGCGTAGAGGTTGACGCCGAGGTCATAATGGCCCGGCTCGATGCAACGGAGTGATATGGTTTCCTTTGCCGAGGGAACTTTGACGGTCGATCCGTCCGCCAGCGTCACTATCTCGTCCATAAATCCGCGATAGTCGGAATCAAGCTTGGAGCAGCCGACGTCGCGCGAGGCGTAGGATACGGGCTTCTTGCTGGACGGAATGAGCCAGATGTCGACGTCGGTGTCGACGTCGACGCTCCACTCGGACGAGAGGAGATATTCGGCCTTCCGCTCTGCGCCGTGTGCCTTGATCTTCTCCGGCGCCACCCCGACGATGACAACTGAGAGGACGCAGAGAAGTAGGTCTGCGAGGCCGATCCATGTGGGCGATCGATCCTTCATTGCGCCACACCAGCGAGGGTGTCTAGCTTCGACGGGCGGTCATTCATCGCCGCGCCCTCCGTATGCCAGCCTCAAGATTGAAGGTCATGATTGCGATGAGCGCTGCGGCGACGCCGCCGCAGGCAGTGGTAAAAAGCGAGGTTGCAAGCGCGGTAAAGCTCGTCGAGCCTGCAGCAAGCGACTTTGCCTGAAGCGAAAGCCCGATCGCCGTGCCGACAAAGCCCGCCATGACGCAAAGTCGCTCGGCGAGATGTCCCCACGACGGGTCGGGAGCTCCGTGAGGTGCATCCCTATCGCTGAACTTGGGACCAACCTTCCAGGCCTGTCTTCCGAGGTAGGTGGCCGTTCCAATGAGCAAGGCGCCGATAACACTGGTCATCATGGAGAGATCGTTCTCCCAAATCGTGTGAAAGACA
Organism: Roseiarcus sp.; assembly: GCA_035500275.1. Taxonomy (GTDB): domain Bacteria; phylum Pseudomonadota; class Alphaproteobacteria; order Rhizobiales; family Beijerinckiaceae; genus Roseiarcus. The sequence goes on along the minus strand of DATJXI010000279.1, from coordinate 5,754 downwards.
CCGACCTGTGCCGCAAGCGCCGCAGCGGCCGCCGCCGCGAGACAAAAGACAAAGTGCGAAAGAAACGTCAGACGCAACATTGGCATTACCCGAGGTAGTTGATTGGCAAATCAGCAGCGATACGCGCCGGCCTTGTCTGTGCAGAACATCGGCTTCGGCTTCTTGACGCCTGCGAAGGTTCCCGGCGCGTTCAAGAAGGCGTTTGCGACGAAATAGGTCCCCGATGCGAGCAGATGCAGTCCGTCGCTCGTGGTGTTCCTGCTGAGGCCTGTGTCCGTAGTCGTGGCGTAGCAGCCCGCATAGGCGCCGAACGAGCCGCCGGTCCAGCCTGGCCACGGGCTCTCGGCGACGACGGCGTCAATGTCGACGACTCCGTCCTGACCCGAGATCGAGACGGCGCGGGCGTCGGTGTTGTAGGTCAGCCGTTGCGCCTCTTTCTGCGCCGGCGTGTAGCCGCCAGTGCCCGAGCTATCGGAGAAGAGGACCCCGCCGGGGCAGAAGTTGGCGTAAGGATAGACCGTCGCCACGTACCAGACGAGCCGATGCGTCGAGTCGTACATCGACTGCATCGTGTTGAAGTAGCTCTCTACGTTGGCGCTGGACGCGCTGTGAGCGTTGATGTCATTGATCCCATAAGCGAACACTGCATGGGTGCAGTATTGCAACAGCGCGCCGCGATTGAGGAAGTGCGCGCTGTCCGAGACCGCGTCGCCGGCGCGGTCGCCGTTGGCCCCGAGGTTGATCGTGCCGAACGTCGCGCCAACCCAACGATCGAGCTGGCCCCAATGGTTGCTGGGCAAGTAGGAGCCGGTCGTCAGATCGCCGGCGCCGCGCGTCCGCGAGTCGCCGATGAGGCAGACGGCCGGATGCTGCGTCCACCCGAGAACCGCGATCGGCTTGCGCGGATAGCCATAATCGCTTCCGGTCCATGAGTTCGGCGCCGTGCACGAACTCGTGTAATCGGTGAGGCCGGATGCGGCCGCGATGACCTTCTCGCCGTCCGCGGCATCGTAGTGCCCTGCGTCGGTGCCGGAATTGTCGCCAAAGACGGTCGCGCCGCTCGGCGTGGTGGTGAACTCGCGCACCCAGAATTGCGCGCCGTTCGGGATCGAGATCGAGAGTGCATCAGAAACGATGAAGCTTCCGTTCGCGATCGTTCCCGAGGACGAGCCCGAAAATTTGAGAACCGCGCATGTCCCGGCTGGGTATTCGATCGAGGCCGTAACTGTGGCCGTATTCCCCGGCTGCGCGTTCGCGCCGCTGTCCGGCCATCCCGACGAGCCAATGAAGAAGTTGGGAAACGCGACCCTGATCTGCGAGATGCTGTCTGTTGCGAACTCGGGCGTGCGCGACATCATCTGCAGGTTCGTCGTGTCCTTGCTCATCGGGATTTCGGTTGGCCCCGCGACGGCGCGCCAGTCGTAGGACGACTGCCGCTTGAGGACGGCGGCGTGGGCGATCTGTGCCGCAGCTGGCGCAATCCCCGAGGCAAGCAGCGCACTCAGGCAAGCGAGTGTGCGTGCGATCATGGGGTGCTCACGAGTCGGATGGCGAAGGCCGGCAGTGTAGCCTGCGAGAACTCCGTCCAGCCATTGCCGGTCCAGTTGGGGGAGTTCGGCCAGGCGCCGAAGGTTCCCACGCTCGACTTGATGCCGGTGGTGGGCAGTCCGGATGCGCCGGTGGCGCCGCCCGCGCCGACAATGTACGAGTAAGGAGTCGTCGTGGTACCTGCGATGGCGTACACCTTCCCGATCGTGTCGTTCGCCTGGAAGCACGCCCAGTAGGTTCCAGGGGTCAGCTGGACGTTGCTCGCGAAGGTGAACGTCATCGTCGTGCTGTTCGCCGGGCTGTTGTTGTCGCTGGCGAGCGGAGAGCCCGACGGATAGTAGTGGTGGCTGGACGAGTCGTAGGCATTTGCGTAGACCGCTGCGTGGGCGTTACTCGACCCAGCGGTCTGCGCGCCGGCGATCATCTGGTCGAAGGTGATCGTCTTGTTGACGACGAAGGGCGCGCAGTAGGTGACGCCCACCACTGCTGTCGTCGAGGCGGCGATGCCCGTTCCTGGCGGGTTGAGCGGGTAGTAGGCTACGCTGCCGGCTATCAAGCCCGGCCGATTGTCGCCTTGGCAAGGCCCAGCGCCAGCGTCCACGAGATTTGCGTTGGCGTCGAAACCAGCACAGTCGCCACCGGTCAGAGTGCCGCTCGACTGCGCGACCTTCCCACTGTTGCCCGAGACACTGTTGGCCTCGACCACGGATGAACCCGAGCCGACGATAGGCAGACCGCCAAACGATCCCGAATTGTTATACTGGATTTGGCCGTTCGAGCCGCCGGGCGAACCAGAGCCGCCGCACGCGCCACCGGAGTCTACGAGGTTCCCGGAGGCATCGATCTTGATGCAATCGCCGTTTGTGAGCGCGCCAGAGGTAGAGGCGATCGTTGTTCCGTTGCCGGACTTCGCATAGCCGCCAAAACTGCCCGAATTGTTGTACTGGATCTGGCCGCTCGAGCCTCCAGGAGCGCCGCCGCAGCCGGCGCCGCTGTCAACGAGGTTCCCCGAGGCATCGATCGAGACGCAGTGATTGTTCGTGAGTGAGCCGGAAGTCGACGCAATAGTCGTCCCATTGCCGGACTTCGCATAGCCGCTGAAGTTGCCGCCATTATTGTACTGGACTTGCCCGCTCGACCCGCCAGGGACTCGCGTCACCTGGGCGAAATAGTTCGCGCCGTCGGAAATGACGCTCGCGCTCTGCCCGGCGTTGAGGGTCAAGCTCGCTGCGCCGTTGATGGTCGAGACAGTCGGCGCGATGGTGGCCACGCCTGGGCCGAGGTTCTGAACCGAGGCAAGGAAGAAGCCCGTGAGGAAGCCGGACGTGCCGGCCTGAGGCAGCGTGACAGCGACTGCGCCCGCGTTGGCGATCGTCAGGAGCTTGCCGCAATCGGAGGATTGGATCGTATAGCTCGCGCCAGTCTGTGCGTTGGTCGGGATCGAGCCTGTCATAGTAACGGCGCCGGTCGCGCCGGAGAGCCCGGCCGGGCAGGCCGTCGTGAGCGAGCTTACACCGGACGCGCCGCCGCACGCGCCGCCAGCGTCGATCATGTTGCCGTTGGCGTCGATCTTGACGCAGTCGCCTGAGGTCAAGGTCCCAGTCGTAGTGACGACGGTCGATCCGTTGCCGCTCGGCGCACGTCCGCCAAAGGCGCCCGAATTGTTATACTGGATCTGGCCGCTCGAGCCTGCCGGCGCGCCGCCGCCGCCCGGCGCAGGGCCAATCTGCGCTTGAGCCGGCCAAAGGATTGCCGCCGCGATGAGAAGAAGAAGCGCCGCCCTTGCGAGCAGATCAGACGCGAAGCGCCGCATCAGTTGTACTCCAGATAGAGCGGCGTCGAAGCGCCGGAAGCGATGCAGTTGAGTGCGACGGTCGGAACGCCGGCCGTGGTTGGGCCCCAAAGCGCCGGCTGCCCCGCGGCGAGCTGAATCGAATTGTTGGAATTCAAGGCAGCCGCGCCGCCCCAAGAGCAGGCGATTGCGTTGCTCGAGTGTGTGTTCTGGATCTGGACGTGGTTGTATGTCCCGGCAGCGAGGCATTGCGCCGACGAGGTTCCGACGGTGCAGCCGGCCATCGTCAAGGCGCCGGTCTTCGGAGTCGTCGTGACAATCGGCTGGTTGGTCACATAGGCGTTGACGCCGGGGACGAGAACAGCGCCGGGCGAGGTCCCATAGTTCGCCATGGAGCCGAGCGTACCGCTCGCCCAAGTCGTGATCGAGCTCGACCCGCCACCGCCAGCTCCGCCCCCTGCCCCAGTCGGGAGGCCGGAGCCGCCGGAGATGTTGAGCGCCGTCGTGCCGGATGCGGTGATGCCGGCGAGGTAGGTATTCGTGCCGACGGTGAAGGCCATCCACGAATTCGGCTGAATCGCGTCATATCCCGTCGTGGCCGAGACCGATGAGTTGCCGAGTGTCACATAGGCGACATACGAGCCGGTATTGTAGACGACGACCACCGCTCCCGACGGCAGCGCGACGCGGCTTGAGGACGCGTTTACGGAGAGCTGCGAATAGGAGGGCGTCGGCTGGAAGCCGGAGAGCGTCGCGGAGAAAGACCCAGATATGACGCCCGGATTGCTGTTGGTGAACAGAGGGCCAATGCCGGGCTCAATTGGAACCATCCCGGGGACGACTGTCCCACCGGAGTCCCGATACGTTTGCGCGGCCGACGGCAGCGCGAGGGCGAGCATGGACGCTGCCGCGAGACCGGTTTTCAGCATACGGTACATGGGAACCTCATTCAGAATCCCGTGCAGGCGAAGGTCGCCTGGCTGGAGTTCACCGCGCTCGCCTGGCGCGTTGCGCCTATTGTCGTGTAGGCCGTCTATTTGATCGCGGTGGCGAGTGGTTTCGTCAGAGTCAGGGCTGCAATCGCCCATTGTCCCGTCTCAGTGGGCGCTGGACTCATGCGATACGATTTGCTGCAGTGCAGCGAGTTGCTACAACCTGCTTGTTTTCGCCTCACTCAATAGGAAGCGCGCGACGCAATGCTCTCAAGAAGCGCAAGGACAACTGATTCAGAGCTTAGTCGCTTCAGATCTGAACCCAGGACGAAGCGGAGGGCGACCAAAAGAAGGTCGCAGCTGCATTCTTCGCGACGATTGCGGAACCGTTGGTCGAGCCGTCAATGGTGCCGGCGATGATTATGTTCGGCGATGAGCTGCCGGTCCAGTCCTTCAGAACGATTGGCGTCCGGAATGGCCAGGAAGAAGGAAGCGTGACGGTGACTCCGACGGATGTGATGCGATAAAAGCCCGGCGCGGCTATCGTCGTCGAGGCAGAGATCGCTGCGCCCTCCCCGACATTGAAGACCTCGGTCAACTTGGCGGCGGCAAATCCGCCTGCGGTTGCGCCATCCTGAACAACAAGCCTGTTGTTCGACGTGTCGACAACGACTTCGCCTTGCGCGCCGACAAATGACGCGACCTGACTCCCCGCGCCTCTGCGAAGCTGCAGCTGCTCGCTCATGAGAGACCCCCCAAGTCAATGACGTCCAAAACAGAGCCTGTGACAGATCCAAAGTCGTCGAAAACGCTCGCGCCAGCGGCGGCAAATCCGAGATCAAGCGGAATGCCGCTTTCGAGCTGAGCGGCGATTGGATCGACCGCGCCGGATCCCACAGGGACGTAGCTATAGACGACGGATGTCGAAAGGTCCTGCAAGCCGCCGCCGAACACGTTGAAGCTTTGGAACTTGAAATACAGGGTCTTCCCGATGAGATTAGTTGGCAGATCATACTTGACGACCGCGCCGTCGATCCGAGCGAATGGCGCGCCTGCTGCGTGAGCCGCGGCCGAGGCGCCGCCGAGCCCGCGGGCGAGTCCGGTTAGAACGTAGGCGTTGGGCCCGGTGAGGGTCGCATTCTCGTAGGCAAGCAGTTCGTCGTCGACCAGAGAGAGCGTTGCTCCCTGCTGCGCTGCCGGCTGTGAGGTGCCAGCCAGAGCGCCTCCGCTTTCGCTCAAATCGACGGCAAGCGCGTCGCCTGCGTCCCATCCGAAGGCTCTCGGCAATGGCGACGTCAAAACGCCCTGACGCAGCGGAGCCGTCATTTGCGCCACCTGCGAGAATGTGACGTTATCGACCGACACGTAGACGTTCGCCCCTCCCCATTGCTGATTTGCCGGCCCACCATTCAGTCCGGATGCCCCAATCCAGAGCTGGGGGACGCCGCCGGTTGCGGCTGCCGGAGGTTCGAAGATCAGCGG
>DATJXI010000278.1:0-7689 GCA_035500275.1 Roseiarcus sp. | reverse complement strand
GCCTTCAGAACCTCGGCGTCCTCGGCGCGGAACCTCTCGAGCCTGGCGGTCAGCAGGCGCACGACCTGCCGTTTCGAAATCACCACGCCGACGCCGTTCAGCAGCGTCACAATCCGCTCGCAGGTCATCTGTCCCTGAAAGCGCAGCATCAAGATCGGGCGCTGAAGATGCGGGCCAAAAGCCGCCGACGATGCCGGGATCGAGCGGCGCGATCAGGGCTTTCCCATCCGGCGTTTCCCAGCGCTCGCGCCGATAGCGCGTCACCAAAGGATTCAGAACCAAGTCCTGAACGACGATCTCCTCGTAGCCTTGTGCCGCCAACCGGCCGGCGCGTCGACCTTCACCTCGATGGTCTGCGTGACCGTCAGCTTGTCCAGGTTGCTGCCGCGCCACTGCGTCGCGTCCACAACCGGCCGCCCTTGGGCGCGTTCGCTTGCGAATCCGGTCGGTCCGTCGCCTTGTCCATCCCCGACGGCTTTTGCGGCGGCCGCGGCGGCAGTTTCTTCCATCGCGCCAGCTCGTCCTTGACCGCCTCAGCTTGGCCAACGCCCCGCTCACCTTCTCGTACTCCGCCTGAAAGCGGGTCACTTCGCCAATCAAAGTGCGAACCAGGCCGATGAGTTCGGCCGGCGTCATGCGTTCAAGCGGATCACCCGACTCAAGGGACATCCCCAGCTTGAATCATACTTTCCGGCGCTTGACTCCCCCTTCCGCCCGGAAATTTGCTCCTGTTACGGTTTTAACACTCAACCCTTTGAAAACGTTGGTTCACGACCAAAACTGCAGGCCGAAAGCAAGGCGGCGCCGGGCGGGAAAGGGGGCGGAACTGCGTTTGCCGCTTCGTGGGGCTCCGAGGCGCGCGGTCCTCGACCACGAGCGCCTGCGCGCAAGTTGCAATATTTGGCGCCCAAATCATTGAAAGGATTGAATGCGCGACGCCCGGCGCCAGCCGAGAACCCGCCCGCGGCGCGGGGTTTGATTGGGTCGCCTCGGCTGACTGTCTCGGGCTAGAAGGATGGCGCCATGCCCCACCCATCCGACAGTTCCGCTCCGCCCGACGCCGAAGCGCGCCGGGCCGCAAAACCGGTTATCGTTTACGCCATCGACCGTTTGCCCCACTACGACGCCGCCTTCTACGCCGCCGCGCGCGAGAGCGCGACGAAGGCCCGCGAGACGATCGTCCCGCCCAGGGAGGGGAGGGCGTTCGACGTCCCGGCCGGACATTTCTTCCGCATTGCTTGCGTCGAGGGGCCGCAGGTCGGCGACCTCAACTTGTGGAGCGCATCCGACCTTGCCGAGCGCTTCTTCAGCGGCAAGACGCGCGCGCTGCACGCCACCCATGTCAGCGTCGGCGCCCGCCTGTGGAGCGCTCTTCCCTATCTCAGGCCGATGGCGACGATCACGGCTGACACGCTCGGCTGGTACGGGTTCGACTCGGACGGGGCCGGCGTCCACGACGTCATCGGCACACGCTGCGACCCTTATACGAACAGGCTTCTCCGCGGCGACGACTACCACCACTGCTGCCATTCGAATCTTGCGCGCGCGCTGGCGGCGCACGAAGGCCTCTCCTTCACGGAGGCCGAGCGCTGCGTGCATGACGTGCTCAACGTCTTCATGTGCACCGGCTTCACGCGCGCCGAGCATCGCTATTTCATGAAGGCGAGCCCGGTCCGGCCGGGCGACTTCATCGAGTTCTTCGCCGAGATCGACCTCGTCGGCGCGCTCTCGGCCTGCCCCGGCGGCGACTGTGGGTCGAGCCACTCCTCTGACGAGGCGCGCTGCTTCCCGCTCAAGGTCGAGGTTTACCGGCCGGATGCGGAGGCGCTCGCGCGCTGGCGGCCGGCGAAGGTCAGCGGCTATCGGGACCCTGGCGCTTAAGCCGGCGGTGCGACGCTCAAGCGAAGCGTCGCCGCGAACGCTCCCGCGCCTTCGCCGCCTCGGTCTCACGGTCGCGCGGCGAGGCGGCGCTGTGAAGCGAGAAGATGAGCTTCCGCGCCGCGTCCGCGACCTCGTCCACCGCGCGGTCGAAGGCCTCAGCGTTCGCCTGCGACGGCTTCGCAAAACCGCTCACCTTGCGCACGAACTGAAGCGCGGCGGCTCGTATCTCTTCCTCGGTGGCCGGCGGCTCAAAGTTGAACAGCGGACGGATATTGCGGCACATCGGCGGCCTCGCGAAGGTTAGTCAGTGAGCTCAAACCGCGCTCCGATCGTAATGGTGAGCCGGTCCTGTCCGGCCTCGACTGGCGTCTGCGCCGCCGCGCCCTGGGCCAAGACGCGCGTCGCGAACGGCATTGGCGGGGCGCTCGTCGCCTCGGTCAGGGAAAGCACGCGCCCGACTTTGGCGCCGGCGGCGTGCGCGTAGATCTCGGCCTTGCGGCGCGCGTCCGCCACCGCCTCAGGGCGAACCGTGTCGAGAAGCGCGCTCGGGTCGTTCTCGCCATAGGCGACGCCGTACACGACGTTGGCCCCCGACTCGACCGCCTTGTCGATGAGCGCGCCGATCCTTGAAAGGTCGCGCGCCGTTACGGTCACCATGTTGGTCACCGTGTATCCGGTGATCGCGCGAGTGGAAGGCGCGGCGTTTTGCGGCGGACTGGCGAAGGCCGGCGAGATCGAAACGTCCGAGGTTTGGATGTCGGCCGGCGCGACGCCTTCCCCCTTGATCACGGCAATGAGCGATCCGACCGCTCTCGCGTTCGCGGCGAGAGCGTCGCGGGCGTCCTTTCCGGTCGTCGTGACGCCGAGGGTGAGCCGCGCGTAATCCGCCGTCACGTTGACGCTCGCCTCGCCGACGACGTCGATGATCCTCCCGCTCTCGTTTGCAGGCGGGGCGGACTGAGCGAATGCGGGAGCCGCGCCGAAGAGAGACGCGCAGGCCGCGAGCACGCAAACCAGTTTCGTCATAAGCTCTCCAAGACTTCCGAGGGAGCCGGCCCTCACTTCGCGTCCTTCGCTCTCGTGCGATACCGGAAATCGCAGTGGGTCGCTCCGCCCATGATCGTTTGCGTGCGCTTAAGTTCAATGCGCCGATCGTAGCCTTCGCAGAAGGCGCCGTCACGGCTGCAGGACAGGATGTCGCCGATGTCGCCGAGGCCCATGGCGCGATAGGTGTCGGCGTAGCGGCAGCGGGTGACGTTGAAGTCGAGCACGCCCGGCCGGTCGTCCACGACTTCGATGGTCAGGGCGTCGTCTTTGGTCCAGAGGTGCAAGATCGACTTGAAGCTTTCGAGATCGGTCCCGCTAGGGGCCAGGCGGGCCATCTCCGCGCCGAAGGCGATGGCGGCGCGCCGGATCGCCTTGCGCAGGATGTCGCGAGCCGTCGCTTCGCCGAGCGCCGCGCGCATTTCTTCAAAGATAGGGGCGACGATCGCAGCTTCGATTTTGCGGCGCGCAAGGACGCCGAGGCCGTCCGGTTTGTCGGAGCTTTCCATGCGATCGATTGCTTCGTTTGACCTCTAAACGCAGATGCGGGTCGGAGGCGCCGTTCTTGCCAAGCCCGGGATTTTGCCGCAAAGACCCGCGCCTGCAAAGTCGGGGTAAGAGCGCCTTGCGCAACAAGTCGGTCGTTCAAGTCGGGCGAAGTCCGCTCGCGGCCCGCTTCGGCGCGACATTGCCGCTCGCGTTGATTGCCGGGCCTTGCCAGATCGAAAGCCGGGCGCACGCGCTCGAAACCGCGGCCGCGCTAAAGGAGATCGCCGGGCGCCGCGCCATCGGCCTCGTCTACAAGTCCTCTTTCGACAAGGCCAACCGCACCTCGCGGTCCGCCGCTCGCGGCGTCGGGCTTGAGAAGTCGCTGCCGATCTTCGCCGAAATTCGCGAGACGCTCGGCCTTCCGGTCATAACCGACGTGCATGAGACGAGCCAGTGCGCGCGGCTCGCGGAAGCCGTGGACGCGTTGCAGATCCCGGCCTTCCTTTGCCGCCAGACCGACCTCCTGACCGCCGCCGCCCGCACCGGGCGGGCGGTCAACGTGAAGAAAGGGCAGTTCCTCGCGCCTTGGGACATGAGGAACGTGGTCGCCAAGCTCGACGCGGCGGGGGCCGCCGACGTTCTCGTCACCGAGCGCGGGGTCAGCTTCGGCTACAACACGCTTATCAACGACATGCGGGCCTTGCCGATCATGGCGCGCGAGACGGGGGCGCCGGTCATATTCGACGCCACGCATTCGGTGCAGCAGCCAGGCGGGCGGGGGGCCGCGTCCGGGGGTGAGCGCGAGTTTGTCCCGGTACTGGCGCGCGCCGCCGTTGCGGTCGGCGTCGCGGGGGTGTTCATCGAAACCCATCCCGACCCGGACAATGCGCCGTCCGATGGGCCGACGATGGTGCCGCTCAAGGAATTCGAAGCGCTGGTGGCGGAGCTCCAGGAGTTCGACAGGCTGGCCAAGCGAATTGCCGCGAACGAGTAGGCGGCTGTCATACGGCGGTCGCGCGCGCAATTTACGGTGATCGGTCAAGCCGAACGAATCGCGCAATGGACAAGTATATTTTCAGCTACGCGGCGCCGAGCGATCCTCCCTTCAAACGGGGAATAATACGGCTTGTCGAAAAGGCGACGGGCCAGCCGAAGCTGAAGCGGCTCTATTTAGACAATCAGCGCTTCCCGCGGCCCAACGAAACTTTCTGGGAAGCGGCGGTGCGCGCCCTCAAGCTTGATGTCCAATATGACTCGCGGGCGCTGGGGGCGATTCCTCGCCACGGTCCGGTCGTCGTTGTCGCGAACCATCCCTACGGCGTGCTCGACGGAATCGTCATCTCCTGGCTTATCAGCCAGGTTCGCTCGGATTTCCTCGTGATGACCCATGCCGTGCTCATGCGGGCGCCGGAGGTGCGCGACTTCATCCTTCCGATCGACTTTTCGGGAACTGAGGGGGCCCAGCGCACGAACCTTGGCTCGCGGGCTGCGGCCCGTGCTCAGCTCGACCGGGACGGGGCGGTCGTGGTGTTCCCAGCCGGCGCGATTTCGACCACTCCCGACAAGCTGGGGCGGAAGCCCGCGGTGGACTGGCCCTGGCAGCCGTTCGTCTCGCAGCTCATCCAGAAATCCGAAGCGACGGTCGTGCCGATCTGGTTCGGGGGGCAAAACAGCCGCCTTTTCCAGATCGCGAGCCACCTCAGCTACACCTTGCGCATATCCCTCATCTTCCACGAAGTGAGAGCCCGAATCGGGACGGCGTTGCCGGTCATGATCGGCGCTCCGGTTCCTTTTGAGTCGCTTGCGCACATCAAGGACCGGCAGGCGCTGGCGAATGAGCTGCGCGCCCGCGTCTATGCCCTGACGAAAGAAATGCCGGACGTTGGCAAGCCGCGCCGGTTCGGGCGGAAGCCGAGCAAGGTTATCAAGGGTCTCAACGAAGCCGCTGCTTCGTCTCATTACTGAAAGCTCTTGAAGTTTCGGATCCCCAAGGCCTCGCCTCCGCGGCCGATTGTCGCGCTCGCCGGCCCGCCGGACTTGGCTTAAAGTTTCGGGTCTGGAGGTCCCGCGTGTCCCGAACTCTCCTTGCCGCGAACGCCTTGGCCCTGCTTCTCATGTCGACGGCGGGGAAGGCCGCCGACCGCCCGTCGGCTGAATCGCTGCCGGTTCCGCCGGGAGGGACGCGCGAGCAGGTGGCGCTCGGCGACCGCATCTTCCATGGCGAGGCCGCCGGGGGGAAATGCAGCCAGTGTCACGGCTGGGACGCCAAGGGCAGCCCGACGGGGAACGATCTCACGACCGGCATGTGGATCTGGGGCGACGGCAGCGTGCGGGCGATCAAAGCCACGATCGGCCACAATATGGAGATGGCCCCAGGCATGGACGGGCAGCTCACGGCGGGGGACGTTGACGCGGTCACGGCCTACGTCTGGGCGCTCGGCCATCAGAGGAAATAGAACAATGCAAAATGTGTTATTTCCGTTCTTGCGTGGAAACCACGTCGCATGGGCGGGCTTTTTCCGCGTGCGGGCCCTCAGAGTTTGGAGGTCGCTTGGGACCCCGTGCGACGGAGGTTTGGATGTTCTGGGTTCGCTGAGCCAAATCCAAGCCAATCCAAAAAAATCAAGAAAACGCTCTTGGATTTCCTTGGACTTTCTCGTCCGAAGCGAGCGTTTTCAGTTGGTTGCGGCGGAATTCGCAAAAGAATCGCAAGTTCACGCAAGTGATGGGCGTTGCACAGCGCATGCCTGACGCGGGGCAGCGCGTAGTAGGGCTTGAAATGATCGTGGACGATGACGCCGCCGCCCAGACCCTTGGGCAAGGCGCCGCGTTTGGCCGACACCCGATACGAGATCCGGGCCGCGGTCGAGGCGGTATGCAACCATTGGCCCTTGCCGGCGACGCGAAAGCCGGTTTCGTCGCGATGGCGCACCGGAGCTTGCGCCACGAGCGCGGCGATCCGCGCCGCGACAGCTTCGAAGGCGCCGGCCTTCCTCTCGCCCCCGGCGACGACGCTGGCCGGACAAAGCGCCGTCGCGCCGAACCGGTCGGCCATCGCCTGCGCCACCCGGTCCTCGGGAATGAGCTGCTGCACATTGAGATAGACCGCCGCCGCTCTGACGCGCGGGCCATACTGGGTCGGCGACACCACACCCTCGGGGAACGCCGCCGTGGTCCGGCCTCGGCAGTGCGCGCAGCAATAGATCATCGCCTGACGTTCGGTGACGTCCACCCGCGGCTTGGGCCGATCGAACACCTGCCTCTTCTCGACACCCGCGATCATCGCCCGCCTCAGCCCAGCGAGGCAATGACGACAGGCCTGCGCCTCGTGCCGCTCGATGACATCCGGTTTTGCCACCGGCTTCAGCGTGCCGCCCTTGTGTCCCGCCTGCCCGCCGCTCGGCTTGCCCGACTTGCCGCGCGTGCTGCCGGCGACGCGCGGCGGCTTCCTCAAGCCGTCGCTCGACGGCGGCTTGCTGCTGTTCGAGCCGTTCTTGTCCAGTTGACGCCGAAGGTCCGCCACCTCCTGGCGCAATGCCGCGTTCTCCGCCCGCAATACCTCAAACTCGCGCTGCAGCGCCGCAATCAGGTCCCGGATCTCGGGTCGGAGAATCATCCATACGTTGACTCATGTTCCACGCCCTGCGTCTCCAAAAATCACCGCCTTCCGCGATTTCCACGATAACTGTTGCCAATAAGACTCACCCCGGCTTGGGAGTTACGGAAAAAGGGAAAAACATTCATCGCCCTCTTCGCTTGATCCAGCCCGCTTGGCCGCGACGGCAAACGCCCGCCTGCCGTCGCCGGACAAGGCCTCAAACCGCCGTTTCGGGTGAATCATCCCATGTCCATGGTTCCGATAAACAGAATGATAGCGCATACTATGGAAAAAGGGAAGAACAATCGGCGCCGGAACCGGAATGTCGCGAAAGGGCGGAGAACGGACCTACGGGATGTGCCGAAGCAAGGCCCAGTCTCCGCCCTAGAGCGGTATCCGAACGCACTGAATTGGCGCGCTTCCCGAGGGTGCCGGCAGCCTTTGCCGACATCTTAAAATCGTCGTCTGCGAACTTGATACAGCTGATCGGAGCCCGCTCTAGCCCGCATTTCTCACATTTGGTAGCGCATCGGGCTGCCGAATCAGGCAAAAGTTGTTTTGCGATAGCAACTTGCGCCCGTTCGGAGAGGAGGCCCGATGCCGACGGAGTGGAGCGCAAAAGCGAGCGCGTTTGGACGAGTGGAGGGTCGGCCGGTGGTCGCGGAGTTCGACGGCGG
>DATJXI010000277.1:0-5202 GCA_035500275.1 Roseiarcus sp. | reverse complement strand
CGGCGAGGACGACCGGTTGCGCCGCGCCGTCATCGAGCGCGTCATGTGCGAGCTTGAGGTCGACCTCGACCTCGCGGCGGACGAGTATGGCGCCGATCCGGAACCCTTGAAGGCGATCGCGGCCGCCGAGCTGCCGCGGTTAGCCGCCGATAGGCTGGCGGACTGGGACGGGCACCGGATCGCGGTCACCGAAAAGGGCCGTCCGTTCGTGCGGTCGATCGCTTCGATCTTCGACGCCTACCTGGATCGGGCCGACCAAGAACTGCGGCACTCTCGGGTGCTGTAGGCGCGTCAGACGGGCCTCTAACAGGCGCGGAAACGCCCGCCATTCCCTGCGGCGGGGAGCCTTCGGGAGCCCCTTGCGCGGGAGGCCGCTTCATACTATATCCAACGCCGAACAGTCTCATAGCTTATCGTTCGGGAAGACGATGAGAAGTTTTGAGAGTGGGCCCCGCGGGACCCGCTCTTTTTTATTGCCGCACGGGCATATGGTCGAAGCGCAGCATTTTCCTGCCGCGAAGCCTCAGGACGGGCTCGACGAGCCGCGTCTGATGGACGACGCAGGGCCGGCGTTGCACATTGGGCGGATCGCGGCCCCGGTCTTGAAAGACCTCGGGCTCAGGCTGGTCCGTGTGAAGATTTCCGCGGCGGCCGGGACGACGGTCCAGGTCATGGCCGAGCGCCCGGACGGGACGATGACGATCGACGATTGCGAGCGCGCAAGCGACGCGCTGTCGCCGGTGTTCGACGCCGAGGACATCCTGACGCAGTCCTACCGGCTCGAGGTTTCGTCGCCGGGGATCGACCGGCCGCTGGTCCGGGAATCGGATTTTCGGCGCGCCGTCGGGCATGAGGCGAGGTTCGAGATGGCCGCTGCGATCGGCGGCCGCAAGCGGTTTCGGGGCCGGCTGGACGGCGTCGCCGCGGGGCCGCAGGGACCCGAGGCGGTGGTTCGAGTTGTCGCTGACGACAAGACCGAGGCGTCCGTCGTCCTCCCGCTTCGTGGGATGAGCGAGGCTCGTCTGGTGCTGACCGAGGACCTCATCCGCGCCTTGCTGCGGCGGGAGAAGGCCGCGCAGAGGCAAGCGCGGAAGGCGCCGCGACAGACAGCGAACAAGAAGAATTCGGCCCGAAATGGCGCGCTCTCCGCGCCCGGGCCGGAAGAAGGAGAAGAAGATGGCCGTTAGCGCCAACAGACTCGAGCTCTTGCAGATCGTGGACGCGGTCGCGCGCGAAAAATCGATCGACCGCTCGATCGTGCTCGCGTCGATGGAGGACGCGATGCAGAAGGCCGCGCGCTCGCGATACGGCCAGGAGACCGAGGTTCGCGCCGAGATCAACCCGAAGACGGGAGAAATCCGCTTTTCGCGTCTGCTGCTCGTCGTCGACGAGGTCGAGAACGAGGCGACCCAGATTACGCTCGCCGAAGCGCAGAAGAAGAATCCGTCCGCGCAGATCGGCGACTGGATCGCCGAATCGCTGCCGCCCTTCGAGTACGGCCGCATTCCCGCGCAGGCCTCGAAGCAGGTTCTTGTGCAGAAGATTCGCGAGGCCGAGCGCGACAAGCAATACGAGGTGTTCAAGGACCGCATCGGCGAGATCATCAACGGACAGGTCAAGCGGGTCGAATACGGCAACGTCGTCGTCGATCTTGGCGGCGCCGGCGGCGAGGCTGTCGTTCGCCGCGACGAGCTCGTCCCCCGCGAGATGTTTCGCCCGGGCGACCGTATTCGCGCCTATGTTTACGACGTCCGGCGCGAGGCGCGCGGCCCGCAGATTTTCCTATCGCGGACGCATCCCCAGTTCACCGCCAAGCTCTTCGCCCAGGAAGTGCCGGAGATCTACGACGGCATCGTCGAGGTGAAGGCGGTGGCCCGCGATCCCGGCTCGCGCGCGAAGATCGCGGTGACGTCGAACGATTCCTCGATCGACCCGGTCGGCGCCTGCGTCGGCATGCGCGGCTCGCGCGTGCAGGCGGTCGTCAATGAACTGCAAGGCGAGAAGATCGACATCATCCCGTGGTCTCCGGACGCCGCGACCTTCATCGTCAACTCGTTGCAGCCGGCCGAAGTCATGAAGGTCGTCCTCGACGAGGATTCGACCCGCATCGAGGTCGTCGTCCCCGACGATCAGCTGTCGTTGGCGATCGGCCGGCGCGGGCAGAACGTGCGGCTCGCCTCCCAGCTTACTGGCTGGGACATCGACATCCTCACCGAAGCCGAGGAATCGGAGCGCCGCCAGAAGGAGTTCGCCGAGCGCACGAGCGCGTTCATGGAGGCGCTCGACGTCGACGAGACGGTGGCGCAGCTCCTGGCGTCGGAGGGCTTCCGCTCGGTCGAGGAGATCGCCTACGTCGAGCCGCGCGAGCTGGCCTCGATCGAGGGCTTCGACGACGAGACCGCCGCCGAGATCCAGGCGCGCGCGCAAGGCCATCTGGCGCGGATCGAGGCCGAATTCGACGAGCAGCGCAAGGCGCTCGGCGTGGCGGACGAGCTCAAAGACGTCGAAGGCATGACCGCGCAGATGCTGGTCAAGCTCGGCGAGAGCGGCGTCAAGACGCTCGAGGATCTCGCCGATTGCGCGAGCGACGACCTCGTCGGCTACACTGACGGAGACACAGCCAAGCCCGGCTTGCTCAGCGGCTTCGACATCTCGCGCGCGCAGGCCGACGCGATGATTTTGGACGCGCGCGTCCGCGCTGGCTGGATCGAGCCGCCTCAGCCCCAGGCCGAGGCGCCGGCGGAGGAGGAGGAAGGCGGCTGAACGCGTCGAGAGCAATTTCTGACCCAGGCTTGAGCGCGCCCGGCGCGGACGGCGGCTCCGAGCGGACCTGCATCGTGACGGGCGTCAAGGACGCGCCGGAAGCGATGCTGCGCTTTGCGCTTTCACCGGAGGGGACCGTCGTTCCGGACATACGGCGGAAGCTGCCAGGGCGTGGCGTCTGGACCCGGCTAAGCTCCGAGGCCGTGCGGCGCGCCGCGAAAAAGGACGCATTCTCGCGGGCTTTTCGCGCGAAGGCGCAAGCCTCACCCGAGCTGGCTGACGCCGTGGACGCGCTCCTCGAGAAGGACGCGCTGCAGTCGCTCGCGATGGCCAACAAGGCGGGGCTGGTCGTTGCGGGGGCGGTCAAGGTGGACCTGGCCATCGAGGCGGGCAATGTCGCGGCGCTCATCGAGGCGACGGACGGCGCTCCCAACAGCGCCGCCAAGCGGGTCCGGGCGTTTGGGGCGAAACTGGGACGGGCCGGAACAATACCGGTCGTAAATCTCTTCTCGTCGAGCCAATTGGGTTTGGCATTGGGGAAGGCAAATGTGATACATGCTGCCCTCAAATCAGGAGCGGCGACGACCGCCTTCCTCGCGAGGGCGGAGCGCGCGCGCCGTTATCGCGCAAGCGAAGCGGACGCGGACATCACGACCGAAAGCGGCGTCGCGCCCGCGGGCGGCGGCGCAGTGCTTGGCCAGACCGAGAAATCGGCTGACAGTCCATGCGATTAGGGATGAGCATGAACGAAACGGGCAATACCGACAAGCCGAGCGGCGCTACGCCGAAGGCGACCTTGCATCTGAAGCGGCCAGTCGAGCACGGGACCGTCCGGCAGAGCTTTTCGCACGGGCGCAGCAAGGCGGTTGTCGTCGAAAAAGTAAAACGCCGCGTTCTCGGCCCTGGCGAGGCGCCGGCGGCCGCGCCCGCGCGTGCGCCATCGTCCACGCCCGCGCCCGCCGCGCCGTCTGCGAAGACCATTTCCCTGGGGGCCGGCAAGACCGCCCCCGCGGCGCCGGCGAAGCCCGCGCCTGCGCCCCCCAAGACGACCGGGGTGGTCCTGCCGACGCTGACCGCCGAGCAGCGCGAAGCGCGCGCGCGGGCGCTTCAGGACGCGCGGGCGCAAGAGAACGAAGACCGCCGCCGCCAGGAGGGGGAAGCCGAGGCGCGTCGGGAGCGCGAGGCGCGCGAGCGGGCCGAACGCGAAGCGGCCGAAGCGCGCAAGCGCGAGGAAGAGCTGCGGCGGGCGCAGGAGGCGAACTTCAAGCGGCAGAGCGAGGAGGAGGCGCGCCGGCGCCTCTCCGGCGGCGAGCCGGCCCCCTCGCCGACGATGCCCCGCAGGCCGGGCGCGCCGGGCACGCCCGCCGGGCCGGCCTCGCCGCGCCCCGGCGTCGAGGAGGAAGTCGCTGCCCGCGGACCGCGCCGGCCTGCCCTTGGCCCTCTCACGCCGCAGAAGGTGCTGACCCCGACGCCACGGCCGGCCCGAGGCGTCGAGCGCAATCGCGGGCGACTCACCGTCGCCAACGCCACCGCGATCGAGGAGGAGCGCATGCGCTCCGTCGCCTCCTTCCGGCGGCGAACTCAGCGGCTCAAAGGCCATGGCGCGCAGGAGCACAGGGAGAAGATCTCACGCGAAATCGTGCTGCCCGAGGCGATTACGATCCAGGAGCTTGCGAACCGCATGTCGGAGCGCGCGGTGGACGTGATCAAGCTCCTCATGCGTCAAGGCCGGATGGTGACCCTGACCGACGTGCTCGACGCCGACACCGCTGAGCTCATCGCCGAGGAAATGGGCCATTCGGTGCGGCGCGTCGCCGAGTCCGACGTCGAGGAAGGGCTTTTCGACCGGCCGGATGAGGAAGGCGCGTCGGTTCCGCGTCCGCCCATCGTCACGATCATGGGCCACGTCGACCATGGCAAGACGTCGCTCCTCGACGCCATCCGCAACGCCAACGTCGTGGCGGGCGAGGCCGGAGGCATCACCCAGCATATCGGCGCCTATCAGGTCGCGGCCCCCGGCGGCGAGACGATCACCTTCATCGATACGCCCGGCCATGCGGCATTCACCGCCATGCGGGCGCGCGGCGCAAAGGTGACCGACATCGTCGTCCTCGTGGTCGCGGCGGACGACGGCGTCATGCCGCAGACGATCGAGGCGATCCGGCACGCCAAGGCCGCCAAGGCGCCGATCATCGTGGCGATCAACAAGATCGACAAGCCGGAGGCCAACCCGCAGCGCGTGATGCAAGAGCTCTTACAGCACGACGTCCAGGTCGAGGCGTTCGGCGGCGATACGCTGGCAGTCGAGGTGTCGGCGACCAAGCACACCAATCTCGACAAGCTTCTCGAGGCCATCGCGCTCCAGGCCGAGCTCATGGACCTCGTCGCCGACCCGGAGCGCAGCGCGGAAGGCACGGTGATCGAGGCGCGGCTCGACCG
>DATJXI010000276.1:0-4014 GCA_035500275.1 Roseiarcus sp. | reverse complement strand
TCGGTCAGGATCTCCTCGTAGCCGGTCATGGCGGTGTTGAAGCAGACCTCGCCGACCGCCGCGCCGGTCGCGCCGACGCCGAAGCCCTCGATTGCGTCGCCGTTGGCGAGGACGAGAACGCCGGTCGCGACGCGCGGGCGCCAGCCATTGTCGTCGTCGAGGCCGATGGCGGAACCGATCGGGCGTGTTGCGCTTGACATGGGGCTGTGCTTAAGCGCCGCCCAACTTGCGCGTCAAGGAAGCGCGCTCCTGCTTTTCGAGGAATCCCATGGTCGAGGCGGCGCCTCTGCGCGACACCGTGACGGCGCAAATGAAGGAGGCGATGAAGAGCGGCGACAAGACGCGCGTCTCCGCGCTCAGGCTTATCATGGCGGCGCTGAAAGACCGGGAGATCGAGGCGCGCGGCGCGGGCAAGGTCGTGAGCCGGGCGGACGAGCTCGCGCTCCTCAACAAGATGGTGAAGTCCCGCCAGGAGTCGGCGGCGATCTACGAAAAGGCGGGGCGCGCCGAGCTCGCCGCGCAAGAGAACGCCGAGGTCGCCGTCATCAGCGAATTCATGCCGCGGCAGATGGACGAGGCGGCGATGACGGCGGCCGTGAGAGAGGCCATTTCCGCGACTGGAGCGACAAGCGTCAAGGACATGGGCAAAGTGGTCAACGCCCTCAAACACGCTCACCCGGGCGAGATGGATTTCGCCAAGGCGAGCGCGATCGTCCGAAGCGTCTTGGCGGGGCGAGGGGCGTAAATCCGAGCTGCGCGCGTCCGAGCCGGTCGATTGCGGCGGTGACCTGCGCTTTCTGTGGCGCGGAGGACACACGAAGTGGGAATCGCTTTGTTCGCGCAAAGACTTGCCGGCCGCTCCGCAGTCGCTTTGTGACGTTATTGTGTCAATGATTAGACATTCCAGATGTTTGAGAGTTTTGACGTTTCGGCGGTCATTTCATTGACGTATTCACGATTGCCGGCGGCCAATGAACGCGCTTCTGTTCTGTTTTTTCGACGCAGCCGGCCCCTAGCGCAAAATGTTCAATCCGACTTAGACTTCGACTGCGCGAGATTCTGGCCGGGCGGCACGCGTGTAATCGCCCTGCGCTTTGAATGCGCCAATGCTCCGCGCTGACGGGGATTCAGTCGGGCCAACTTCGAATTAGCGGCTTGGGGACGGACATGAGAAGACTAACACTGGCGATGTTGGCGGGGACGGCGTTCGCCGGACTCGCGAATGCTGCGGATCTTCCGACCAAGAAGGCCGTGGAGGCGCCCCCGCCCAAGCCCAACTGCTGGGCGAGCTTGTGGACATGGATGAACTCGTCGCCCGACGACTGCCCCATCGGCGCCTATGGCATCACTCTCTACGGCACGCTCGACGTCGGCTACGGCTACCAGGACTGGGGCACGACCAAGAACCCGAGCGCCGACAAGGTCAACTACGGCATCCAGAAGAGCGGCCACGAACACATCTGGCAGTCCGTCTATAACGGGATCAGCACCAGCGTCGTCGGCCTCAAGATGAAGGAGGACCTCGCCCCGATCGGCTTGACCGGGTGGTCGTTGGTCGGCGTGCTCGAGGCGGGCGTCAACCCCTATTCCGGCGTGTTCACGAACCCGGTGCGCTCGCTGGCCGACAATAACGTCAATGCGGCCAACGGCCAGGTGAAGATCAATGGAAAGACCTACTGGCGCTATCAGACGGCGAATTTCGACTCGAGCCGCAACGGCTCGTGGGACAATTCGCAGGGCTACGCTGGGATCAGTCACAAAACCTGGGGCACGCTGACCTTCGGCCGCACCAACTCGCTCAGCAACGACACCCAGTCGAAGTACGATCCGATCAGCGGCTCGCAGGCGTTCTCGTTGATCGGGTTCTCGTCGTCGTTCCCTGGCTTCGGCGACACACAGCTGGCGCGCATCAACACAGCGCTCACCTACAAGGTCGCGATTCCAAACGTTTACGCCTTCAGCGCAGTCAGACTGGCCGCGCAAGCGCAGATCGGCGGCTACGGGGTGCAGAACGGCTCGAACGGCGCCTATTACGGCCAGGTCGGATTCGATTGGGTCAACCTCTCGTTCGACGGCGTCGTCGGCTGGGCGAAGGACGCCGTGTCGCTGTCGAGCTTCGGCGGATCGAACATCGCCCAGTGCTACGGAAACTGGTACATCAAGGTCAACAACGTCTGCTACGACCCCAACGCGGTGCTGAAGGCGACGCTCTCGAACAACTTCGGCACCGAGCTCATGGCCAGCTACAAGTGGGACGCCTTCAAGTTCTATGGCGGCTATATTTACGCGAGACTGTCGAATCCCTCCGACCAGTACCTCACCGGCTTCCGTACGAATTATCCGGAAATCATCGTGCCGCCCGGCTACTTCAACAAGGGCGTCTATGTAAACGATGCGATCACGACCAATCCGTATACCTTCAATAAGGTGCTGCAGACAGTGTGGACCGGCGTAAGGTTGACGGTTCCGGACGCGTGGCTGCACGGCTGGGGCTCGCTCGAGCTCGCCGCCGCCTTCTACTACCAGTGGCAGAACAACTACAACTTCACCGTCAATAAGTACGGCGCCGCGGTGTCTGCGGCCTGCACCGGATCGGGCCCGGGCATCAGCAGCAGCAAGTGCTACGGGACCCAGGACGCTGTTTCCTTCTTCGCCGATTGGAAACCGGTCAAGCGCGTCGACATCTACGCCGGCATCATGATCAGCAACGTTTACGGCGGCCTGGCCAACGGCTTCATCACCACCAACCCGTACTTCAATCCCGTCACCAAGCAGGTCGCGATCGCGCAACACGCGATTACGCAGAACTACGACCCGACGATCGGCATCCGCATACGGTTCTGATCGAACTGTCGAGTAAGGAGGAAAGACCGGCGCTTCAGGCTCTCTTTCCTCCGCATCATGACGGCTTACTCGGTCGGGCTCGGCCGGGCGCGCAGCCCATGTTGCAAAAGTTTCGGTTGCCGGTGAGCGGCGGCCTATGGCCCCAATACGCCCTTGGCGGCACGGAGATGTGGTAAGTGCGAACAGGGCTTTCATTTGAAGGTCGCTCCCCAGGGGCTTGGACGGCTTGGGAGAGCCGGCAACCGACCGATGCCGCGCCCAGGTCTCAACGATGGAGACTTGACTACGACAACCGGCGCTGGTCCTTTCGGGCCAGGGGCTTGCCGCGCAGGGGCAAATTCGAATGGCGTTCAAACATCCTTTGGCGAGGGGGGCCCAGATCTGGGTCGCCAAGACGCTAGACAACCGGGACCACCCGACATTGGTGATCGTGACGACGATCGCACTCGACGCCAGTCACAAGAACTATAAGAGGTCCCTTGTCGAGAAGCTGTCGGGAGCGGCGCGCGACTATCTCGCCGAGACCAAAGAGGCCGACGCCTATGTGCTCGTTAACCGTCTTCGGGATTGGAAGGCACGCGGGACTTGAGGCGCCGGATCGCCAATCTTAGCGGCTTCTTTCCGTGACGACGAATGTGTTAGACTGAGTTGCACAGGAGTCTCGCGCGGGCCAAGAAGCGAGGAATAGGCAATGGCAAACATGACATCGGCTTCGCCGATCGGTTCCGCCCACCCAATGGCGCCGCTGCGGGCGAAATGGGGATGGATCGTCGCTCTGGGCGTCGTCTACCTGATCGCCGGGGTCATCGCTCTCGGCAGCATCGTCACCGCGACCGTGGCGAGCGCTTGGGTCGTCGGCATCATGATGATCGTCGCCGGCGTCGCGGAGGTCATCAATGCGTTCCAGATCAAGACCTGGGGTAGGTTCATCTTCTGGCTCCTCCTTGGCGTCCTCTACATCGTCGCCGGCTTCATCGCCTTCGAGAATCCGTTGCTGACCGCCATCTGGGTCACGCTCATCCTCGGCGCGGCGCTCGTCGCCTCCGGCATCGTACGCGTGTTCCTCGGGTTCAATATGAAGGCGGGTTCGCCCTGGATTTGGGTCGTCATCTCTGGGTTGATTACACTGCTGCTCGGTGTAGTTATCCTGGCCCATTGGCCCGTCTCTGG
>DATJXI010000275.1:0-5011 GCA_035500275.1 Roseiarcus sp. | reverse complement strand
GCGCCTGCGTCGCAAGTTGGCTATTGACGATGATCGGTGGGGGCGCCTCTGCGCAGAGCACGCGCTTCCATTGGGTTGGGAGTCAATGGAGTATGAGGAATTTCTTAGGGAACGTCGCCGCAGGATGGCCGACATTATTCGAGTTGCGTATCGGCAGCTAGGGGGCGAAGCGAACTCGCCGCCGCTCACGCCACCTTGGTTCCTACCTGGGGCGGAATCCGTTTGGACCCGTATCGCAGAAGCTGAGCGCGCGCTGCGCACGGTGGTGAGGGTGATCTACCTTGCGCGGTTCGGCGACTCCGCGGCCCGTAAAATTGAAGAGACTTTACCTGAACGCGAGCGCGAAGCCCTGGCACGCGCGCTCAGAAGTCGGCCCGCTGGCTCTGATCCGCTTGCCTCGGTTGACTATCTCTACCTCGGGCAATTGCCGCCCCTGCTGTTCGCCGCAGACGTTTGGCAAGAAGCCCGGTGCCGGCTTGGCGAGGCAGCAGACCTAAAGCAGAAGCTTCAAGCGGCGGTATCGGCGATCGCACCAGTGCGAAACGAGATTGCGCATGTTCGAGAGGTTGAGCGAGATCGACTGCTTCGCGCTGATGTCGCGTGCGGCGACTTGTTGGAACTGCTTCACATCGACAAGAACTACTCTAGTGTTCGCAGGGACGGTCGGGCCGGAGGGCTTTGAAGTTCATTTCGACAATTCCTTGCTTTTTCCGATGTCGGCCTATATCATCCTGTTTTTCGGAAGGAACGACATGCGCTCGGCCCGTGCACATGACAGCGCCGACAAGGTCGCGGCGGCGAGGCTCAATCGGGCCCGAGCGTTCGGCGGCCCAAGCGCCGGCCCAGAAGGGCTCAGAATTGTTTTCCACGAGATTCGGCGTAACCCTTTGAAAAGGCCCAAAACCGGCGCAAGTTTTCCGCATTTTTTCGCATTTTTTCCACCTTTTTTCGCATCTTTTCCGCTCTTAAGATGCGAAAAAAGGCGAAAAAAGGCGACTTTTTGCGCCGACGGCCCCCCGCGACGGGATAGGCCGGCGCTCTAACGCTCCAGCGGCGGCACGTGGGCCAAGCTGGCGACGAAGTCGGCGATCTCGTCGAACTCGTAGGACAGATGAACGCGCTTCGTTGACGCGGGCCGAAGCGCGAGCGACAAGCGCGTGACGCCCTGGCGCATCGAGGACGCATTGAAAAAGCTGGGCGCCAACTACATCCGGCGGGCCTGTGGCGCGGGTTCGCCATCCGCGACGGCAATCTGGTGACCGGCCAGCAGAACTTCTCGGGCGGCGAGACGGCGGAAAAAATCATCGAAGCGCTCGGCGAGTAGCCCACGAGTCGACTTCGTCCAACGGAGGGACACGGAATGAGCATGCTGGCTCGGGCAGGATTGGTCGCGCTCGGATGCTTTGTCTGCGGCCTGATCGGCTTTGCGATGCAGGGGGCGGCGCCGGCGCAAATGCTGACCGACGCGAAGAGCATGATCGGGTCGATCGCCGGCCTCGTGTCGCTTCTGCTGGCGCTCGTGCTCGGCCTCGTCATTTGGACGAGCCACAGCGTCTACACGACCCAGATCGCGGAGGCGCTGTCGCTGGGGCCCGTCGTGCTGCAACTCGATCATGTGTTTGAGCAACTGGGTCCGCGGGGGCTCAAGGGTCGGGCGCTCCTCAAATCACAGGTGTTGAGCCATCGCCATCGCTTCTGGGGCGACGGGCGGCAGAGCCGGGCGTCTTCGAGCTACGCCATCTCGCGCTCAGACTCGCAGGACATGGCCGACTATTTTGCGAGCCTCGACCCGGCCAACGATCATGAGCGGCAGCTGGTCGCGACGGCCCGCCAGCTATCGTCGTCGATGATCCAGACGCAATTACTGATGGCGCGCCAACTCGCCACCCCGCTGTCCCCCATCCTGATCATCATCGTCGTCGGCTGGGCGCTGCTTCTGTTCTTCGCCTATGGCCTTTCGTCGGCGCCCAACCTCATCAGCGTCGTCATGGAGGCGCTGGGCTCGACCGCCGTGGCGAGCGCGTTCCTCCTCATTCTCCAACTGAGCCAGCCCTACGACGGTTTGTTCCGCATTTCGCCCGCGGGCATCGATCAGGTGATTGCGGCGATCGGGGGGCGCGAGAAGCTCTCCTAGACTAGCGACTCGTTCTGCCCAGCCATTAACCACTAGGCGGTGTACCGGGCTGCTTCGGCGCGCTATTTTGCGCCGCAGTAGGGAGACTCCTGATGCCCGCCCGGTCCGAGCAAACCCATTTCGGTCGACGAACCGTTCCGCTGGACGAAAAGCAGGGTCTCGTGGATGAGGTCTTTCGCCGGGTTGCCGACCGCTACGACCTCATGAACGACCTCATGTCGTTCGGATTGCACCGCGTCTGGAAGAATGTTCTCGCTGCGAAGGCGCGACCGTCCGCGACGCGTCCGTTCGCGCTCGTCGACGTCGCCGGCGGCACCGGCGACGTCGCCTTTCGCGTCGTCCGGGCAGGCGGACCGCTCACGACCGCGACGGTCGCCGACATCAATGCCGAGATGCTTCGAGTCGGCGCCGAGCGGGCGGAGCGGCTGCGCCTGAAGGACCGGGTGACTTTTGTCGAGGCTAACGCAGAGGCGCTGCCGTTCGCCGACGGCCGGTTCGACGCCTATACGATCGCCTTCGGCATTCGCAACGTGCCGCGGGTCAAGAGCGCGCTGGCCGAAGCCTACCGCGTGCTCCGGCGCGGCGGCCACTTCCTTTGCCTCGAATTCTCCCGGCTGGACGTGCCGGTTCTCGACCGGCTCTATGACGCCTATTCGTTCTTCGCGATCCCGGCGATGGGGCGGGTCGTTGCGGGGGACGGGCGGCCCTACCGCTATCTTGTCGAATCGATCCGCAAATTCCCGCCCCCCGAACTTTTCGCCGAGACGATCGCCAAGGCCGGGTTCGGCCGGGTCACCCATACGCACTTGACCGGAGGCGTGGTCGCGATCCACTCCGGCTGGAAGCTCTGATTTGTCCATCTTCGCGGCGCTCGGTCACAGCCTGCGCCTTGCGCGCGCAGGCTTTGTTTTCGCTCGCGAAGGCGCCTTTGTGGGCATCGATCCGGCGCTCTTGCCGCCGTTCGCTCGGTTGCCGGTCGCCCTCGCCAATCTCATCGCCAAACGCAACGTGCGCGGCTTAAGCGGACTCTCGCGCGCGATCGACCGGCTCGGCCCGTCCTACGTCAAGATGGGGCAGTTTCTCTCGACTCGTCCCGACATCGTCGGAACGGCGGTCGCGCTCGAGCTTGAGAGCCTGCAGGACCGCGTCGCGCCGATGAGCCGGCAGGCGGCGATCGGAATTGTCGAGGCCGCCTTCGGAACGAAGATCGGCGCGCTTTTCGATACGTTCGGCGAGCCGGTGGCCGCCGCGTCGATCGCCCAGGTCCATCGCGCTTCCGTGCGGACTCCCGACGGCCCCCGTCCGGTCGCCGTCAAGGTGTTGCGCGCCGGGGTCGAGCGCCGCTTCGCGCGCGATTTGGCGGACATGTTTTTCGCCGCGCGGCTTGCGGAACGTCTTATTCCCGAGATGCGCCGGCTGCGCCTTGTCCAGGTCGTCGAAACTTTGGCGCGCTCGGTGCGTATGGAGATGGATTTTCGCCTGGAAGCGGCCGCCGCCTCGGAATTCGCAGAGAAGGCGAAGGACGATCCCGACATCCGCGCGCCCGCCATCGATTGGGACCGGACCACGCGCGAGGTGATGACAATGGAGTGGGTCGAGGGCGTTCCCCTCGCCGACCGTCAGCGTCTCGCCGAACTCGGGTTCGACCCGCCGGCCCTCGCCAGAGCGCTCATCCAGACCTTCCTTCGCAGCGCCCTGCGGGACGGCTTTTTCCACGCCGACATGCACCAGGGAAATTTCTTCGTGGACGAGGCGGGCCGCATCGTCGCGGTCGACTTCGGCATCATGGGCCGCTTGGGGCGCGAGGAGCGCCGCTTCCTCGCCGAGATCCTCTACGGGTTCATCCGGCGCGACTATCAGCGCGTCGCGGAGGTGCACTTCGAGGCCGGCTACGTGCCGCATGCGCATCGCGTCGAGGATTTCGCCCAGGCCCTGCGCGCCATCGGCGAGCCGATTCATTCGCGCACCGCCGACCGGATTTCGATGGCGCGCCTCCTGACGCTCCTCTTCGAGATCACCGGCCTGTTCGACATGGCGACGCGGGTGGAGCTCGTCCTGCTGCAGAAGACGATGGTCGTTGTTGAAGGCGTCGCACGAAAGCTCGATCCGCAACTCAACATGTGGTCCACATCCGAGCCGGTCGTCGGCGCATGGATCGCCGAGAACCTCGGGCCGCTCGGGCGGATCGAGGACGCGAGCCGCAACCTTTCCGCGCTTGCGGCCTTCGTCGCCGAAGCGCCGCGCCTGATGGAGAGGATCGCCGGGCGTCTGGACGAACTCGCCGAGCGAGAAATCCCGCAAGATGTCGACAAGGCGCGATCGGCCGGGATGTACCTTCTCATCGGCGTCCTCCTCGTCCTGCTCGGCTATTTTGCTTTTCGTTGGCTGTAGGGAGCCTCACAATGGCGCTCGAGCTCAGACCCAACTGCGAATATTGCGATAAGGACTTGGCCCCGAGCTCGACGGAGGCGCGCATCTGCACCTTCGAGTGCACCTTCTGCGCCGACTGCGTCGAGGATGTGCTCAGAAACGTCTGTCCGAACCGCGGCGGCGGCTTCGAGCGCCGCCCGATCCGGCCGGCGCGAGAATGGCGGCCGGGGCTGTCGCTCGCGCTTCGGCCGGCGTCGACGAAGCGGATTCATCTGTCCTACGAGCTCGGCGAGATCGCCGACTTCGTCGCCAACTTAGCCCACGTGCCGCCGCAGGAGCGCTAGGGCGGCGGCCTATCCCGTCGCGGGGGGCCGTCGGCGCAAAAAGTCGCCTTTTTTCGCGTTTTTTCGCATTCCTAGGAGCGGAAAAGATGCGAAAAAAGGTGGAAAAAATGCGAAAAAATGCGGAAAACTTGCGCTGGTTTTGAGCCTTTTCAAAGGGTTACGC
>DATJXI010000274.1:0-7176 GCA_035500275.1 Roseiarcus sp. | reverse complement strand
GTGAGTCCTCGCCGAATGTGGCGGGCGGTTTCGGTTTGGGATTTTGACGGGCACGACGACGACCATCGGCGCGCGGGGGGCTGCGCTCTACGACGATAGCGGGCCGACTTCCCGTTTCGGCCCTTTCGCGGTCGGGGCCGCCTTCGTTCTGGCGCTGGCGACGTTCGTCATCTTCGCCGGCCTCACGCCGATTTTGCCCACCGCGAGCGTCGTCGAGACGCTGCTCATTGGCGACGGCGTCGTCGTCGTCACCCTCATCATTCTTATCGGGATCGAGCTCGCGCGACTCAGGGCCGCGCGGCGCGCGGCGCGTGCGGGGGCGCGGCTGCACAGCCGGTTCGTCCTTCTGTTCTCGCTCGTCGCGGCCATCCCCGCCATCGTCACCGCCGTCGTCGCGACGGTCTCGGTCGAGTGGGCGATCAACCCGCGGTTCATGACGGACGTAGCGGCCTTCATCAACGAGTCCAACCAGGCGAGCCAGCTTTATCGGGAATCGCAGTGCCGGGGTCTGCTGCGCGACGTCGAACTGACCGCCGGCGACATTGCCCGCAGCGCGCTTCTGCTGCGGGGCGATCCGGCGCAGTTCAAGG
Organism: Roseiarcus sp.; assembly: GCA_035500275.1. GTDB lineage: Bacteria > Pseudomonadota > Alphaproteobacteria > Rhizobiales > Beijerinckiaceae > Roseiarcus. The sequence continues at coordinate 6,586 of DATJXI010000274.1, read as the reverse complement.
ATTACTTCAGCTCCCGGTCGAAGACGCTTGGTTTCCAGGCGGCGGCCATCATGACCAGCGACGGAACGCCGCTGCAGATCGCCGAGGGCTCGAACGAGAAGCTCATCGCGCACCCTGAGGCGGTGGATTTCGAGGACGCGAACCGCGGCGAGGCGCTTTGCGGCGTGCTCGGGGTCGGCGAGACCTTCGTCGGCATCCGGCCGATCCCGGGCGCGGACGGGCAATATCTCTATGCCGCGCGCAGCATCGATCCGCTCGCCGTCAAGGTCGCCGAAGACGCGGCCAACGTCTCGGCCATCTTCGCGCGCTTTGAAGCCCACCGGCACAGCCTGGAGCTCGGCTTCGCCACAGTCTTCGTGATGCTGGCGCTGACCATGCTGGTCTCGGCGATCTGGCTGGGGCTCTCCTGGGCGAACCGGATCGTCGGGCCGATTCGCCGGCTCATCCGGGCGACCGACGAGGTCGCCTCCGGCAATCTGCATGTTCAGGTGCCGACGCGCACGGCCGACGGCGACATCGGCCGCCTCGGCGACACATTCAACAAGATGACGGCGGAGCTCTTGCGCCAGCAGACGCGTCTCATCGAGGCGAACGCGCTCAACGACGAGCGGCGCGCCTTCATCGAGGCGGTGTTATCCGGCGTGCCGGCAGGCGTCCTCGGCGTCGACCAGGAGGGCAGGGTCACGATTTCCAACGCCGCCGCCGATCGGCTGCTGGGAAGCGGAACGGGCTTGATCGGACGCTCGCTGCACGCGCTGCAGCAGAGCATCGCCGCGATCTGGGAACATGCGCGGTTGCGACGGCTGCGGCTGCATCAGGGACAGGCGACGGTGCTGCGCGACGGGCGCGAGCGTATTCTCAACGTGCGCGTCACCGGCAACCCGGCGCGCGACGATCGGGCGAGCGTCATCACGCTCGACGACATCAGCGACCTTGTGACCGCCCAGCGCACGGCCGCCTGGGCGGACGTGGCGCGCCGCATCGCGCACGAGATCAAGAATCCGCTCACCCCTATACAGCTCTCGGCGGAGCGCTTGCGGCGCCGCTACGGCCGCCACATCGTCGAGGGGAAGGACGTCTTCGACCAGTGCACCGAGACGATCATCCGTCAGGTGGACGACATCAAGCGCATGGTGGACGAGTTCTCCTCCTTCGCGCGCATGCCCAAAGCGCGGCCCGCCCGCGACGATCTTGTGGATTGCGTGCGTCAGGCCGTCTTCCTCATGCGGGTCGGGCGGGCGGACGTGGAGTTCGAGGAGCGTCTGCCGGCGAAGCCCGTGCTCGCGGACTTCGACCGCCGGCTTGTGTCCCAGGCGCTTACGAACGTGTTGAAGAACGCGACTGAAGGAATTGATGCAAGAGGTGAATGTCACGAAAATGGCAGGGTGGAGGTGACGCTCAGCGTCGATCCCGCGGGCGTCGCCGACATCGACGTCGGCGACAATGGCAAGGGGTTCCCCAGCGAGGACCGCCATCGCCTGACCGAGCCTTATGTCACGACCCGCGCCGAGGGGACGGGCCTCGGTCTGCCGATCGTCGTCAAGATATTCGAGGACCACGGCGGCGGCGTGGACCTCCTCGACGGGCTCAAACGCGCCGACGGCGGCCGCGGCGCGCGGGTGGTCATGCGATTGCCCCTCCATGACGCCAACGCCGGCTCCGATCAAAACGACAATGAGAAAATGGGATCCTCCTGATGGCTGACATTCTCATCGTTGACGACGAAGAAGACATTCGCGAACTCGTCGCCGGGATTCTGGAGGACGAGGGTCATGGACCCCGCCTCGCGCGCAACTCGGACGAGGCAATCGCGGCCATCGAGGCGCGGCAGCCCCAGCTCGTCCTGCTCGACATCTGGCTGCAGGGCTCGAAGCTGGACGGGCTGCAGCTGCTGGAGCTTGTCAAGAAGCAGAACGCCAACGTGCCTGTGGTGATGATCTCAGGACACGGCAACGTCGAGACAGCGGTCACCGCGATCAAGCTCGGCGCCTACGACTTTATCGAAAAGCCGTTCAAGGCCGACCGCCTCATCCTCATAGCCGAGCGGGCGCTCGAAACGTCCCGCCTGAAGCGCGAGGTGGACTCCTTACGCGCGCGGGGCGGGGCGCTCAACAAGATGGTCGGCTCCTCGGCCGCGTTGGCGAACCTCAAGCGCGTCATCGACAAGCTCGGCCCGGCCAATTCGCGCGTGCTCATCTCGGGTCCCGCCGGATCGGGCAAGGAGCTCGCCGCGCGCCTGATCCATGAACGCTCGGCGCGGCGGGACGGCCCTTTCGTGGTCATCAATGCCCCGGCAATGTCACCCGAGGGGATGGAGGCGGAGCTGTTCGGCGTCGAGGCCGCGGGCGATCAACCGCGCCGGGTGGGCGCGCTCGAGGAGGCGCACGGCGGCACCCTCTACCTCGACGAGGTGGCCGACATGCCGCGCGAGACGCAGGCAAAGATTCTGCGGGTTCTCGTGGACCAGAACTTCTGCCGGGTCGGCGGCTCGAACCGCGTGCATGTGGACGTGCGCGTCGTCTCGTCGACAAGCCGCGACCTTGCTGAGGCGATCACCGAAGGGCGTTTCCGTGAGGATCTTTTTCACCGCCTGTCCGTGGTGCCGATAAGAGTCCCCTCACTCGCTGAGCGGCGCGAGGACATCCCCGAGCTTGTGCAGTATTTCCTCGAGCTGACGGCGGCGAATATGGGGGTCACGCCGCGCAAGGTCGGCGCCGACGCCATGGCCGTGCTGCAGTCGCACGACTGGCCGGGGAACATCCGGCAATTGCGCAATAACGTCGAACGGCTGATGATCCTCGCCCTCGGCGACCCCAACGCGGAAATCTCAGCCTCAATGCTGCCGGCCGAGGTCGGTGCCCTCGTGCCGGTCGTGCCGAGTGGAATCGGCGGGGAGAAGCTCCTGAGTCTGCCCCTTCGGGAGGCGCGGGAGGCTTTCGAGCGCGACTATCTGGTCGCCCAGATCAGCCGCTTCGGCGGCAATATCTCCCGCACCGCCGAATTTATCGGGATGGAGCGCTCGGCCCTCCACCGCAAGCTGAAGTCGCTGGGCGTGGAGTGACGCTCCGGCCGGCTCGACCGCAGGGACTTAGGGGGCTTGGTTGTCGCGCGTCGCCTACGTCAACGGCCGATACGAGCCGCTCGCCGCCGCGAAAGTGTCGATCGACGACCGCGCCTTCACATTCGGCGACGGCGTCTACGAAGTCTGCGAGGTGCGGAACGGCGCGCTCATCGAGGAGACGCGCCATCTCAAGCGCCTCGGGCGGTCGCTCGCGGCCGTCCGCATCGCCTGGCCGATGAGCGAGACAGCGCTGAAAATGGTTATGCGCGAGGTCGTGCGCAGGAATCGCGTTCGGGATGGTTTCGTGTATCTGCAGGTGAGCCGCGGCGCCGCCCGGCGCGACCACGGCTTCCCCGACGGTGAGGTGAAGCCCGGCGTCGTCGTATCGGCCCGCGCCCTCGATCCGGCCATCGTCGCGGCGCGAGCGGCGGCGGGTGTCGCCGTCATCACGTTGACGGAAGAACGCTGGGCGCATCCGCATATAAAGACCCTGCAATTGCTGCCGAACGTGCTCGCCAAGCAGGCGGCGCGCGAGGCCGGCGCCTTCGAGGCCTGGTTCGTCGACCAGATGGGTTACGTCACCGAGGGCGCTTCGACCAACGCCTGGATCGTCACCCGCGAAGGCAAGCTCGTCACCAGGCGGGCGGACAATTCGATCCTGCACGGGGTGACGCGGGCGGCGCATTTCGACGTCGCGAAGGCGCTCGGCCTTGGTTTCGAGGAGCGGCCCTTCACAGTCGAGGAAGCGCTGGGAGCCACCGAGGCGTTCCTCACGAGCGCGACGACCGTCGCGATCCCCGTCACCAAGATCGATGGGAAGCCCGTGGGAGCTGGGCTTCCCGGCCCGACCGTCAGCGCTCTACGACGCGCTTTCCACGACATCGCAGAAAAGTCACGAACAATTGCATAACGAGACTTTCAAGGGCTAATCCTTGGTCCGGCGTTTGCGTATAATGCTTACGGGCTAATAGCGTGTCAGACAGGCGCGCATGAGCATCGAATAACAACGGCCGGCAAGGGCCCAACAAACGGAAAGAGTCATGGCAACCGAGAAGGCGCAAAACCTCCAGGACACGTTCCTCAACCATGTCCGAAAGTCGAAAACGTCGGTGACGATTTTTCTCGTCAACGGCGTCAAATTGCAGGGTTTCGTCACCTGGTTCGACAATTTCTGCGTCCTGTTGAGGCGGGACGGCCACTCGCAACTCGTCTATAAACATGCGATCTCGACCATCATGCCGGCGAGCCCGATCACTATGTTTGAAGCGGTTGAGGAGACGGCGGAGGCGCATTGACCTCGCCTGACAAGACTCGCGCATTCGACAATCGAGAGCAGGCGGTCGCGTCAGGCACGCGCGCCCGGGTCGTCTGCCCCTGTCTCACGCGCTTTCACCCCGGCGACCGGGGGGCGATGCGGACGCCGGAAGCGCGCTGCGACGAGGCCGTGGGGCTCGCCCGGGCGATTGACCTCAACGTCGTCGGGGCGGACGTCGCGCCCTTGAGCGCCATCCGCCCGGCGACGTATCTCGGCAAGGGCAAGGTCGAGGCGATCGCCGCCGAGGTCAAGGCGAATTCAATCGATCTCGTGGTTATGGACTGCGCGCTCGCGCCGATCCAGCAGCGCAACCTGGAGCGGTCCTTCGGCTGCAAGGTCATCGATCGGACCGGCCTTATCCTTGAAATTTTTGGGCGGCGCGCGCGCACCGCGGAAGGCGCGCTTCAGGTTGAGCTCGCTCATCTCGCGTACCAGCGGTCGCGCCTCGTCCGTTCATGGACGCACCTCGAGCGTCAGCGCGGCGGTTTCGGCTTTCTCGGCGGCCCCGGCGAAACGCAGATCGAAACCGACCGGCGGCTGATCCAGGAGCGCATGGTCCGTATCGCGCGGGAGCTTGAAAACGTCAAACGCACGCGCGGCCTGCACCGGGCCAGCAGGAGCGAGGTACCCTATCCGACCGTCGCGCTGGTCGGCTACACGAACGCCGGGAAGTCGACGCTGTTCAACCGCCTGACGCGCGCGGACGTGATGGCGGCGGACATGCTCTTCGCGACGCTCGACCCGACGATGCGGCTCATCCGGCTGCCGCACGGGGGTTCGGCGATCCTGTCCGACACGGTCGGTTTCATCTCCGACCTGCCGACGATGTTGATTTCGGCGTTCCGCGCGACGCTGGAGGAAGTTCTTGCGGCGGATGTGATCCTGCACGTCCGCGATATCTCGCACGCCGACGCCGAGGCCCAGAGCCGAGACGTCGAGGCGATTCTCGCCGAGCTCGGAAACGCCGATCGCGCCGACCGCGTTATCGAGGTCTGGAACAAGATCGATCGCCTGGGCGAGCCGACGCGCGCGCTTCTCGCCGCCGAGGAGGAAATGACGCCCAAGCCGCCGTTTACGGTCTCGGCGAAAACGGGCGAAGGGATCGGCCACCTTCTTGCGGCGATCGAGGATCGGCTCGCGCGCGGGCGGGCGCTCATCGAGCTCACTCTGGACGCCGCCGACGGGCAAGGGCTGCACTGGCTCCACGAGCACGGCGAAGTTATGAGCCGGCGCGACGATGGCGGCGCAATCTACTTGACCGTCCGCGTCGCCCCTGACCAGGTCGAGCGGGTAAGGAGACGCTTCCCTTCCAGCGTTCCAGAACGCGGATGGGACGCCTGAAGCCTCATCTTAGCAATCACGCCGTTAAAGCCTTCCGCGTATTCCAGACAAGACAAGCAAGCTCATGGAAAGAGGAGTTCGCTATATCAGCAAGAACGAGCGAAGCATGTCCGAACTCCTCGGCCTATTGGTTTTTTCGGCGGTTCCAGCCTATTTCGTGCTGCAGCCGTGGGCGCTGACTGCGCTTCGGAGCGGATGGAGGCTCGCGGCCGCCATCCCATTGGGGTTCGCCGTCCCGGCCGCGATTTGGTGTCTTTACGCGCTCGCACAGGATTCCAATCTCTGGCCTCTCGTCTTTATTTTCTTCGCTCCAATTGGAACGCTGTATCTGGCGGCTCTGATATATTTGAATCGAATCCTGTCGTCGGAAATTTAGCCAAGGAGCCTGCGCGCGGAAGGGCGCGCGCGGGCCGCCTGCGCTCGCATCGCGACGCTCTGGAAGCCTCTCGCTATTAGATTTCGATCCATTCGACATTATAAGCGAAGTCGAATAAGCGAAGCCGAGACGCGGCCATTCTCCAAGCCGTCAGCGATGCATTGCCGTCAGCGATGCAGCCTCGTCGATCTCAAGCGATGAAGAAGGATGAGATGAGGATGTAACGATCACCCCGCGAGAGGTCAGTCGCAGGGCTGGGGGGCCGCTGTCCTGGGAGGGGTGGGCGCCAGAACGGGCGCAGCAGTGTCGCCAACGCGCCCCAGGATCGTGTCCCGAGGCGTGGTGTAGCAAAGGAGCCGTCGCCTATCGCCGGCGGGAGCCGGGGGTGTCATGCGGCCACGGCGGGCAGGATGACGATGGGATTGTCGCTGATGGGGGCGATGGTTTCCAGCGTCATGCAGCGGGCGCGCGGCACGGCCCATTCGTCGTTCTG
>DATJXI010000273.1:0-6338 GCA_035500275.1 Roseiarcus sp. | reverse complement strand
GCGCCGCGCCGCCTGCCCGGTCAGGAGGACCGCATGCGGCTTCAAGCGCGCGAACGCCTCTGCGAATTCGGCGACGCAGGCGTCGTAGACGCAAGGCAGCATCCGCGCGTTGGCGACGAGGTCGCCTGAGCGCCAGCCGTCGAGCGCGCGCGCCGCCTCCCAGGAGGCGTTGACTGTCTCGCCGCCGAACGGTTCGAAGCCGGTGACGAGGATTGTCCGCATGTTTCAGGCGAAGAGCGAGTCCCGCTCGGCCAAGCGGCGCACGTGGGTGTCCGCGTCGCCATAAGCGACGTCGATCATCGTCAGGCGCTTGAAGAGATGGCCGGCCTTGTACTCGTAGGTCATGGCGATGCCGCCGTGAAGCTGCACCGCCTGCTCGCCGATGAACCTGGCCGCGCGGCCGATCTGGACCTTGGCGGCCGACATCGCCTTGGCGCGCGCCGCCGCGTCCTCCTCGCTCGCCATCATCGTTGCGAAATACATCATGCTGCGCGCCTGTTCGAGCGCGACGACCATGTCGGAGGCGCGATGCTGCAGCGCCTGGAACGAGCCGATGGTCACGCCGAACTGCTTGCGCGTCTTCATGTAATCGACGGTCATCGCGAGCGCCTCGCTCATCGCCCCGACCGCCTCGGCCGAGAGCGCCGCGATCGTCTCGTCTGCGGCGCGCTCGATGACGGGAAGCGCCGCCTCGGGATTGCCGAGCACGTTCTCGGGCTCGACGCGCACGTCCGCGAGCGTGACCTCCGCCGCGCGATGCCCATCCTGAGTTTGGTAGCCGCGCCGCGAGACGCCCGGGGCGTCGGCGTCGACGAGGAAGAGGCCGATCCCGTCGCGGTCGCGTTGGCCGCCTGACAGACGCGCCGACACGATGAGCTTGTCGGCGCTGTCGCCGTGCAGGACGAGCCCCTTCTCGCCGTTCAACGCGAACGCGGCGCCGTCCTTGCGCGCGCTCGTCGCCACGTCCGGAAGGTCGAAGCCGGACTGCTTCTCAGCATGGGCGAAGCTCAGACGCAGCTCGCCTGAGGCGATCTTGCCGATGAGCTCGGCGCGCCGCTCCGGCGGCGCGGCGTGCTTCAGAAGCGCGCCGCACAGGACCACGGTCTCGAGATAGGGTTCGAGCGCCAGCGCCTTGCCGAGCTCCTCCATCACGATCATCGTCTCGACCGGGCCGCCGCCGAAGCCGCCGTCCTCCTCCGCGAACGGCGCGCCGAGCAGGCCCATGTCGGCGTATTCCTTCCATATGTCGTCGCCGAATCCGTGCGGGCTCGCCTGATAGGTCTTGCGCGCCTCGAAGCCGTACCGGTCCTTCATGAGCCGCGCGACATTGTCGCGCAGGAGCTGCTGCTCGCCGCTGAGTTCGAAGTCCATTATCTTAGAATCCCAGGATGGCTTTGGCGATGATGCCGCGCTGGATTTCGTTCGAGCCGCCGTAGATCGTCACCTTGCGGTTGTTGAAATAAGCGGGCGCGAGCGGCCCCGCCCAGTCGTAGCCGATCGGCGGCTCGTTGGTCCGCTCCTCTGGGTCCTCGTAAGGAAGCGCATAAGGCCCGACGACTTCCATGAGGAGTTCCGTCGTCGCCTGCTGGATCTCGGAGCCCTTGATCTTGAGCACCGAGGAGGCGGGATCCGGCTTGCCGTCATTGCGGCGGTTCGAGATCACGCGCATCTGGGTCATCTCCAGCGCCTTCAATTCCACCTCGACCTCGGCGAGTTTCGCGCGGAAGAACGGGTCGGCCATCTTGGGGCTGGACCCGTAGACCGGAATCGAGGCCAGCTCGCGGACGCGGTCGAGCCGCGCCTTCGATATGCCGACGCGGGCGATGCCGTTGCGCTCGTTGGCGAGCAGGAATTTCGCGTAGTCCCAGCCCTTGTTCTCTTCGCCCACGAGCGCGTCGAGGGGAACGCGCACGTCGTCGAAAAAAACCTCGTTGACCTCATGCCCGCCGTCGATGGTCTGGATCGGCCGCACCGTGATGCCCGGCGACGTCATGTCGACGAGGAGGAAGGAGATGCCTTCCTGCTTTTTCACCTGCGGGTTGGTGCGGGCCAGAACGAAAATCCAGTCGGCGTATTGCGCCAATGTCGTCCAGGTCTTCTGGCCGGAGATGACCCAGGAATCGCCGTCGCGGACGGCCTTCGTTTTCAGGCTCGCGAGGTCGGAGCCCGCGCCTGGTTCCGAAAAGCCCTGGCACCACCAGTCGCGCAAATCGACGATGCGCGGCAGGAAGCGCTGCTTCTGCTCATCCGACCCGAAGGTGTAGATGACGGGGCCGACCATGTTCACGCCGAAGGCGAGGAGCTCCGGAGCGTTGCCCCGCTGCGTCTCGTCGAGGAAGATCGCCTGCTTGATGGCGCTCCACCCGGTCCCGCCCCATTCCTTCGGCCAATGCGGAGCGGCCCAGCCCTTGTCGGCGAGAATGCGCGTCCAACGGACATAGTCGTCCTTGGAGAGCTTGCGCCCGGCGACTTGCTTCTCGCGGATCGCGGCGGGCAGGCGGTCGCGCACGAAGGCGCGCACCTCGTCGCGGAACGCCAGCTCCTCCTCGGTCAGTCGAAGATCCATGGGGCGCGCCTCCCGGGATGAGTGTAGGCTCTTGGGCGTCGGGCTTGGCCGCCGCCAACGAGGTCCACTTACGGGCTTGAACGCGGCGGCGTCAACAGGGCGGCGCCCAAGAATTTACGCCCTGGCCGCCCGGTCTCCGACGCCCCCGCCGGCCATTCTTCAAAGAGAGCGTCAAATTCCGGGCGCGCAGGTTGAGCTCGTGGGAAGTTCTCCGCTCGCCGCGAAGGCCTCAGCGTCATGCGCCAGGACGGCGGCGATCAGCTCCTCGACTCCGGCGCCGCGCGCGCCCTGCGTGACGAGATCGGCGTCGTCCTTGACCGCAGGCAGCGCGTTGGCGACGGCGACCGCGAAGCCGCTCGCTTGCATGAAGGCGTGATCGTTTTCCGCGTCCCCGACCGCCACGACGTTGTGAGCCGAGAGCCCAAGGTCGTCGAGCGCCGCCTTCAATCCGCTCGCCTTGTTGACGCCGGCGGGAAGGATCATGACCGCCCCCTTGTTGAAGGTGATGTGCAGTTCGAGGCCAAGGTCGCGAATCGCCTCGAGCACCTCAGTCTCGTGCGGCTCCCAGGTCGCCACGATCGTCCGACCGACGGAAAGTCGGGCAACCCGCTGGGCTTTCAGCCTTTCGACAAATTCCTTCGGCGGCTCGGGCGCGAGCGGCCGCTCCTTCTTCGTCGCCGGGTTGTAGAGAAGCCCGCCATTTTCCGCCACGATTTGGTCGAATAGGTCAATGCGGGGAAAGACGCGGTGGAGATCAGGCAATTCGCGGCCGGTCACCATGATGAGTTTTCGACCGGACTGCTTGAACTTAACCAATCTTTCTATTGTGGAATCGGCGACCACGCCGTTATGAGCCAAGGTGCCGTCATAGTCTGTAGCAAGACACTTGATGTACATCTACTCTCGCTCCTCGCGCCTAACCCATTGACGCGCACCACGGGTTCCCGCGGTATACGCCGCTTGCTGACGCCCGGATTATCAGGTTCGCATCCGGCTGAAGCGCCACAAAGGGCCGCCCCGCCGCTTTACCCCTACCCCGCGTACGCACGATTCTTGACATTGCTGGCTGAATTGTGTCCGCCGCGAACGGCGGCGTTCAAACATTCTTTTCCACCGGATACTCTGAATTGACTCTGAACGCGCCGCTCCGCATGGAGGCAGGGTCGACGTCGTGGCGGCGGCGCCTGCAAAGAAGGAGCAATGGCGCATGAACCCGATCATCATGGCGCCGTCGATCCTGTCGGCGGACTTCTCGAAGCTCGCGGAGGAAATGCGTGCGGTCGTGGCGGCCGGCGCCGACTGGATTCATCTCGACGTGATGGACGGACATTATGTGCCCAATATCACGTTCGGACCGCCCGTCGTCGCCGCGCTTCGCCCGCACACCGATAAGCCGTTCGACTGCCATTTGATGATCGCGCCCTGCGATCCCTATCTCGAGGCGTTCGCGCAAGCCGGCGCCGACCACATCACGGTCCACGCCGAGGCGACGACGCATCTCGACCGGTCGCTGCACGCGATCCGCGATCTGGGGCGGAAGGCCGGCGTCGCGCTCAATCCGGCGACGCCCGAGAGCACCATCGAATATGTCCTCGACCGCCTCGACCTCATCCTTGTCATGACGGTCAACCCCGGTTTCGGCGGGCAGGCTTTCATCCCGGCCATGCTCGACAAGGTCGCGCGGGTCAAGAAGATGATTGGCGCGCGCGACATCCTCATCGAGGTCGACGGTGGCGTCGCGCACGACACCGCGCCGCTGCTGGCGCAGGCAGGGGCGGACGTGTTCGTCGCCGGCTCGGCGGTGTTCCGGGGAGGCCCCGAGCACTACGCCCGCAATATCGCCGAAATCCGCGCCGCCGGGCAACCCAGCCTCGTCTCGGCTTGAGGCTCGCCGTGCTGCGCCTTCGCTATGCGTAACCTGCCAATCTTCGTCGAGATGAAAGGCAAGCCCGCGGCTGTCGTCGGGGGTGGGCTCGTCGCCGCCCGCCGCGCCGAGCTGCTCATGCGGGCGGGCGCGGCGGTGACGGTGTTCGCGCCCGAGCTCAGCGAGGAGTTCCATGCGCTCCGGGAGAAGCCTGGTTTTCGCCACGAGGCGCGCGATCCCGCCGCCGCCGATTTCCGCGGCTGCCCGGTTTGCTTCATCGCGACCGAGGACGAGCGCGCGACGGAGCTTGCGCGGAAGGCGGCCAAGGCCGCGGGCGCACTGGTTAACGTGGCGGACCGCCCCGCGCTTTGCGATTTCATCATGCCGTCGATCCTCGACCGCAGCCCGCTCTTGGTCGCCATCTCCACCGCCGGCGCCTCGCCCTTCCTGGGCCGGATGCTGAAGGCCCGGCTCGAGACGCTCATTCCTTCTGCTTACGGGCGGCTCGCGCATCTCATGAGCCGCTTTCGCGACGAGGTCGCCGCGGCGATTCCGACACAGGCCATGCGCCTGCGCTTCTGGGAGAGCGTGCTGGAAGGTCCGATCGGCGAGGCGGCGCTCGCGGGCGATGAGGAGGCGGCCGGCCGCCGCCTTGAGCATGAGATCGAGCGCGCGCGCCGGAGTACGGGCGAGCCGCCGCGCGGCGAGGTCTATCTCGTCGGCGCCGGGCCGGGCGATCCGGACCTCATCACCTTCCGGGCGCTGCGGCTCATGCAGAAGGCCGACGTCGTGCTCTACGATCGGCTGACCGACGAGGCGGTGCTCAACCTCGTCCGCCGCGAGGCCGAGCGCCTCTATGTCGGCAAGCGGCCGGAAAACCACGAGCTGCCGCAGGAGGAGATCAGCGCGCTCCTGGTCAAGCTCGCCAGCCAAGGCAAGCGCGTGCTGCGCTTGAAGGGCGGCGATCCGTTCATCTTCGGCCGCGGCGGCGAGGAGATCGAGACGCTCGCGGCGCACGGGGTGCCGTTTCAGGTCTGCCCCGGCGTGACCGCGGCGGCCGGCGCCTCCGCCTACGCCGGAATTCCGCTCACCCATCGCGACCACGCGCAAGCCTGCGTGTTCGTCACCGGCCACGGCAAGGACGGCAAGCTCGAGCTTGACTGGACGGGCATCCTGCAGCCGCGCCAGACGGTCGCGATCTACATGGGGCTGCGCAACCTCGATGCGCTGACGGCGGAGTTCGTCAAGCGCGGCGCGAGCGCGGATTTGCCCGCGGCGGTCGTCGATAATGCGACGCGGCCGAACCAGAAGGTCGTGGTCGGCACGCTGGGGACGCTCGCCGCCAAGGCGCGGGCGGCGTCTTTGGGCGGCCCGGCCATCGTCATCGTCGGCACGGTCGTGAGCCTGCGCGACAAGCTCGACTGGCGAGCGACCGCTGAAGCCAGCGGCTGACCGGCATGGCCGAGCATCTTTTGGACGCGCGCGGGCTGAATTGCCCCCTGCCGATCCTGAAAGCGGGGCGGGCGCTCAAGCGCACGCCGATCGGGGAAGCGCTGCGCGTCCTCACGACCGATCCGGTCTCGGCGGCGGACTTCGAGGACTTCTGCCGCGCGACCGGGGCCGAGCTCGTCGAGTCCAAAGAGGAGAGCGGGACCTACAGCTTTCTGATCAGGCGGCTGGCGTAGGGCGCCGGGACGCCGTCCAAGCCTTATGAAATGGCCGGCCCCTGCTTGCGCCGATGAGCTGCGTCTCTTGACCTCCGTTGAGGCTCTGGGCTGAACTCAAAGCCGCCCTCGATGAGGGCGGCGACCGCGTCTCCAGGCGCGCCGCCCATCGCCCGCTGGCGGGCGGAAGCGACTACCCCTCCGCCTCTTTCCTCGCGTGCTCGGCGTCGAGCTTCTGCATCGC
>DATJXI010000272.1:0-2482 GCA_035500275.1 Roseiarcus sp. | reverse complement strand
ACGGCCCCCGCTGCAGCATCCGGGCCGTTCATCCTTCGAGGCTCGCTATCGCGAGCACCTCAGGATGACGGGGCTGGGAGTTGCGTCCGACGCGCTGAACAAATCCAAATCGCACCGCCGGAACCATCTGCTCCCTTTATCAACACGCGTTAACCTTTCCTAAAGAACTGCTCTAGGCGCATGCGCCTTGCGTGCTAAACCAGCGTTCGACGCGCCTGACCTGTCACAGAACGCGTCAGTTCTGTCCCTCCTGTTTCAAGCGCAGTCACATGTCCTTCCATCTCGCCCGCGAGCCCCTTCCCGATCACGAGCAGAAGCAGGCGGCGCTCTCCTATCTGAACGAGGCGTGGGCCGAAGCGCGCCATGACGGTGTCGACGGCGATTGCCTGGCGCAAGCGAGCCTGTTCGCCGCACTCGCCGAACTCGTCGCCACCTATGGCGAGGATGCGGTGGCGAAATTCGCCGAAGGCCTTCCGATGCGCATCCGCAACGGCGAATTCTCGCTGGCGCTGGCGAAGCAGTAGCAGCCTTTCCGTCGCTCGATGAGCGAAGCGACATCCGGGTGGTGCTCGGCTACGGCTCCGCGAAAGCGGGTCGGCCCGCCTTCACAAAGCAGTCGAGGATCTGCTCGGCGAGATCAACGTCCTGCCGTTCGACGCCCCAGCGGACAGGGAATATTGCGGCATTCGCGCCGAGCTCGAAGCAGCCGGCCAACCGATCGGCAGCAACGACATGCTGATCGCCGCGCACGCCGCGGCCGTCGGCGCGACTGTCGTGACTGCGAATGACGGTGAGTTCAAACGCATCCGCGGCCTGAAGGTTGAGAACTGGTTGGCGTAAGGCCGGCTGCCCGGCGGGCAAATCAGTTCGTTTTTTCCGATTCCATTTTATTCGATTTGTCCAGCCCTGGCGTGAAAAATATTGTTCTTTCGTTTTTCCGAAAATCATGATCTAACTGTCGCCGTTCCGCGCCGGCACAGGGGCGTACGCGTCGTCACGAACGTGGAGCGGAATGCGGTGGACGTGATGTTCCGTAGGACGTGCGGCAGCATTGCGGACGGCGAAATCGTGTGGTCCTGGCGCCCCAAAGCTCTGGCGTCAAGTTCGCGGGTGATGCTTTCGCATCACGCGGACGACGGTGGCAAACGAGAGGGTTCACCGAGGAGCAACTGTGTTGAAGTAGACCGCCGAGCGGCCGGCCTCAAGGCTGGCGCTGGACGCGCCACCGCCTTCGGCGGCTGACGGCCTTGACCCCGTCCGCTCGCTGGTCTGTCGGCTTTGCATGCGCTCGGTCGAGGACCGAGCGCGGCAAGGGCGCCTCGGTCAGTTCACCGCGATGCGTAGCGGCTGGGATCCCATTTCTCGCCGCGGGCGATCATCACGTTGAGGATGACGATCAGCTTGCGCATGCAGGCGATGAGCGCAACTTTCGGCTCCTTTCCCTTGGCAATCAGCCGTTGATAGAAGGCCTTGAGCACCGGGTTGATCCGGGTGGCTGCGCCGAGACAAGGCATATAGAGGGCATTACGGACCCAGCGGCGGCCGCCCTTGATGTGGCGCTCGCCGCGTCGCTTGCCGCTGTCGTCGTCATAAGGGGCAGCCCCCAACAACGCGGCGGCGATCTCCTCGCGGACCGTCCCGAGTTCCGGGAGTCCGGCAATGAGGATCGCGGAGGCCGTTTCGGCGAGGCCCGGCACGCTCTCGATGATCTCGGCGCGCACGGCAAGCGCCGGCGTGGCCTTGACCCTGGCGACAATTGCGTCCTCGAGCTTGGTCATCTCCGTATCCAGGCTCTTCAGGACGCGGGCGTGGGCTTTCTGCACTGCTCCCGGCACGGCGTGCTCTTTCTGGTTCTGCAGGCGGGTCTTCAGATCGATCAGGTGTTTGCGCGCCTTCACCAGGGTCGCCAACTCCTCGCGTGCGGGATCGTGGATTTGGCCAGGAGCTTCGTCGAATGTCTCGGCGAACCAGGCGATCGTGTCCGCGTCGATCGTATCATTCTTTGCCAGGCGCCCAGCCGAGCGGGCGAAGTTACGCACCCGCTTCGGATCGACGATCCGCACCTCAATGCCGCCCTCGCGCAGCGCCTTAGCCCAGTCCCGCTCGTAACCGCCGGACGCCTCCATCACCGCCTTGCCCACCTTGTGCTTGCGCAGCCAGGCGATCAGCTTGCGCCGCCCCACCACACTGCTCGGGAATGTTTGCCGTTGTGACCGCGAGCGAATGCATGCATCCACCTTGTCCTTGGCCACATCAATCCCGACGACAACGCGATCGTTTTGTGCCATCATCCACTCCCTTCCTTGCTAGTTCGGGCTCGAAGCCCATGCAACTGTTCGGGTTGAGGAAGACACACCGGATCTGTCCCTAGCTCCCCGTCAGGCTCTTGCGGCCTTTGAGCACGTACGGGCTCAGATCCAGCGACGGGCGGTTGGTTAGAACCGCCCGTTCGCACATTCTGGCAGATTTTGCAGACACAAGA
>DATJXI010000271.1:0-18197 GCA_035500275.1 Roseiarcus sp. | reverse complement strand
ATGTTCATCGCGCACGAGCCGCAGACGCCCTCGCGGCACGAGCGGCGGAAGGTCAGCGTCGAGTCGATCTTCGATTTGATCCAGATGAGCGCTTCGAGGATCATCGGCCCGCAGTCGTCGCGATCGACGAAATAGACATCCATGCGCGGGTTGGCGCCGTCGTCCGGGTTCCAGCGATAGATGCGGAACTCGGTCGTGCGCTTGGCGGCGGCCGGCTTGGGCCAGGTCTTGCCGGGCTTGACGCGGGAGTTTTCAGGCAGGGCGAGTTCGACCATTAGACTTTGCTCTTGGGCGGGCTTCGGAAGCTGGCGCTCAATACACGCGCGCCTTGGGCTCGACGTAGGCCACGTCGTTGCTCATCGTGTAGGCGTGCACCGGCCGGTAGTCGAGCGACACGGAATATTTGGCCGGGTCGATCCAGGCGAGCGTGTGCTTCATCCAGTTGACGTCGTCGCGCTTGGGGTAATCCTCGCGCGCGTGCGCGCCGCGGCTCTCGAGCCGGTTGGCCGCGCCCTCCATCGTCACCACCGCCTGCACGATGAGGTTGTCGTATTCGAGAGTCTCGATCAGGTCGGAGTTCCAGATGAGCGAGCGGTCGGTGACGCCGACATCCTCGCCGGCGCGCCAGGCCGCGTGGATCTTCTCCGTGCCGTCGGCGAGCACTTCGCCCGTGCGGAAGACAGCGCAATAGTTCTGCATCACCTTCTGCATGGCGAGGCGCAGCATGGCGGTCGGCGTCTTGCCGTTGGCGTAGCGGAACTTGTCGAGCCGCCCGAGCGCTAGATCGGCGCTGTCCTTCGGCAGATCGGGCTGACTGTCGCCAGGCTTCAGCTTCTCGGCCGCCCGCTTGCCGGCCGCGCGGCCGAAGACGACGAGGTCGATGAGCGAGTTGGAGCCGAGCCGGTTCGCGCCGTGGACAGAGACGCAGGCCGCCTCGCCGAGCGCCATGAGGCCGGGGACGACCGCATCGGGGTCGCCGTCGAGCTTGGACAGCACCTCGCCGTGATAGTTCGTCGGGATGCCGCCCATGTTGTAGTGCGCCGTCGGCAGGACCGGGATCGGCTCCTTGGTCACGTCGACGCCGGCGAAAATGCGCGAGCTCTCGGAAATGCCGGGCAGGCGCTCGTGCAGCAGCTTCGGATCGAGATGGTCGAGGTGCAAATAGATGTGGTCCTTGTTCTTGCCGACGCCGCGCCCCTCGCGGATCTCGATGGTCATCGAACGGCTGACGACGTCGCGCGAGGCGAGGTCCTTCGCGGAAGGCGCGTAGCGCTCCATGAAGCGCTCGCCCGCGGAATTGACAAGATATCCACCCTCGCCGCGCGCGCCTTCGGTGATGAGGCAGCCGGCGCCATAAATGCCGGTGGGATGGAACTGGACAAACTCCATGTCCTGCAGCGGCAGTCCGGCGCGCAAGGCCATGCCGTTGCCGTCGCCGGTACAGGTGTGGGCCGAGGTGCACGAGAAGTAGGCCCGGCCGTAACCGCCGGTCGCAAGAATCGTCACTTGCGCGCGGAAGCGATGAATCGTTCCGTCGTCGAGCTTGAGGCAGACGACGCCGCGGATCGCGCCCTCGGCGTCGCGAATGAGGTCGATGGCGAAATATTCAACGAAGAACTCGCAGCGAGCCTTCAGCGACTGCCCGTAGAGCGTATGCAGCATGGCGTGGCCGGTGCGGTCGGCCGCGGCGCAAGTGCGCTGCGCGATCCCCTTGCCGTACTCCGTCGTCATGCCGCCGAACGGCCGCTGGTAGATCTTCCCCTGCCCGGTGCGGGAGAACGGCACGCCCCAGTGGTCGAGTTCGTAGACCGCGGCCGACGCGTTGCGGCAGAGGTATTCGATCGCGTCCTGGTCGCCGAGCCAGTCGGAGCCCTTGACGGTGTCGTACATGTGCCAGCGCCAGTCGTCGGGACCCATGTTTCCGAGCGAGGCCGAGATGCCGCCTTGCGCCGCGACGGTGTGCGAGCGGGTCGGGAACACTTTCGAGATGCAGCCCGTCCGCAAGCCCGCCTGGGCGCAGCCGACGCTCGCGCGCAAACCCGCCCCGCCGGCGCCGACGATGATGACGTCGAAAGTGTGGTCGGTGATCGGGTAGGCCTTGCCGTTCTGCGCCGGCGCGCCGTTAGTAGTCATGACAGTCGTCTTTTCTTCGTTCACGTGAAGGCGAGGCGCAGCGTTGCATAGATGCAGGCCAGCGCCAGAAGAGCCGAAAAGCAGGTGTTCGCCAGCAGCGCCCAGCCCCGCGCGTGACCGCCGAGGTAATCGACAATGATCGAGCGCATGCCGATCTCCATATGCACGATTCCCGCAACGACGAACGCGAGCAGCAGGATCACCGGCAAGGGGTAGGAGAGTTCGGCCCGAACCCCGTTATAGTCCCGGTTCACAAGGTCGAGGATGATCCAGACGAAGGCGATCGAGAGGGGTAGGAGCGCGAACGACGTCAGGCGCATGAGCCACGAGTCGGTCACGCCGGACCGCGCCGATCCGAGAAAGCGGACGCGTCCTAGCGGGGTTCTGAGATGGGCCGGGGTCTGGGACATCTGCGAGCGCTCCTACCGGACGACGTATGCGATCGCCCAGACGACGATCGTGAGGGTGATTCCGCCGATCAGGGTGGCCCAGGCAAGCTGCTCGCGTAAGGGCGCGTCCATGCCGTAACCCTCGTCCCAAACGAAGTGGCGGATGCCCCCGAGCAGGTGATGGAACAAGGCCCAGGTGAAGCCGAAGAGGATAAGCTGGCCGAGGAGGGATCCGATGAAGGCCGAGAAGGCGCCGAAGCCAGCGGCGTCGGATGAGGCGGCGATGAGGAACCACGCGAGCAAGAGGACGCCCGCGTACAGAGCCGCCCCCGTGATGCGATGCGCGATCGACATCGCCATCGTGACCGTCACCCGATAGATGGAAAGGTGCGGCGAGAGCGGCCTCGGCCGGGTCCGGCTTGGGACAGACGTTGCCATGAAAACGATGTTCCTAAAGTGCTTCGCCGAGCGTTTTAGACCTGACATGGGGTCACCCGCAATGTTGGGCTGCTCGGCCAAAAGTTCAATGAAGTCCGAGAGTCAGGCTTTAAGCGCGGCCTCCACTTCCGCGCGCCGCGGCGGGTCCGAGCCGCGGCGCGTGCAGGTGATTGCAGACGCCGCGGCTGCGAAGCGCAACCAGCGCTCGAGTTGAGCGCGCGTCGGCGCCGTCGTCTCGGCCCCGAGCGCGCCATCCGCGTCCATCGCTGCAAGAAGCGCCGACATGAAGCTGTCGCCGGCCCCGACGGTATCCACGACCTGGACATGAGGGGCGGGAATCGCGACCTTATCGTCGCCGAACATGGCGAGCGCGCCTTTCTCGCCGCGCGTCACGACGCAGAAGCGCGGGCCGAGCTTCGTCCAGGCGGCAAGGGCGTCGCTTACCGACCGGCCCGGATAGAGCCACTCCAGGTCCTCTTCGCTCGCCTTAACCAGGTGCGCGAGCGCGGCTTCGCGCTCCACGACCTGCGTCACCGCCTCGCGATCCGGGGTGACGGCCGGGCGAATGTTAGGATCGAAGCTGATCGTCGCATGCTGACGCGCCGCCGTGAGCGCGGCGACGACAGTCTCCCCGTGGCGGGAATCGACGGCCGATATGGACCCGACATGCAGGTGACGCGCGCCATCCGGCCACGTCGCCGGGAACGGCCACGCTCCGTCATAGGAGGTGGCGTCGAGGTAGAACGAGTAGCGCGACCCGGTCTTGGCCGTGCCGCGCATGACGAAGGCGAGCGTCGTCGGCCGCTTGTCGCGCACGACGAAGCGAAGATCGACGCCGTTCACAGCCAGCGCCGCGCACAAAGCTTCGCCGTTGCCGTCGCTCGAAATGCGCGAGACGAAAGCGGTCTGCGAGCCGAGGCGGGCGAGGCCGATCGCGACATTATAGGGCGAGCCGCCCAGCACGGCGTCGTAGCGGTTGTCTTTCGTCGGATCGGGGATGAGGTCGATCAACGCCTCGCCGGAAATAAGAATCATCGCCGTTGCCCCCTCCCTGGGTCGCCGGACTTCAGGCCAGTGTGTAGGATGTTTTCACCGTCGTGTAGAACTCGACAGCGTAGCGCCCCTGTTCGCGCTGGCCAAGGCTCGAACCTTTGCGGCCTCCGAACGGCGCGTGATAGTCGACGCCGGCGGTCGGCAGGTTGACCATGACCATGCCCGCTTCCGAATTCCGCTTGAAGTGCGCGGCGCGCTTGAGGCTCGTTGTGCAGAGGCCGGAGCAGAGGCCGAATTCGGTGTCGTTGGCGATGGCGAGCGCGTGGTCGTAGTCGCGCGCGGGAATCATCGCGGCGACGGGGCCGAAAATTTCCTCGCGCGAGATCCGCATGGAATTGTCGGCGTCGAGGAAGAGCGCCGGCGCCATGTAGAAGCCGGGCTTCGCCCGATTGAGCCGTTCGCCGCCGAGCGCGAGCTTCGCGCCCTCGCTCCGCCCGATCTCGATATAGGAAAGGTCCTGGTCGAGCTGGGTCTGGTCCACGACGGGGCCGATGTTCACTCCCGGCTTCACCGCGTCGTCGATGACGAGCGCGCGCATCCGCTCCATCATCGCATCCGCAAAGCGGCCGTAGATCGGCTCCTCGACGATGATGCGGGAGGAGGCGGTGCAACGTTGGCCGGTCGAGAAATAGGCACCGTTGACGGCGCATTCGACGGCGTTGGGCAGGTCCGCGTCGGCGAGCACGACGATCGGGTTCTTGCCGCCCATTTCGAGCTGGAACTTGCGCATGGCCTGGGCGCAGGCGGCGGCGACGCGCTTTCCGGTCGCGACGGAGCCGGTAAAACTGACCGCGTCCACGCGCTTATGCTCGAGCATTGCCTGGCCAACGACTGAGCCCCGGCCCATGACAAGATTGAAGACGCCCTTGGGCGCGCCGGCGCGCGCGATGATCTCGGCCAATGCGTGCGCGCAAGCGGGCACAAGATCGGCCGGCTTGAAGACGACCGTGTTGCCGAAGGCGAGGGCAGGGGCGATCTTCCACGCCGGGATTGCAATAGGAAAATTCCACGGCGCGATGATCCCGACTACGCCAATCGGCTCTCGGGTGACTTCGATGTCGACCCCGGGACGAATCGAGGCGAATTTTTCGCCGGACATCCGGAGCGCTTCACCGGCGAAGAAGCCAAAAATATCCGCGGCCCGGCCGACCTCGTAGGTCGCTTCGAGCAGGCTCTTCCCCTCTTCGCGCGCCAAGAGCCGCGCAAGCTCTTCCTTTCGAGCCGAAATCTCTGTTGAGACGCGCTGGAGAATGTCGTGCCGTTCCTGCGGCGTCGTTCGCCCCCAGGCTGGGAAGGCCGCGTGCGCGGCCATGATGGCGGCGTCGGTTTGCGCCGCATCGGCTTGCGCGTACTCGCCGACGACGTCGTTGGTGTCGGATGGGTTGAGGTTCCGGGTGACTCCGGCGCCTTCGACCCACTCCCCCGCAATGTAATTCTTGTGCAGCGCGCTCATTGAAAGTCCTTTCTCGGCGGCGAAACTGTCCGCCGATCGGCCCTAAATCAACCCCCGCCGGGCGAGATTGCGCATGAGCGCCCCGGTTCCGAAGGTCCAGCGATCGCACTCCTCGCAGGGCCGCATGCGGTTGACGAGCCGGCCGAGCTTGGCCGAGCCGATGGTCACGATGTCGCCCGTCTTGTGCGTGAAGCCCATGCCGGGCGCGTCGCGGTCCTTCGCCGGCGCGAACATTGTGCCGAGCAGCAGGATGAAGCCGTCCGGGTAGGCGTGGTTCGCGCCGAGCGTCTGCGCGACGAGGTCGGCGGGATCGCGGCTGATTTTGGCCATTGACGATTCGCCTTCAAGGAGGAAGCCATCCTCGCCTTTAACCGTGAGCGAAACCGTCGCCCCACGCACGTCGTCGAGCGAAAAGCTCGAGTCGAAGAAGCGGAGGAAAGGGCCAAGCGCGCAACTCGCATTTTGGTCCTTCGCCTTGCCGAGGAGAAGGGCCGAGCGCCCCTCGAAATCCCGGAGATTGACGTCATTGGCGAGCGTCGCGCCGACAATCCGGCCGTCGGAGGCGACCGCAAGGGCAAATTCGGGTTCTGGATTGTTCCATTGCGAAGCGCTGTGGAAGCCAGCGTCGTCGCCGCATCCGACCGCCGACATCGGCTGGCTTTTGGTGAACACTTCGGCGTCCGGCCCGATGCCAACTTCGAGGTATTGCGACCAGGCGCCGGCTTTGACCAAGGCGTCCTTGAGCCGCATGGCGGCTTCGGAGCCAGGTTCGATCTTGTCGATCTCATCGCCCAAAATCCTTGCGATGGTTTCGCGCGCCTCGGCAGCGCCGTCCCGACTGCCCCGCGCCCTTTCCTCAATGACCCGCTCGATGAGGGACTGGGCGAACGTGACTCCCGCGGCCTTGATCGCTTGCAGATCGACGGGAGTAAGCAGCCGAGGGGCGGCCTCGGAGCGCGCTTTGTGCGGCGTCTTGACCAAGATTTCGTCCAGAGTTGCGAGGCGCTCGCCCTTCGCACCTCGCAGCGCATCAGCGGGCGATTCCTGCTCGCAGAGGTCTCGCATGGTCGGAAAGTCGGCGCTGACGTCATAGACGCCGTCGCTTCTAACGGCGGCGACGCTGGGCCCAATGACGTCAGGGCGCCAGATCCGGGCAGCCAACGCCCCGTCGAACCCGTCCGCCGGCAGAATTTGGCTTTCGCTCAGCGCCAATGACGGCAATTCACGCTCCTCCCCGCGATGAAAAAACGATTGACGTTGCCCACTCGCGCGCTAGCCTCTAACATGTTAGCCGCAAAATGGCGAAGCGGGTCGCTACTCCACGAAGGCGAGCAAGGGAATTGGCCAAGGGCGCCCATTCGAAGGCAGACGCCGTCTACGCCGAGCTGAAAGAGGCAATTTTGTCGGGGGCGCTTGAGCCCGGCTGTCTCATTGACAAAGCCGGGTTGTGTGAAAAGTTCGGCGTATCCCGATTTCCGGTCTCGGCCGCTGTCAGCAAGCTCGCTTACGACCGGTTGGTTGACGTCGCGCCCCAACACGGCTCCTTCGTCACCCGGATTTCGGTCAATGACGTGCGCGAGCGGCTGTTCATTCGCGCGGCGCTTGAAGGCGAAATCGCCGCGGAGGCGGCGAGGCGGCTGGACCGCGAGGGCAAAGAAGCTCTGGCGGCGAACCTGAAAGAGGCCGCCGCCGCCGTCCAAGAGGACGACAAGGGGCGGTTCTACCTGATCGACGTCGCCTTCCATCAGAATTTGGCGAGCCGACTCGGCATGGCGCGCGCCAGCGAGGTTCTGGATGGATTGCGAGCACATCTCGAGCGCGTCCGGCGACTATTGATGTGGCCGGCGGGCCGAATGAAGGAAACCCTTCGCGAACACGCCTTCATCGCGGAAGCGATCGAGGCCGCCGACCCGGATGCGGCCCGGGAGGCGATGAAGCGCCACCTTGGCGCGACTAGCGCGCATCTCGAAATTGTGGCCCGCGAGCGACCGGAAATGTTTTCTCCATGACGATCATCGACTCGGAAGCAAGAATGGAGTCTCCGCGCGCGCTGCGTCTCAACCGCGCCGACAACGTCATCATCGCCGTCGGTGAAATCCCCATCGGTTCGACGCCGACGCAGGGAATCGCGGCGCGGCAGCGCGTGCCCAAGGGGCACAAGATGGCGGTCGCGCCGATCGCGGCCGACGAGCCGATCCGCAAGTTCGGACAGATCATAGGCTTCGCGTCGCGCCCGATCGCGGCCGGCGAGTGGGTGCACGAGCACAATTGCGTCATGAAGGATTTCGCGCGCGACTATCGCTTCGGCGAGGACGCGCGCGCCGCGAAGATTGCGTCCGTCGAAGAGCAGCCGACGTTTCTCGGCTTCAGGCGGACGAGCGGCAAGGTCGGGACGCGCAACTACCTCGCCGTTCTCACCTCCGTGAACTGCGCGGCCACCGTCGCCAGGCTTCTCGCGCGTGAGGTCGAGCGCTCAGGGATGCTCGCCAACTACCCGAACGTCGACGGCGTGATCCCGCTCGTTCACGGGACAGGCTGCGGCATGGCGTCGAAAGGGGAAGGCTTCGAGGCCCTCATGCGCACCGAATGGGGCTACGCCGCCAATCCGAACGTCGGCGCGGCGCTCATCATCGGACTTGGCTGCGAGGTGTTCCAGATCGGCCGCATGAAGGAGGAATACGGCATCGTCGAGGGCGACTCATTCCGAAGCATGACCATCCAGGCAACGGGCGGGACGCGTAGGACGATCGAGGCCGGGATGGAAAAGGTGCGCGGCATGCTGCCGGGGCTCAACGAGGCGCGGCGCACGCCCACTCCGGCGAGCGAACTCGTGCTTGCGCTGCAGTGCGGCGGCTCGGACGGCTATTCGGGGATCACCGCCAATCCCGCGCTCGGCGCCGCGGCGGACATCCTCGTTCGGAACGGCGGCACGGCGATCCTGTCGGAAACGCCGGAGATCTACGGTG
The DNA here is from genome assembly GCA_035500275.1 of Roseiarcus sp. GTDB lineage: Bacteria > Pseudomonadota > Alphaproteobacteria > Rhizobiales > Beijerinckiaceae > Roseiarcus. Next base: position 9,765 of record DATJXI010000271.1, on the reverse strand, counting down.
CCGAGCATTTGCTGACCCGCCGCGCGGCGTCGCCCGAAGTCGGACGCAAGCTCATCGAGCGAATCAAGTGGTGGGAGGATTACACCGCCCGCAACGGCGGCGAGATGAACAACAATCCTTCGCCGGGCAACAAAGCGGGCGGACTTACGACCATCCTGGAGAAGTCGCTCGGCGCCGCCGCCAAGGGCGGGACGACGCGCTTGAACGCTGTCTACAAATATGCCGAGCCCGTGACCACCAAGGGCTTCGTCTTCATGGATACGCCGGGCTACGATCCCGTCTCTGTGACCGGGCAGGTCGCCGGTGGCGCCAACATTGTGGCTTTCACCACCGGCCGCGGGTCCGCCTTCGGCTGCAAGCCGACGCCTTCGATCAAGCTCGCAACCAACAGCGACGTCTATCGGAAGATGATCGACGACATGGACATCAATTGCGGCGACGTGCTCGACGGCGTGCCTATCGACGACAAGGGCAAAGAAATCTTCGACAAGATCCTGGCCGTCGCGTCGGGAGCGAGGACGAAGTCGGAAGAACTGGGCTACGGCGAATCCGAGTTCACGCCCTGGCAGATCGGCGCGACGATGTGATGCCAGACGAAGGACGCTCGGACAGACAAGATCTTGAGGACAAGGAATGAGGCTCGCGCAAATTATCGATGAATACGGCAAGCGCGCGCTGGCGGTGACGGCGCGCGGCGAAAGTCGGTTCGTCAAAGGCGCGCGGACGACGCTCGACCTGGCGAAAAAGGCGATCGCGGAGGGAGTGTCGCTGCGCAAGCTCATCGCCGACCGAGGGGTGGGCAGGGTCGTCGATCTTCCGCGAGCGCTGCGCGAAAGGCGAGTGCTGCCGCCGATCGATCACAACGATCCGGCGCATGTGTTCGTTAGCGGCACGGGGCTCACGCATCTCGGCTCCGCCGAGGGGCGCGACCAGATGCATAGGGACTTGGCCGACCCGGTGAAGCTCACCGACTCGATGCGCATGTTCAAGCTCGGCCTGCATGGCGGAAAACCGGCCAAAGGCGAGACAGGAGCCCAGCCCGAGTGGTTTTACAAAGGCGACGGCTCGAATCTCGTCGCGCCCGAGGCCGATCTTCCGAGCCCCGGCTTCGCCCTGGACGGCGGCGAGGAGCCGGAGATCGTCGGCGTCTATCTGATCGACGGCGCCGGCGCCCCAGTGCGCATCGGCTTCGCGCTCGGCAACGAATTCTCCGACCACCTGACGGAGCGAGAGAACTATCTCTGGCTGGCGCATTCGAAGCTGCGTCCGGCGAGCATCGGACCCGAGCTGCTTGTCGGCGATCTCCCGGGCGACGTGCAGGGCGTTTCGAGAATCCGGCGCGGGCGGGAGGTCGTATGGGAGCGGCCGTTTGTGTCGGGCGAGCAGAACATGGCCCACTCGATCGCCAATCTCGAGGCGCACCATTTCAAATACGCCCTGTTCCGCCGGCCCGGAGACGTTCACGTTCACTTCTTCGGGACCGCGACCCTGTCGTTCAGCGAGGGGGTGAGGACTGAGAAAGGCGACGTGTTCGAAATTGAGTCCGAAATTTTCGGGCTGCCGCTCCGCAACCGGCTGGGCGCGGAAAAGTCCGCCAGACCGAAGGTGCGCGCGCTCTGACGACTGATAGCGCCGCCGCCATGGGGCGACGGCGCAAGAATTTGCTGAAGCGGTTCAGTCGCCGACGATGCTCGCCCGCGCGCGCTGCCACCAGCCGGTGCGCCGGGGCCGGTGCGGCTCGTCCGCCGGGCGCGCCGCCGGATGCTCCGTTTCCGGCGCAGGCGCCGTCATCGGCCCGAACGCCGCCTCGTCATTTGCGGGCAGCGGCTCATCGGCCGCCGTTGTCGGCGACGAGGGCTCGGCGTCCCGCTCCTGAACCAGCGTCGGCGAAGCGAGCGGCTCGTCGCGCCTCGCTTCCTGCGCGGCCGGCTGCAGCGGCTCGAATTGCTGCTCAGCAGCGTAGGTCGCCTCCTCGACCGGCGCGGGGGATTGCTCAACCTTCGCGACAGGTTGCTCCGCTTCGTGCGCGGAATGGGCTTCTTCTGCATGCGCTTCGGTAGCCGCAAAGCTGTCATCTGCGACCCGGGGCGGAAAGCGACCGCGACCCTCATGCGACCGTCTTGACCGTCGTCCTCGCTCGCCTTCGCCGCGATGGCCGCGATGTTCGAAGGCGTCGGTCTTGGCGACCGGAGTCGCCAAGTCCCCGCCGATTTCAACCATGACCGCAAGTCCATCGTCGGCGGGCTGCGGAGCGTCGCTCGAAACGCTCTCTCCCAAGGACCGCTCGCCGCCGCGCCTGCGCCGCCGGCGGCGACGCCGGCGGCCCTCCGCCTCCTCCAAGATTGCGGCGCCCTCACGCATGTCTCCGCGACCGGCGTCGTCTCCGGCGGCTTCTTCCTCCTGGGCTTCGCTCGGGTCCTCCTCGGACGGCGAAGCCGGCTCGTCCACGACCGTCACGAAATCGTCCTGCGCCAGCGGCGAAGGCGCCGCCTCCGGCTTGGGTCCGGTCGCCGGCTCGCCGCGCTCGATGGCGTGGTAGTTCGCGCCGGTCAGCGTATCGTCCGCTTCGACCGCGATCGCGACGCCGAAGCGCCGCTCCAGGTCGCGCAGGTTGGCGCGCTTCTGATTGAGGATATAAAGCGCGACGGCGGTGCGGGTGCGCACCACGACGTCGTGGGTCGAGCTCTTGATGAGAGCGTCCTCCAGGACGCGCAGCACATGCAGCGCAATCGACGCGGTGGAGCGCACGACGCCCGCCCCCTGACAATGCGGGCAGACGACCGTCGAGCCCTCGAGCACGCCGGTGCGGATGCGCTGACGCGACATTTCAAGGAGGCCGAAGTGCGATATCCGCCCGACCTGAATTCGGGCGCGGTCGTTCTTCAAAGCGTCCTTGATTCGCCGCTCGACCGCCCGGTTGTTGCGCGACTCCTCCATGTCGATGAAGTCGACGACGATGAGCCCGGCGAGGTCGCGTAGTCTCAGCTGGCGGGCGATTTCGTCGGCCGCCTCGAGATTTGTTCGGAGCGCTGTGTCCTCGATGTTGTGCTCGCGGGTGGAGCGCCCGGAATTGACGTCGATCGCGACCAAGGCCTCGGTCTGATTGATGACGATGTAGCCACCCGACTTCAGGTTCACCTGGTTGGAGAACATGGCGTCGAGCTGCGCCTCGACTCCCGCTTTCGCGAAAACTGGCTGCGTGTCGCGATAAAGTTGGACGACATTGACGTGACTCGGCATGAGGAGGCGCATGAACTGCCGCGCTTCGCGGTAGGCGGCCTCGCCAGCGACAATAATCTCCTCGACGTCCTTGGTGTAAAGGTCGCGAATGGCGCGCTTGATGAGCGAGCCTTCCTCGTAGACGAGCGTGGGGGCGCTGGAAGCGAGCGTGGTCTCGCGAACCGTCTCCCACATTCGCAGCAGATATTCGAAGTCGCGCTTCACTTCCGCCTTCGTGCGCGCGGCGCCAGCGGTTCGCAGAATGACTCCCATGCCCTCGGGAACGTCCAATTCCTCGGCGATCGCTTTAAGCCGGCTGCGGTCCTGCGCGTTTGTGATCTTGCGGGAAATCCCGCCGCCACGCGCGGTGTTGGGCATGAGCACGGAATACCGACCGGCGAGGGACAAATAAGTCGTGAGGGCCGCGCCCTTGTTGCCTCTCTCCTCCTTGACGACCTGAACAAGGAGCACCTGCCGGCGCTTGATGACTTCCTGAATCTTGTATTGCCGACGAAATCTCGGAGGCCGCCTCGGCAATTCCTCCATGGCGTCGCCGCCGACATGTTCGACAAGCTCGCCCTCCTCTTCGACGCTCTTGGTTCGAGCACGGGCGATGGGCTTCTCGGCGCCCCCTTCCAGCGACGTTACTTCGGGTTCGTCGTCGTCGTGGGCGGCTTCTTCGGCGTCGACCTCAGGGGAGTGAGGCTCGCTTCGCTGCGCCTCCTCGCGCGCGCCCGGTTCCCCAGCGACATCGGACGGCGCGGCTTCTTCAGAAGAAGGCGCGGCCTCCGCGGACGGTGGAGCGGCCTCAGCAGAAGAAGGCTTCGCCTCTGCGGAGGGGGGCTCAGCGACGACGGCTTCCGTCCGATCGGGCGTCCCGGGAGGGGGTAATTCGGCGACGGCGCGACGCTCGTGGTCGCGCCCGTCGGCCGGCGCATCGTCGCTCTCCGCCCGCGGCTGGAAGAGGTCAGCCTCGGCTGCTCCCTCAGCGCGGTCGATGCTCTCTGCGACGGCTTCATCGTTGTCTTGGTCGTCGAGGCCGTGAGCCGGCTCGGACACGACTTCGTCATCAAGAACGCGCGATTCCGCTTCCTGGCGCCGCGGACGGCGATGCCGGCGGCTGCGCCTGTCTCCGTTGACCTCGTCGTCCTCGTCACGATGCGATTGCGCTTCTTCTTCCAGGAGCGCCTGACGGTCGGCGACCGGAATCTGATAATAATCCGGATGGATTTCGGAAAAAGCAAGGAACCCATGCCGGTTTCCACCGTAGTCGACGAAGGCGGCTTGCAGCGAAGGCTCAACACGCGTGACCTTCGCGAGATAAATATTCCCTCGGAGTGGTTTCTTGCTTGCCGACTCGAAGTCGAACTCTTCGACGCGGTTACCTCTTAACACCACCACCCGGGTTTCCTCCGGGTGCGAGGCGTCGATTATCATCTTGTTTGCCATGTGGAACTCTCTCAGGGCGCGCACCGAGCGGCGTCGGACGCTGAAGCGGTCCGACGTGCAAGCGGGCGGCGTCTATGTTGGTGACGGAAGGAGACTGAAGGCCATGCGCAGGCACCCGGCCCGCTCGACTTCGACGGACACGGTCCGTGGTTGCGCTAAGCTTCGTCGACGTTTCGGTCTTCGATCGGAGGCTGGCGTTTCGCAGTCGGAACATCGTCAAACAAAAACCACGGCGCAGCTAGCTCGTAGCCGCTCGAGCGGCGCATCAACGGCGCCAAATGTCACGAGCTGGACCGCGTCTTCCGTCCTGTCCGACCAATCGCCCTCTGCCGTCGCACCCCGCTTGGGCCGCGTCACACGCTCGTCCGATGGTCAAAAAATCGTCCGCCCCAAGCATCACGACCTAGCTCCTGTCGCCCTTTCTCGAGCGGACGACCTCGTCGGAATCGGTCCACATTCGTAACGCGACCTAAATAGGCGCCGGCCGGGGCCTTGGCAAGTTTTTTCCGGAGATGGGGACACAGCGCCCGCCTCCGCAAATTGGCTCTTTTAAGCCGGTTTACTTACCAGTAACCTTTGCGAGGCTCAGCTTCCGCCAGCGTCTCGACATTTTTTCGGGACCGCTAAGACAGGATGAGTCGGGGAACGGGGACTACTGAGCCGAGGGGTGGATGGCACGTGTAAAACTCATGCTTGCGGCAGTCGCTTGGGCGGTCGCTGCATTGCCTTTGCGGGGAGCGTTGGCCGCGGAGGCGGTCCCACCGGTCGCCGTAGCGGCCCGTCTCGCGCAGGACGCAGCCGCCGCTCAACTGGTGTTCGACCTTTCGCAGCCGGTAGAGGCGCGCGCCTATGCGCTCTCAAACCCGGACCGGATCATCGTGGTCCTGCCGGCGGTCAATTTCCAGCTGGATCCCGCCATCGGTCATATTCGGGAAGATACGCCTTTGATCAGGGCTTTCCGCTTCGGGACGCTTGAAGCTGGAAAGGCGCAAATCGTGATCGATCTCGCGCGCCCGGCGTGCCCCGACCGGGTCGCCGCGAAGGCGATCGCTGAGGGCGAGCCAGCCTCGCAACTCGAGATTGAGCTCAAGGCCTGCGACGATCAGGCTTTTTCCGCCCTGGCGCCGCCGCCGCCGTCGTCCACCGCCGTCGAGCCGAAGCAATCGGAGCCGCCGGTGATCGTGCTTGATCCCGGTCATGGAGGCGTGGACGGCGGCGCCCATGGCCTCGGAGGCGCCCTCGAGAAGACGCTGGTCTACGAGTTCGCTGAGGAGCTGAAGCGTCAGGTGGAGTCAACCGACGAATTTCGTGTTGTCATGACTCGCGACGGCGACCAATACGTGGGTCTCGACGACCGCGTGGCGACTGCGCGCGACGCGAACGCCGCGCTCCTGATCTCCATCCACGCGGACGCGCTGAACGAGGCGCCTGGGGTCGGCGGGTCCACCGTCTACACCCTTGCCGATCGCGCCTCCGACGCCGAGGCGGCCCGCATAGCGGCGCGGGAAAACGCCGCGGACAGAGGCTCAGGCAAGGACAAGAGGACGCGGGAGGACTCCAACGTCTCGGACATCCTGTTCGACCTGAAGCGGCGCGAAACCCGTGCATACGCTCATATTTTTTCCCGCGGTCTCGTCGGCAGCCTGGGCTCCGCCGCCAGGCTCAATCACAACCCGGAGCGGTCGGCCGGCTTTGTCGTTCTGAAAGCGCCGGAATTTCCATCGGTCCTGATCGAGCTTGGCTACCTTTCCAACGCCCAGGACGTTCGGGCGCTTTCATCTCCCGACTGGCGCAAAAAAACCGCAGCCGCCATGGTGCGAGCGATCGAAGCGTTCTTCGCCGAGCGGGGCAGGGCGGCGGTCGCCGCCAATCCGCCCGGCGTCGCATTGGAAGCGATACAGGCGGGCCAGGCAGCCCGCTGAGGTCATTGGCTTGCGGGCGAGATGGCTTCCGCGCTAATCGCGGGCGATCAACCGCGTTTGAACCGTAACCATAGATTCGCCTTACTCTCGCACAAAACGGGCGGATCACGATCCAAGGCGCAGACGCAATCTCAGAGTTACGAGGCCGCGTTTCGCGTCGTCGGCATGTTCGCGGGTCCGCCGTCTCGGGGAAGGGGACGTTGGTCGGCGGGCGCAGGGAAGGTTTCGAATCGGAACATGCGCAGCATCGCCCGGGTACTTGGCTTCATATTTGCAACCGGCGCCATGGTCTTCGTAGTGGCGGCCGGCGTCCTCGCGGCTTTCATTTGGAAGTATGAGCAGGACCTTCCGGACTACTCCCAGCTGAAGAATTACGAGCCGCCGGTGACGACGCGCGTGCACGCCGCCGACGGGAGCCTGCTCGCGGAATATTCGCGCGAGCGCCGCCTATATCTCCCGTCCACCGCCATCCCCAAGCTGGTCAAGGAGGCCTTCATCTCCGCGGAGGACAAGAACTTCTACAGCCACTGGGGCTTCGACCCGGAAGGGATCATGCGGGCGGGCCTCGTCTATCTGCAAGGCTCGCGCCACATCCAGGGCGCCTCCACCATCACCCAGCAGGTGGCCAAGAACTTCCTTTTGAACTCGGATCGGACCATCGACCGGAAAATTCGCGAGATCCTGCTGAGCCTGCGGATCGAGTCGGCCTATTCAAAGGACAAGATTCTCGAGCTCTATCTCAACGAAATCTACCTTGGCCTATCCAACTACGGCGTCGCCGCCGCCGCTCTCAATTATTTCAACAAGTCGGTGCATGAGCTCACGATTTCGGAAGCGGCGTATCTCGCGGCGCTGCCCAAGGAGCCAAGCGCCCTCAACCCGTTCCGCAATCATGACCGCGCGGTCGAGCGACGCAACTACGTGATCGGGCGCATGGCTGAGGACGGCTACATCACCGCCGATGAGGCGCGCCAGGCGCGCGCCGAGCCTCTGGCCGTGAACCCGCGGGTTCTGACGCCGAATTCGATCGCAGCCGGCTTCTTCGCCGAAGAAGTGCGCCGCGAGCTCTCCGAGCGCTACGGCGAGCAGAAGCTTTACGAGGGAGGCCTGTCCGTCCGGACCACGCTCGACCCGAAGATGCAGCTAATGGCGCGAAAGGCCCTCGTTGACGGACTCGTGCGCTTCGACGAGGCGCATGGCTGGCACGGCGTAATCAAGTCGATCGACCTCGGCCAGGATTGGGGCGTTCCTCTCGCCGACATCCCCGCTTACGGCGACATCAAGCCGTGGCGCCTCGCGGTCGCGCTCGATATCGGCAACAATGGAATCCGCATTGGGCTCCAGCCCGAGCGCGACAAGTCCGGAGCGATCGTTCAGGACCGCCAGACAGGCGTGGTCCCGACCGAGGGCGCACGCTGGACGGGTAGGGGATTCAAAAGCATAGCCAAGCCGGGCGACGTCTTTTACGTCGAGCCGATCGCAGGGCGCACCGGCGACTATCGCCTGCGCCAGATCCCGGCGGTGAGCGGCGCTTGCGTCGCGATGGACCCGTTCACCGGCCGTGTGCTGGCGATGGTCGGCGGCTTTTCGTTCGACGAATCCGAGTTCAATCGTGCGACCCAGGCGCAGCGGCAGCCGGGCTCGTCGTTCAAGCCGTTCGTCTACGCGGCGGCGCTTGACAACGGCTATACGCCGTCCTCGATCATTCTCGACGCCCCGGTCACCATCGACCAAGGCAACGGGCAACTGTGGACTCCCGAGAACTTCGAGGGCAAGTCGGGCGGGCCGCACACGCTGAGGTTCGGGGTCGAGCACTCGATCAACCAGATGACGGTGCGCCTCGCCCGCGACATCGGCATGCCGCTTATCGTGGAATACGCGAAGCGCTTCGGCATCTACGACAATCTGCCTCCGTTCCTGTCGATGTCGATCGGAGCGGGCGAGACGACGGTCCTCAGGATGGTCACTGGCTATTCGATGTTCGACAACGGCGGCAAGCGGATCAAGGCAACCCTGATCGACCGCATCCAGGACCGCTGGGGCAACACGATCTACAAGCATGACGAGCGCATCTGCGAGGGCTGCGACGCCAAAAAATGGGAGAATCAGCCCGAGCCGCGCCTGATCGACAAGCGCGAGCAGGTGATCGATCCCTTGAGCGCCTATCAGATCACTTCGATCATGGAAGGCGTGATCCAGCGCGGCACCGGCATCGCCATCAAGGAGGTCGGCAAGACCCTCGCCGGCAAGACGGGCACGACGAACGATGCGAAAGACCTGTGGTTCGTTGGCTTCTCGCCGAACCTCGCCTTTGGCGTGTTCATGGGCTATGACAAGCCGCGCTCGCTCGGCGGCAGCGCCCAGGCCGCGCTCTACACCGCGCCGATTTTCCGTGACTTCATGAAGATGGCGCTGAAAGACACGCCCGACACGCCGTTCCGCGTGCCGCCCGGCATCAAGCTCATTTCCGTGAACGTCCATACCGGCATGCGGGCGACCGGCGCCGGCACAATCATGGAGGCGTACAAGCCCGGCACCGGCCCGCCTGACGGCTACGCCAGTTGGGGCGGGGGCGGCGGAGGCGGCGGCGCCGAGGCCTCGGCCGACGCCGGCGGGCAATCGGTCGGCGCCGGGACCGGCGGTCTCTACTGAAGGACCGCCAAACAGGTTCTCATCCCCTTGTCCACGGACAGCGACATCATAGGTCGAACTCATGCGCGCCGAAGCCGAACAGCTCCACGAATCGATCAAGCAGTCCATGGGGCTGCTGAGGAGGCATCTTTGACGTCGACGCGGCGACGCGGCGGCTAGCCGAACTCAACGCGAAATCGGAAGACCCGGGCCTCTGGAACGATTCCGAGGCCGCGCAGAGAATCATGCGCGAGCGCACCCTGCTCGAGGACCGGCTGGGGTCGCTCGCGAGAATAGAGCGCGAGCTCGAGGATGCGATCACGCTGGTCGAGCTCGGCGAAACCGAAGGCGACGCGGCGACCGAGGCGGAGGGAATCGCCGCCCTGAAGGCGCTCCTGGCTGAGGGCGAGCGCCGCGAGCTCGAAGCTCTCCTCTCGGGCGAAGCCGACGCCAACGACACCTATCTCGAGGTCCACGCCGGCGCGGGGGGCACGGAAAGCTGCGACTGGGCGCGCATGTTGCTGCGCATGTACGTGCGCTGGGC
>DATJXI010000270.1:0-14117 GCA_035500275.1 Roseiarcus sp. | reverse complement strand
CCACAACGTTTGGTTTGGCGTTCTCCAGAATGGATGCGGCCGTTAATTATGCCTCAATATCAAGTGAAAATCACCCGCCAAACAAGGGCCCCCCCCCCCCCCCCCGGGGGGGGGCGGAGCGCCGCTCAGGACTCGTGACCGGCGAAGCTTGGAGGTCACGGATTGACGTAACTCCCAAGGCGATCCCAACAACCGCCGGCGCCAACCCCACGGCCTCATCCTGAGGAGCGATGCGAGAGCATCGCGTCTCGAAAGGATGGTCCATCGCGCAGCCTTGTTGGCGCCTCCTGGAACCTCCCTTCGCTTCGCTCAGGGCAGGCTCTTCGAGACGCGTCGCCTTCGGCGTTGGCCTCAGCGACTGTGTTCGAAGTCAAGCGGTTCCGGACGAAGCGCGCTCAGGCGCTCGACCAGTTCGGCCAAGGCCTGGGCCCTCCGGCAAAATGTGAACGTCGAGCCAATCCTTCGACACATCAACGCCAACGTTGCTCATCTCTATCTTTCCCCTTCCTTGCGCCAACGGGCTCTTGCGGCCCAAGCGACTGTTCGAGGTCGATGGACAACGGAGGGGCGACCGGGCTGAGGCGCGGGCTTGAAGGTCCAAGGACGAGCCGGCGTCCCCTCCGCCACCGCCCCCAAAGCTTCCCTCAACGACGTGGATGAAGAGTTACAAGGACGAGGGCGGCTTGGGAGTTACAAGATTGACAGATTTTGGCGCCCAAGCCTTTGAAATCACGTATTCGCCGCCGGAACTGCGCGCTGTCTCCGACGGCCCTCCAATCGGTCTGCGCCCTCGGGAGTTGCATCAGACGGCAATGGACCATAAGTCTGACGATCCCCTTGCGTCCAATATTCCTGAGATCCAAACGGGCTCTCCGCGTCTCGACACGCCAGTCTTGACGATTTATAAGCCGAGAGTCGGCGCATTGCGTCATCGAAGCGACACGAGAATCTGCGCATTGCTCCAATGCGGCCAGATCGCCATCAGACGAGAGGTGCGAGTGTCCAAACAACGCGGGACCCATCGCTACCGGACGCTGTTCCTTTCCGATCTCCACCTTGGGACGCGGGGCTGCCAAGCCTATCTCATCCTTGACATGCTTCGGCACATCGAAGCGGACACAATCTATCTGGTCGGCGACATCATTGACGGCTGGCGCCTCCGTTCGGGCTGGTACTGGCCGCAGGCGCATAACGACGTGGTCCAGAAGCTGTTGCGCAAGGTGCGGCGCGGGGCGCGCATGGTGTTCGTCCCCGGCAACCACGACGAATTCGCCCGCCAGTTCTTCGGCCTCACCTTCGGCGGCATCGAGATCAAACGCCACGCCGTCCATGTCGCCGCCGACGGCAAGCGCTACCTCGTGACGCACGGCGACGAATTCGACGTGGTCGTCCGGCACTCGAAATGGCTCGCCTATTTCGGCGACTGGGCTTATTCGACCGCGCTATTCGTCAACACCCACTTCAACGCGGCGCGCCGGGCGCTCGGATTGCCCTATTGGTCCTTCTCGGCCTGGGCGAAGCTCAAGGTCAAGAACGCGGTCAATTTCATCGGCTCCTTCGAGAAGGAACTTGCGAACGAGGCCAAGCGGCGCGGCGTGGACGGCGTCGTTTGCGGGCACATTCATCACCCGATCATCCGGGACATGGACGGCGTCACCTATGTCAACGCCGGCGATTTCGTCGAATCCTGCTCGCTCGTCGTCGAGCATTTCGACGGCGCCTTCGAGGTTTTGCGCTGGCCGAAGGCCCTTGTGATCCCGGGCCGCTTTGACGACCGCCCGATCCCTGTCGAGGATGAAGAGACGCAGCCTGCGGAAGCGGCTTGATGCGCATCCTCATTGCGACCGACGCCTGGCGGCCGCAGGTCAATGGCGTCGTCTCCACCCTCGAGCATGTGACCGAAGCCGCGCGTCGTCTTGGCGTGCGGTTCGAGTTCCTGACGCCGGAGGCCTTTTGGACCGCGCCGGCGCCGACCGATCCGCAGATACGGCTCGCGATCACGACGTCCCGGCGAATTCAGCGGCGCATCGAGGAGATCGCGCCGGACCACATTCACATCGCGACCGAAGGCCCGATCGGCTGGCTCGCCCGCCGATTTTGCCTGAAGAGCGGGCGGATCTTCACGACCAGCTATCACACCCGCTTTCCCGAATACCTCAGAGCCCGCGTGGGAGTGCCGGTGCGCCTGACCTACGCCGGGCTGCGGTATTTCCATGCGCGCGCCGCGGCGGTCATGGCGCCGACGCCCTCCATCGTCGCGGAGCTTACCGCGCGCGGCTTCAAGCGGGTGCGGCTCTGGACGCGCGGCGTGGATCACAATCTGTTCCGGCCGCGGGCGGAATCCGTTTTCGACTTGCCGCGCCCGATCTTTCTCTCCGTCGGCCGGCTTGCCGTCGAAAAGAATCTCGAAGCGCTGCTCAAACTCGACCTGCCCGGCTCCACCGTGATCGTCGGCGACGGGCCAGCGCGCGCTTTTCTGCAGCGCCGCTATCCGCGCGCGCATTTCTTAGGCGCGATACAAGGGGAAGCGCTGGCGGCGGTTTACGCGAGCGCTGACGTTTTCGTCTTCCCGTCGCGCACCGACACGTTCGGCATCGTGCTCCTCGAAGCGATGGCGAGCGGGCTGCCGGTCGCCGCCTTCCCCGTTCCGGGTCCGATCGACGTCATCACGCCAGACGGGGGCGCTCTCGACGAAGATTTGGGCGCCGCGTGTCTCAAAGCGCTGACCATTCCGCGCGAGGCGGCGCGCGCCCATTCACTTCGGTTTAGCTGGCAAGAAAGCGCGCGCCAGTTCCTCGAGAATGTGGAGGCGAGCCGCGGCGCGCGCGTCTTCACCCCGGCGAGGAAGCTGAAGCTCGTCGGTGATGTTGGAAGCCGATAGCGGTGCGGTCAGGTCTCCCCGCCGCGCTCGCCACTGCTTTTTTGGCGCTCGCGGCGCCCCCGGCGGTCGGCGCCGCGCTCTGCCCGGGCCTCGCGAAAGTCTCTCCCGCGCCGCCGGAACTTCAGACGAAGATCGCTGAGACGTTCGAGATCCCGCTGGACGCGACGCACGGCGCGGTCGTGCGCTGTGTCGGGCCGAAGGTCATGGCCTGCGTGGTCGGCGCGAATCTCAATTGTGGCAGGGCGGACACTCGGCGCTCCCTGCCGGGCGCGACCGCATGGTGCCGCTCGAACCCGAATTCCGACTTCATCCCGATGTACGCGACCGGCCACGCGACGATCTTCAACTGGCGCTGCGTGGACGGCAAAGCCGCTCCCGGCAAGACCGTTGTCACGGTCGACAGGCACGGCTTTTTCACTGAGAGCTGGCGGGAAATCCGGTGAAGAAACCGCCGCCGGTCGGACTGACTTCGGCCCCTCCGTGTCCAACTCGTCAAGCCGTCACGACCATGCCTTCAGCGGCGTGAAGCGGACGAACTTCTTGGCGAAATGGCGGTCCATCCGGGCGAGCACATCGCGCAGAAAGGCGACGCCCTCGGCGAGATAGGGACCCTTGTTGAGCATGACGCAATCCGCCCCCTGGGCCATCGCCGCGTCGGTCATCTCCGCACGGCTCGCGACGCCGTCGCGGACGTAATTGTCGAGCACCTGTGTCGCCCAGACGACGGGGGTGTGCGCCGCCTCGCAGAGCCACAGGATTTCTTCCTGCAACTCAGTGAGCCGGGCGAAGCCAAGCTCGACCGCAAGGTCCCCGCGCGCGATCATAACCGCGGTCGGATTGTGGGCCGCGGACTGCAGGATAAGCTGGGGCAGGTTCCTGACCGCAAGAGGCGTCTCGATCTTGAGGACGAGCCCGTGCGGCTCCCGCTTCGGCGCGCGCGCGACGAGGTGATCCTGCAGAAGCTCGACGTCGTCGGTTCGCTGAACGAAGGAGAAGCCGACAAGGTCGGCGTGCTCGGCGATGAAGTCGAGGTCCCGGAAGTCCTTCGACGTCAGCGGCGGAAGCTCGACCTCGGTCGAGGGGAAGTTGACGCCCTTGCCGGGTTTGAGACGGACGCCTTTCTCGCGCGCGGCGTGGACCTCGATCTCGGCGCGACCGGCTGATTTGGCGATGACGCGCGCCACCGCCCTGCCGTCGTCGATGAAAACCTCCGATCCCAATTCGAGCTGGTCGACGAGCTCCGGAAAGTTGAGCGCGAAGGCGATCGTTTCATTGCCGTCGTCCTTCAGCTCGCCCATGAGGACGGCTCGGTCGCCGCGCATAAGACGCGCCTTGGGCGGCGCCTTCACCGTCTGGATGCGGCATTTCGGTCCCGCGATGTCCATGAGCACCTTGCACGGCCGCTCCAGGCGGCCCGCCGCCTCACGCACGTTGGCGATCATCCGGCTCCACGCGTCCGCGTCGTCATGGGCGCAATTGACGCGGGCGCAATCCATACCGGCGGCGATGAGGTTGTCGGCGAGTTCGGGTTGCGTGGCCGCTTCGGGCGGAAGCGTCGCCATGACCCGCACGCGCGGCGCGCCTTTCGGCCGCTTGCCGAACAGTCGCTCCGCCTCCGCCTCGAGTTCGGCCGCGCCGGCGCGCAAGAGGTCGGCCGGGGGGTAAGGCGCGTCCATCTCCCCCGAAAGACGCCTCAGGGTCGCGATCACGGCGTCCAGCGCCGGCGCGACCTTCGCTTCGCTGCGGCCGAGGGATGAAAGGCCATGCGCCGCAAGGCGATACTGGATGTCGATGAGGTCGCGGCCGCGCAGCGCGATATAATCGGAGAGGTTCAACGCCTTCGACGGACTCTTGTTCGCCGGTTCGCCCCATTCGGCGCGCAGTTCGGCGCTCCTCTTTTCCACATCGTCGCGAAGGGTTTCGATCTCCGCGAGCAGGGTGCGGAGTTCATCAACGTCCTGAAGAAGCACACTCGACATGATGGCGCACAAAACTAGTCTAGCGGGACGAAATTGTTACTCCGGTCTCTGGCGATAAATTGTGACGGCTTCGCAACAAGCTGGGGCGGCAAGATGCCGGCGCCGCTGCCCCTCACAAGGATAGGCGTTAGGCCCCTGATTCGCGCGAACTTGGTTGCCCTTGCCCCGAATCCGCCGCCAACCTACCTCGTCCTTCAAAGCTTGCTTTGGATGGCGTCTTCGATCACCTCGGCCAGCGCATGGGCGACGCAGCGGTATCCGAAGTCGTTCATGTGGAAGCCGTCTTCCGAAAGCAGGGACGTGCGCGTTTTCGCGCCCCACCTTTGCATCATCGCGTACCGCGATACGACCGGCACATGAAAGCGTGCGCCGATGTCGTGGATGATCGCGACGAAGCGCCTGTAGCGCGAGTCGTCCGGGATTTTCCGTGTGTACTGTGGGTCGATCAGCATGAGCGCCACCCCGGCGGCGCGCGCGGCGTAGACCCCGCTTTCCAAGGTTGCGCGGAAGAGCCCCTCGTCCGCTCCGACAAGCGCATCGTTGGTTCCGACCTGCCAGATGACAAGTCGCGCCCAGCCCGATTTCAGGGCGGCCAATAGTCTCGGCAAGGTCTTGGCCGCAAGCTCGCCGCCGACGCCGGCGTTTCGCACGTCTGCGGCGATCCCGTCGTCATGTGCAAGCTCATCCTGAAGGCGCGCAGGATAAGTGTTCGCCGGGCTGGTGGCCCCAATCCCTTCGGTGGAGGACGACCCGATCGCCAGGATTTTCAGCGGCGCGCTGTCTCGTTGGGGCAAAGCGAACGTGGGCCCATTGGCCTCGAAGTCGGAATCGGGATCCGGGCAGACGGGGCTATCGGCGAAGGCCGAATGGGCGCCGAGCACGAACGTCAACGCCGCCGCCAGGCGGGTCAGATGGGCCGCGGAAACGACGCGGGCGGCGTGGCGGCCGAGGGCGAGGTGAGAGGACTTTTGCACTCGATCCAGCGGACAAGGACAAATAAACAGGCGACGCTGACGAGCGTGTAAGCGAAACCCGCCAACTGCTCAAGGCCGACGGAAGCATGAGAAAGGGCGCCGGCAAGCGTCGCCTGTCCAAGCGCGGCCGCGATCGAACCGACGGCGAATACGGTCAAGCTGTGCCGCCCCAGCCTTTGGACCGCGCGCCCTACCGGGCTCTCGACCACTTTCGCGAAAGACGGGACGACCGCCGCGAGATATGCGAGCGCCGCAAAATGCGCGAGTCGGGCGAGGCCGAGGTCCTGCTTGGCGACATCGAGATGCGCGAACAACGCCTCGCGCAGGCCGGGCGCCAGCCAGAGAGCGTCCGTCGCGGCGAGCGCACAAGCGACGACCCCAGCGCCGCATATCAGGACAAGCGCCGGCCGACGCGGCGGTCCGCTCGGCCAGAACATCGCCGCGACGACGCCGGCCGTGAACACAAGCTGCCAGGCGAAAGGGTTAAAGAACCATGCGCCCGGCTCCGGCCAGTTGGGCAAGCGGAGGCCGAACGCTCGGGCGGCGAAGTAGACCGCTGCGGAAACGGACAATGCGAGCCAGGGACTCCGTAGTCCCAACGCCAGCGCGACGGGCACCCAAAGCATGAGCGCAATGTATAGCGGAAGAATGTTGAAGTAGCCCAACTGATGACTGAGGAGGGCGACGCCCGCAAGCGCGCTCGCGGGCGAGGCGAACACGACCGAGCGCCCATGCGGCGCGATGAGATCTTCGACCCCCGTCAGCCGATAGGCCGCGGCGAAAATCAGAACCGCAGCTACGGTCAGCGCGAGGTGCACGCCGTAGAGCTTGAGCGCCCTGCGCGCGCAATTCCACGCCACCGAGGCTAGGCCGATGGCCGCGGCGCGCGGTCCATAGATCATTCCTACCGAAAGCCCGGACAGGAAGACGAAGGCCTCCGCACTGTCGGAAAGGCCGAAATTTCGCGGAGTGGCCCATTCGAGCAGGTTGCCCGGGATGTGATCGGCCAGAATCACAATGAGCACGCCGCCACGCCAAAAATCGACGCACCCAATGCGAGGAGGTTTCGCCATATCGCACCCGCTTCAACGAACGGCGTCCCCGCTGACGCGAAGTTCCTCGCCAACAACGCTTCGGATCGAGACAAGTTGCTAAGGTTTTTTAGTGAGAAGCCTCCCTAGGTTTTCTGCGCCTTGGGCGCAAATCACTTTTCCGCGCGCGAGGTCAGCCGGCCTCGATGAGCTTCGCCGCCTCATCGCGCTCAAATAGGTAAAGGAGCAGCCGCTGGCCGCGGCTCTCCTCGCTGCGAAGCCGTTCGTCGCGCGCAAGCGCGGCGCGCGCTTCCTCGCGCGCCTCGGCGAGCAGGCCGGCGTGGACCTCAAGCCGCGCAAAACGGAAGCCGGGCGCGCCCGCCTGCCGTGAGCCGAGCACGTCGCCCTCGCCGCGCAGACGCAGATCTTCCTCAGCGATTCGAAATCCGTCCTCGGTGGCGCGCAAAGTCTCGAGCCGCGCCCGCGCCGCCTCGCCGAGCGGTCCCTTGTAAAGAAGGAGGCAGCTCGAGCTCTCGCTTCCCCGCCCGACCCGGCCGCGCAGCTGGTGGAGCTGCGCAAGGCCGAAGCGCTCGGCGTGCTCCACGATCATAATGGTCGCCTCCGGCACGTCCACGCCCACCTCGACGACCGTCGTTGCGACAAGGATCTTCGTCTCGCCGCGCTGGAATTTCTCCATAGCCGCGTCCTTGTCCGCGCCCGCCATTCGCCCGTGCACGAGACCGACCGCCTCGCCGAAGACCGATCGCAGCGCCTCCGCCCGTTCCTCGGCCGCCGCCACGTCGAGCGCCTCGCTCTCCTCGACCAGCGGGCAGATCCAGTAGGCGCGCGCGCCCGCGCGCAACGCTCTTCTCATGGCGTCGACGACCTCGTCCAGACGCTCGATCGGCATGACGCGCGTCTCGACCGGCCTCCGGCCCGGCGGCTTTTCGCGCAAGGCAGACACGTCCATGTCGCCGAAATAGGCAAGCACGAGCGAGCGAGGTATCGGCGTCGCGGTCATGACCAAGAGATCGACGCTCTCGCCCTTCGAGGTCAGCGCAAGTCGCTGGCGCACACCAAATCGTTGCTGCTCGTCCACGACCGCAAGGCCGAGGTCGGCGAAGGAGACGCTCTGCTGAAAGAGCGCGTGCGTGCCGATCGCGATGTCGATAGCGCCGCTCGCGAGCGCCGCGAGGGAGTCGCGCCGGTCGGCGGGCTTGTCGCGCCCCGTCATCAGGCCCATGCGCAGGCCAACCTTGTCGGCGAGCGGCGCCATGCGCTCATAGTGCTGGCGCGCGAGCACTTCCGTCGGCGCCATCATCGCCGCTTGCCGGCCCGCCTCGACGACCTCCGCCATGGCGAGGAGCGCGACAACAGTCTTGCCCGAGCCGACGTCGCCCTGCAGCAAGCGGATCATGCGCTTCTCGGCCCTGAGGTCGGCGCGAATTTCATCGATCGCCTGTCGCTGCGCCCGCGTCAGCGAAAAGGGCAGCGAAGCCTCCAGCCGTCGCCCAAGCGCGCCCTCGGCCACATGCGCCCGGCCCGAAATGACCCGCAATTTCGCGCGCATGAGCAGGAGGGCGAGTTGATTGGCAATGAGCTCGTCAAACGCGAGCCGCGTCATGGCCGGCCCCGCGGGGTCGACGTCCTCCGGCTTCTGCGGGCGATGCATGAGGCCGAGCGCTTCGGCGAAGCCGAGCAGGTTGAGGCGCGCCAGCGCCTCGGGGCCGATCCATTCCGGCATGTTCGGCAGCCGTTTCAGCGCCGCCTCGGCGGCGCGCGCGACCGTGCGCTGATAGAGTCCCTCGGTGAGGCCGTAGACGGGCTCGACCGAGGGCAGCCGCGCGAGCTCTTCCGCCGTCATGACTCGATCCGGGTGGACCATCTGCCGCCGGCCGTCCCACAATTCAAGCTTGCCGGAAATCCAACGTTTGGCGCCTATCGGCAGGCGCGAGCGCACCCACTCGTGATTGGCGAGGAAGAAGACAAGCTCGACGTCCCCAGTTTCATCCTCGACCAGCACCTTGAACGGCGCGCGCGAGCGGAAGCCCGGCTCGTGGTGCTCGGTCACCGTCGTTTCAATCGTGACGATCGTCCCCGGAACCGCCTCGCGGATTTTCGGCCGCGCGCGCCGGTCGAGGGCCGCGTAGGGCAGGTGGAACAGCACATCCGCGACCCGCGCGCCTTGCGGCTTGTCGAGCAGCCGGTCGAAGAGTTTTGCGTTCTTGGGGCCGACTCCCGGGAGCGCGCTCGCGGGCGCGAACAGGGGATCGAGGATGGAGGGGCGCATGGGGCTGTCATATAGCAAGTCCGCGCCGGCCCGCGGCGAGGCCTATCGTTAAGACCCGACCGCATGCAACGCTAACCCTGTGGAGGCTTCACCGATGTCGCTCGTCAACAAGCTCAACGACAACCCGCTGCCCTTCGCCGAGCTTATCGGCGTCGAATACGTGAGCGCGACTCGGGACGCAGTCGAGGCGCGCATGACCGTGTGTCCAGATCTTTGCACCCTCGGCGGCTTCGCGCACGGCGGGGCGATCATGAGCTTCGCCGACTCGCTCGGCGGCGCCGCGTCCTTCGTCAGCCTCCCCGAAGGCGCAAAGGGCACGACGACGCTTGAAAGCAAGACCAACTTCGTCGGCGGCGCGCCCGTCGGGACGATCGTTGTCGGCAGATGCGCGGTTGTGCATCGCGGCCGGCGTACCCAGGTCTGGCAGACGCGTGTGGAGTCGGAAGACGGAAAGCTCGTCGCCCTCGTCACGCAGACGCAGATGACTTTGTGACGGTATCGAAGACTACTTCTTCAGCTTCAACGCCGCGCAGTCGAACGTCGAGACCATGGCCCGCATATATCCGTCCTTGGTGATATAGGCGTCGGAACCGCGGTAGGGTTCAGCAAGGAATGGCACGGTCGCGACCCACTGCGTTGCGAACGTGTTTCCGATCGCCGTGCTGTTTTCGGCTTCAAAGTGAATCCCCTTGAGGCCCCCATCCTTGGGGTCCCTGCAGAACCCAGCAAACATATCGCCAATCGCCGCGCGGCCTTTTACGATCGTTCCGTTTGGTAGATTGATCTGCACGTCGTCGGGGTATTGCGCCAGCAGCCGGTTCCAGTCGCAGGCGTTAAGCGCCGCCAAATGCTCATCAAGGACAGCCTGCGCAGTTGACTGCTTTTTGAGTTCGGGCAGCTTCATTTGAGCGTGAGCTACGCTTGCGAGGGCGACAATCGCGGCCAACATCGACAACGACCAAACATTTCTCATCGTTTCCTCCTGCAACTCAGATCGAGCCACCTTAGCCAAAGCAATCGCAAGGGTAATCACGCCTCGTTGTCATCGCAACCGAAGAAGCGAGGAAGGAAAACTGTAGAATTGGGAGAACCCCCGCCACTGCGCCAAGGATGGGCGCTCTCCCGTTCAATGGTCCGGCGCGAACATGAGCCTATACAAAATTTTCTTCCAGTGTTGAGCTTCCGGGGCGTGGGATCGGGCGAACCTTCAGGAAGCGCGACCCCAAGTTCATCCCCCGCCCCTCGTAGACCGAGTGAACGCTCAGAACCCAGGCGGACGCGCGCCTAGGCGGCGAGGCGCCGCCTAGAAAGAATCGCTCGCGGCCGTTGTTGGATGAAGGGCTTTCCCCGCCGAAGTCGAGCCCCCCTCAGTGAGGGGGGGGTTGGACGGATCGACGATCGGCTTTGCTTTCGCGGATTGCGTCTCGGCTGAGCGCCCGTCTCCGGCCTTCGCATCCGACCGGCGGGCGGCTTTCGCGCACTTCTCGCGATAGGACCTTAGGCGACTCATATCGAACGGCGGGTCCTGCCAGCCGTGCACCGCCTTGTCGTAGGCTTCCTCGGACGCGTTCGGCGCGCCGCCGAGCAGGCGCCGCCTGAACCATATCTTCAGGATCAGATCGTCGATCGACTCGTAGCAGTCGGAAATGGCGAGGCAAAGTTCGTCGATGTCGCTTCGGTCCATGGCGACCGTGCGCAATTCGGCCTCGCCGGAGGTGCTCTTGCGCGCCGACGGCTTGAAATACCCCTCGACGCCGGTCGTCGGGTCGCAGAGGAAGAAACAGTGGATCACGTCGTTGCGGGCGGCGCGGATGTCGTCGAAGAGCAGGCCCGTCTGCGATCCCTGCCGCCAGATCCGGCGGTCGTCCCGCTTCTTGAGCTCCTGCTTGAGAAGATTGATGAAAAGCGTCACCAGAGAGATGTTGCCCATGCTGGCGATCACAACCTCGCCCATCTCCTGAGTCCATCCGCCGGCGACCCAGACGAGGGAGGAAAACTTCCGCTCAAGCGCGTTCCAGGCGAAGTTGACGAAGCCGATGCTGGCGAGATGCTCGTCATCGAGGCCGGTCCAGAGGCGTCTCGCCAACGGCGTATTTTCGAACAAGGAAGCCCCGCTTTCAAAAAGCCCCGGTCGCGGCAGACCCGCTGGCCGCGCCGCAACTTTCTAGCACAAAGGCGGTGTAGGGCGAACTGCAGCGCTCTCCTGCGCGCTCAGCCCGCCGCGAAGCTGCGCGGCGCCGGGCTGATCACCACCGCGGCGTTGTTGTCGATCTCCATCACCGCAAGGCCGCGCTCGTTGGTCCCGTCAGCGCGGAAGCGGAAGACGCCGTCCGCGCCGCTGAAGCCCGAGACGCTGGTCAGCGCCCGCTGGCTGAACCGGTCGGGGCTCTTAGAGAGCGCCGCCGCCAGCGTCACCGCGTCGTAGGCGAGCGTCGCAAGCCGCGTCGGCTCGCCGCCAAACTTGGCCTTGTAGCGCCGCGCCATGGCGTTGAAGCCGGCGTTGTCGGGCGCAGAGAACCAGGCGCCTTGCATCTGGGGCAGGCGGAGCACGCGGGCGTCGTTCCAAACGCCCGTGCCGAGGAGCTGCGTCTTGATGCCGGCCGCGCCGAGCGCGCTCGCCACCGCCGGCATCCCCTCGGCCGCCTCTGGGATGAACAGGGCGTCGATCCGGCCGCCGACGGCCGCGATTTCCTGCGCGGCGCTCTGCGGCTGGCCCGGCGCGTAGCGGGCCACCACCACGACCGGCGCGTTGAGGTTGCCGGCCACCTGCTGGAACTCGGCGACCGCGATGTTGCCGTACTCGCTCTGCGGCGCCATCACTGCGAACGACCTCTTGCCTCGGGACGCGGCGAACTGGGCGATCCGGTCCACATAGCCCTGGATCAGGAACGACAGGAGATAGGCGCCGGGAGAGGCGACGCTGACGTCGGTCGAGAACGCGATGATCGGCTTCCCCGCCGCCTTGGCGACCGAGGCCGCCTCGCGCACGTCGTTGGCGTAGACCGGCCCCAATAAAAGCTCGGCGCCCGCCCCGAGCTCCGCCTGGGCGGCCTGCGCCGCCCCGTCCGGAGTCGACCGGTCGTCCTGAATCATGAGGGTGACGTACGTCCCGGCAAACTCGTCGACGGCGAGCTGGGCCGCATTGCGCATCGAGACGCCGACCGGGCTCGGGGCGCCGTTCTGGGTCAGAGGCAGAATCATGCCGACCCGCGTCGGGCCCGTTCCGAGGGTTTCGCCAACCAGTGGTCCGGCCGCCGGCGCCGACGGGGTCGGCGCAGGCGGCGGCGAGCCCATGCCGGCAAGGTCGAAGTTCGAATTGCAGCCGGCGAGCGTGAACGCGGCGCCGCCGAGCAGCGCGCGCCGGGTGAGCGCCCCGCGCAGTTGAACCGTGACAAGCGCGTCCTTCATTACGTTCTCCCGGCGCCCTCGGGTCCCATGGCCCAAGCGCCGTTTCCTGGCCCCGCACGCCCGCGGTCGATCCCGTCAGATTCTGGCATTTCCGGCCGCGGTTGGCTATGTCGTCGGCGCCGCACTCTGTCCTAAACGGCGATGAGAGGCCGAGCCCCGGCCATGACGAAGGCGCCCAAACGAGACGACGCCGGAAGCGCCGCGAAAGAGCGAAGCTTCCTCGTCGGCGGAGCGACCGTCCCCGCCTCACCCCTCGACCCTGGGCTTTACGTGGTTGCGACGCCCATCGGCAACCTCGCGGACATTAGCCTACGCGCCCTCGCGATCCTCGCCGGCGCCGACGCGGTCCTAGCGGAGGACACGCGGGTCTCCCGGACCCTTCTGTCTCACTACGGGATCAGGACGCCGGTCTGGCCCTATCACGAGCACAATGCGGCTCAGGCGCGGCCGGTGGCGCTGCGACGCCTTTCGCAGGGCGAGGCGCTTGCCCTCATTTCCGACGCCGGCACGCCGCTTGTGTCCGATCCCGGCTACAAGCTGGTCGCGGAGGCGATTGCGGCGGGTTTCGCGGTCACTGCGGCGCCGGGGGCGTCGGCGGCGCTCGCGGCGCTTTGCGTCGCCGGCCTGCCGACCGACCGGTTCTTCTTCGAGGGGTTTTTGCCGGCGAAGAGCGCGGCCCGGCGCGAGCGGCTCAATGCCCTCGCCGCCGTCCCCGGCACGCTCATCTTCTATGAGGCGCCGAGCCGGCTTGCGGAAACGCTGGCCGATCTCGCGGCCGAGCTTGGGCCGCGCCCGGCGGCGGTCGCGCGGGAGCTGACGAAGCTGCACGAGGAGGTCCGGCGCGGCCGGCTCGACGCGCTCGCCGAAGAATACGCCGCCTTGGGCCCGCCGAAGGGCGAAATCGTCATCCTCGTCGGGGCGGCCGACCCGCGCGCGGCGATTTCGGACGCCGACCTCGACGCCGAGATTAAGGCGGCGCTAAAAACCCTTTCGATCAAGGACGCGTCGGCCTCGGTCGCCGCCCGGCACGGCCTGCCCAGGAGGCGGGTCTATGCGAGAGCGCTGGCGCTGGCGGCGCGGTGAGAATCACGGCTTTTGCGAGGGCCCGCCGGTCCCTCCCCCTTTCGCAAGGAGGGAGGCCGGCGCCCTATTCCACGCCTAATCTTCGTTCTTTTAAGGCCCCGCGCTGGAGAGGCGCCGGCGCAAAAAGTCGCGTCTTTTCGCATTTTGTCGCCTTCGCGGAGGCGGAAAAGACGCGAAAAAATGCGGAAAACTTGCGCCGGGATCGAGCCTTTTCAGAGGGTTACGCCGGAATCGGGCGAAAAAATTCTTCCCCCCGCGGCCAAAGCCCGGCTCGCTCTTCGTCGGCGTAGTGTCCGCCTCCTTTGAGCTGCGCCGCCTTATTCTTCCTGGCGTTGTCCATGAGACTGGGCTCGACCGCGGTCTGTCGTTTCCGAAAAACCGTATGATACTGCTGGTTCTCGGAAGATGCAAGGATTTGTCTTCTTTTCCGTCGGAGCGAGCGCGCCGGACGCTTAGGGCCTTTCAGGGGAC
>DATJXI010000269.1:0-14157 GCA_035500275.1 Roseiarcus sp. | reverse complement strand
GCCGACCTCACGACCTCGCGCGCGATGTCGCAGATCGCCGACCACATGGCCTCGGGGTTGCGCTCGAGAAAGCCCGGCGCCGGATGCAGCGGCGGCATCGCTCGGGTCGCCACCGCGAGCTCGCAGCCGCGTGCGTCATAGATCGCGGCTTTGACCGCCGTGCCGCCAGCGTCGAAGGCGATGATGTGGCGCGCGCTCACGGGGGGAGCTTCAACTAGGGACGCCGCAAAGGCGACGAGCAGCGGCGACAATTCGCGCGACGCCCGGCCGGTATGCGTTCTCCAGCGGCTGCGAGAAGGGGACAGGCACATCGGGCGAGGCGACGCGCGCTGCACGCAATCCATTTATACGCTCGGCGAGTCCGGCGGCGATTTCCGCGCCCACGCCGCCTGTTTTGGGCCCTTCCTCGACAATGAGGGCCCGCCCGGTCTTGCGCGCCGACGCTTCCAGCGTCGCCCAGTCGAGCGGCGCCAAAGCGCGCACGTCCACCACCTCCGCCGCAACCCCCTCTTCCGCGAGCCGCTCGGCGGCCTGCCTGGCGAAATGCGCCATGAGGAGCCAGGCGAAGATCGTGACGTCGCGGCCGGGCCTCACGATCGACGCGGCGTTCAACGGAACGAGATAGTCCGTGTCCGGAATATCGCTGGTCGCGTCGAGCGCCCCGGGTTCGGCGCGCGCGCCTTTCGCCCCGTAGAGCAGCTTGTGCTCGAAGATCATCACCGGATTGTCGTCCCGCACGGCGGCCTTGAGCAGCCCCTTGGCGTCGTGGGCGTTCGACGGAGCGACGATCTTGAGGCCCGGGACGCCGGCGAAATAGCGCTCCATGCTCTGCGCGTGCTGCGCGCCTCGGCCGGTCGCTCCGACCGGCGCGCGCATGACCATCGGCACGCGAATCTGCCCGCCGGACATGTAGCGCAGCTTGGCGGCGTTGTTGATGATCTGGTCGCTCGCGAGGAACAGGAAGTCGCCGTATTGCACGTCGACGATCGGCCGCATGCCCATCATTGCGGCGCCGACGGCGACGCCGAAGAAGCCGAGTTCGGCGATTGGCGTGTTGACGATCCTATCGGGAAATCTCTTTTCGAGGCCGAGCGTCACGGTGAAAGCGCCGCCCCAGCCGCCAGGCACGCCGATGTCCTCCCCGATGCAGAAGACGCTCGGATCGCGCTCCATCTCTTCGGCGATGGCTTCCCGCAGAGCCTCCGCGACGCCGAGGCGTCTCACGCCGTCGCCTCGGGCGCGAAGACGTCAGTTTCGAGATCGTCTTTCGAAGGTAGCGGGGCTGAGCGCGCGCGTTCAACCGCCTCGTTGAAGCGCTGAGCGGCTTCCGCCCGCATGCGCTCGACAGCGGCGTTGTCCAAGACGCCCTCTTCTTTTAGACGGGCGACGAAGGTTTCGATCGGGTCGCGCGCCACCCATTCCTTGCGCTCGGCCTCGGGTTGGTAGGCGCGCGGATCGCGCCGCGAATGGCCGGTCTGGCGATAGGTGAGGAGCTCGAGCAGAACCGGACCTTCGCCTTCGCGGCAACGCCTCGCCGCGGATTGAGCCGCCGCGAAGACGGCTTCGACGTCGTTGCCGTCCACGGTGTCGCCGACGAACCCATAAGCGGCGGCGCGGTCGGCGATGCGCGGGATCTTCATGACGAGGTCGACGCGGGTCGAGGCCCCGTAGAGATTGTTCTCGCAGACGAAGATGACCGGCAAATTCCAGATCGCCGCCATGTTGACCCCCTCGTGGAACGCGCCTTCGGCGACGGCGCCGTCGCCGAAGAAGCAGGCGACGACCTGATCGAATTTTTGCATTTTGAACGCGAGCGCCATGCCGGCGGCCAGCGGAACGCCGCCGGCGACGATGGCGATGCCCGGAACCATGCCCTTCGACATGTCGCCTATGTGCATCGAGCCGCCCTTGCCACCGCAGCAACCAGTCGAGGCGCCGAACAACTCGTCAAGGAGCTGCTGCTCGGTAAGGCCCTTCGCGAGGGCGTGCCCATGACCGCGAAATGTCGACGTGATGAAATCGTCCGCCCTCAGCGCCGCGCAGACGCCGACCGCGGTCGCCTCCTGTCCCTGGCATTGGTGAATCGTGCCGGGCATCGCGCCTTCCAGGAAAAGGAACCGCACGCCTTCCTCGAATGTGCGGATGCGAATCATGCGGTCGAGCAACTCGGCGCGGAAATCGGCGTGTGCGACGCGGGTCACGGATTCGTCTCGATCGTCGCGATGACCTCGCCGACCTCGACCTTGACGTCGGGCCGCGCGCGCGTCTCGGCCAGGACTCCCGTCGCAACCGATTCCACCTCCATCGTCGCTTTGTCCGTCTCGACCTCGAGCAGAGGTTGGCCTCGCTTGACCGGCGACCCGACCGGTATGAGCCAACGCTTCACGAGAATATCCGAGCCCTCGGTCGCCGCGAGGTCCGGCATCTTGACCTCAATCCGCAAACCATTCCTCCATGGCGAGCGCGTTCTTGGCGACAAAAGCCTTGGCTTCCTCGGCGCGAAAGACGCCGTCGGTCGTGCCGACCGCCCGGACGGCCGACGCGCCGAGGGCGGACGCGTAACCCAGCAAGCGAGGAATGTCCCAGCCGCGGACGATCCCAGTGATGACGCCGGCCGCGAAGGCGTCGCCGCATCCCGAGGGGTCGACGATCGGCATGTCGAAGGCGCCGCAGCGCCAGCGCTTGCCGTCACGTGCGACGACCGCGCCGCGCCCGCCGCAGGTGACGATTGCCGTCCCCGCGCCGGAGTCGACGAGAGCGGCGGCCTGCTCCACCGGGTCGTCTCGCCCAGTGAACAGGCGCGCCTCATGGTCGTTAGGCAGGAAATAGTCGATCATCGGCAAGAGCTTCGCAAGGTCGTCCCGCCGGCCGAACGGCTCGGGCACGGCGACCGTCACTACGCTGACAATTCCGGAGCGGCGGCAGAAGGCGAGCAGATCGACGAGCTCGTCGGTCGCCAAGCCCGGCAGCACGAACAGTCCCCCGAGATAGAAGACGCGCAAACCGGCCAGCCAATCGCGCTCTATGTGATGGACCGTAAGCGCGGAGTTGGCGCCGAACGAATGAATGTAGCGCCGGTCCTCGCCGCTGACGAGCAGGATCGCCGTCTTGCTCGTCGGCGTCGCGTCGACCCGCGCGACTTTCGAGCAGTCGACCCCGTGCTCGCGGAGCGCCGTAAGCGGAATCTCGGCGGCGATATCCTTCCCGACGCAACCGACGACTGAGGCGGTTATGTTTTGCCGCGCAAGACCGATTGCGACGTTGGCCGCGCAGCCGCCGGCCTTGGCCGGGATGTCCTCTACGGTCAAGAGCTCGCCGGGTTTCGGCAGCGCGTTCATCGGGCCGCAGAGCATGTCCGCCACCAGAATTCCCGCGCACCCGACTTCCGCCATGTTTTAGGCCCTTCCGGCGCAGCCGAGCGCCGGCATGCGCTCGAGGACCGCTTCGCGGACCGCCCGCCGCCCCGCGATCATCACGTCCTCCGGGCCGCCCATCCCAAGCAAGGCGTGCGGGTTCGATTCCTCCGCGGCGAGCGCCCTTCGCACAGCCGCGATGTAGCGCTGTTTCAGAGCGGTGCCGTAATTCACCTTGGCGACGCCGAGCGCAATCGCCCCGCGCAGGGAGTCGTCGGCGATGCCGGTGCCGCCGTGCAGCACGAGAGGCGCATCCACGGACCGGCGGATCTTTTCAAGATGGGCGAGATCGAGACTTTTCCGGCCGGACAAAAACACATGAACGTTGCCGACGCTGACCGCGAGCAGGTCGACCGCTGTCGCCGCTACGAAATCGCGCGCGAGAGCGGGATCAGTTTTCTCGCCGCTCCGGTGCGAAAAAGCGGGAACTTCGGAAGGAAGCTCGCCGAGCTCGCCTTCGACTCCGACCCTGCGCACATGCGCGTATTGGACAAGCTCGCTCACGCGATTCCGATACGACTCATAGGTTGCCGTTGCGTCGGCGGGCATCACGAGATTGAAGCCGGCCGTCACCGCAGCGCGCGTC
Source organism: Roseiarcus sp. (assembly GCA_035500275.1). Lineage (GTDB taxonomy): Bacteria > Pseudomonadota > Alphaproteobacteria > Rhizobiales > Beijerinckiaceae > Roseiarcus. Next base: position 10,158 of record DATJXI010000269.1, on the reverse strand, counting down.
CATGCGTCGTCGGGGCATTCATTGAAGATAAATCCACACGGGACTTTTGCGTCGGCCGCGGCGGCTCCGCCGAGCGCGCCATACCAGGAGAGGCGCTCGGCGCCGAGCCGCTCGGAACGGCTGAGGAATTCGCCGTTGAAGCCAATGATGACCGGCGCGCGCGCTTCCTCGGCGGCCTCAACCACTCCGTAAAGCGACTCGAGATTCCAGCTCTCAAAATATCCGATCGCATATCCGTTTTCGCGGGCTCGTCTCGCCATCTCCGGAACAGGCGCGAGCGGCACTTGATCTATTCGCTGATGCCAAGCAGCGACCGTTCGCTCTTCTTCTCGAAGAGGTAGACACGGCTCGGCGGAAAAGTGGCGTAAACGGGCTGTCCCTCCTTCAGCCGCACCTTGCCGGCGAGCAGCACGTTGATCACGCGGCCGGACGCCAGTCTCGTGCGCACCAGCGTTGTGTGGCCGAGCGGCTCGACCGTATCGACGGCGGTGACGACGCTGAAGGCGCCGCCTTCCGCGGCCTTGTCTGAAAATACGATATGTTCGGGACGCACGCCGACCATGATTTCGCCAGCCGCGGCGTTCGCCAGCGCCTCCCGCGCGGCGCCGTTCATGTGCAGCGTCGCCTGCTCCGCCGGCAGAACGACGCGATCCGCCCGCACGCGCCCTTCGAGGAAATTCATCGGCGGACTGCCGATGAAGCCCGCAACGTAGACATTCGCCGGCCGCTCGTAGAGCTCCGTCGGACTGCCCACCTGCTGAATGCGGCCCTCGCGCATGACGACGATGCGGTCGCCCATGCTGAGCGCCTCGACCTGGTCATGCGTGACGTAGAAGGTGGTGACCCCGAGACGCTCCTGGAGCTTGATGATTTCCGCGCGCGTCTCCATGCGCAGGGCCGCGTCGAGATTGGAAAGAGGCTCGTCCATCAGGAAGACGCGCGGCTCGCGCACGATGGCGCGCCCGAGCGCGACGCGTTGTCGTTGGCCGCCGGACAGTTCCTTCGGCCGCCGCTGCAGCGTCCCCTCAATGCCGAGCAATTGCGCGGTCTTGCGCACCCGCTGCTCGATTTCCGCCTTGGGAACCTTCCGGAGTCGCATGCCGAAGGCCATGTTCGAAAAGACATTAAGGTGCGGGAACAGCGCATAGTTCTGGAACACCATCGCCACATCTCGGTCGTGCGGCAATTCGTCGGTCACGTCCTTGCCGTCGAACAGGACCTGACCGTCGGTCGCGACCTCCAGCCCTGCGATGATCCGCATCGTGGTGGTCTTGCCGCATCCGGACGGTCCGACGAAGACTATGAACTCGCCGTCGGTGACGGTGAGCGAAAAGTCTTCGACGGCGACGAAATCGCCGAACCGCTTCCCTACGTGACGGAGTTCGACTTTCGTCACCTCAGCTGACCTCCCGGGCACGCCCGCGGATTGGGTTCCAACTACGCTACCGCGGTTTCGGCGATTGATGCACCGCGGACCGTCAACTGTCCACATCGCAAATCCAGTTCCGCCTCAAACCGCTGGTTGACCGGCCAAAAATCGAGGTCTAGCTTTCGCTGCATCGCGGCTGGTTCTGAGCGAGGGGCGATAAGCCTCCGACGCGTTATCGAGGGCCGGCCCGGACTGGCTATCCTGCCGAGCTGTCGGTTCTGCAAGACCGCCTGGGCGGGTACATGCGCGTCAGGCCAGGCTTCAACCGGCCGCGACCAAGATGAGGAGGAAACAAATGACCAATCGTTACGACGACAGAAAATTCGGCGAGGTCGTGCGCGACTTTGTGCGCGGCAACATCAGCCGGCGCCAGTTCATCGTGCGCGGCGCGCAGCTCGGCCTGTCAGCAGCGGTCCTGGCGAAGCTGACCCAGCCCTCGCGCGCGGCGGCCAATCTGATCGATTCCGATCCCGTCTCCCCCTACGAATCCCCAATCACGCCCGAGCGCGTCGCCTTCCTCAAGACCAAGCCCTACAAAGGAACCACCATCAACGTGATGGTGTTGAAGGCGACGGTCGGCGACGGCCTGAAATATCATGTGCCGCACTGGGAGGAGGTGACCGGCGGCAAGGTGAATGTCGCCGAAGTGCCGATCGAGACGCTGCATCAGCAGATCTTCTCCGACCTCGCAAGCGGATTGGGCAAGTATGACACCTATATGACTGGCGCCTGGTTCTACGGCGACTTCTTCGTTCCGAAGGACCCCTACATCGTTCCGGTCGAGAAGTTCATCGGGAATCCGAGGACCCCCTACTGGGATCCTGACCAGTTCCTTCCGCCGATGAGGAAGCTATACTCGTGGAACGGCAAGTTGTACGGCGTTCTGTTCGACGCCGACGCTCAGATTCTCTACTACCGAAAGGACGCCTTCGCGAACAAGGAGTTTCAGGACAAGTTCAAGGCGAAATACAACTACGACCTTCCGGCGCCTCCGAAGACGACCAAGGAATATCATGATATCGCCGACTTCTTCACCGGCTGGGACTGGAACGGCGACGGCCAGAACGATTGGGGCATTTCGCTTCACGCCAAGGTCAACGAGCAGGGCTTCTTCCACTTCCTGACGCTCTCGGCGCCTTTCATCGTCTCGTCTGACAACAAGTACTATTTCTTCAATCCCGATACGATGAAGCCGCTGATCAACTCCGAGGGTCACGTCAAGGCGCTCGAAGACTATGTGAAGTTCCTCGCCAACGGCCCGAAGGAGGAGATCAGCTGGACGCTCGCGCAAGGGTGGAACCTGTTCCTCGCCGGACACTCGGCGACGGAGCCGACCTGGGGCGACCTGCCGACATTCGCGCAGGACCCCAAGACCTCAAAGGTGAAGGGTAAGATGGGCGCGGCGCCGCTGCCCGGGACGACCGAGGCCTTCAACCCGATCACCGGCCAATGGAAGAAATACGACCTCAACCAGGTCGGCAACACCAACGGCGGTTCCTGGCATTGCGTCATCTCGCGCCTGTCGAAGAAGCAGGAAGCGACCTACGACTTCCTCGCCTTCATGGCAAACAAGAAGAACGCGATGTTCAATGTCACCCAGGGCTTCACCGGCGTGCAGCCCGGTATGAAGTTCCAGTACTTCCCGCCGGTCGGGACGGGGAATGTCGAGGAGTGGAAGGCGCTTGGCTGGAACGAGGACGACGCGGTCGAGTATCTCAAGGGCTACTACGCCGTAGTGTCCGCTCCGGTTCAGCAGGAATACCTGCGCATCCCCGGCGCGGCGGAATATTGGCACGAGCTCGACGTCAACGTCTCGGCGGTGCTCGGCGGCCAGATGCAGGCGAAGGCGGCGCTCGACGCCACCGCGGCGGCATGGGAGAAAATTACCGATCGCTACGGTCGCGACAAACAGAAGACGCTGTACCAGGCGTCGTTCGCCTGAGCGAACCTAAGCAAAAGGGCCCGCGTCCGTTCGTCGCGGGCCCCTTCAAGTTCGGGAGGAACGAGGAGGCGATGGCGACGGCGGCTCGGGTTCGACGTCTGGAAACCGGCGGCGCGTTCAAATACGCGCTGCTCATGCCCGCGGTTATTTGGGTGATCGCGTTCACGTTCTTCCCGCTGATCTCGGTGATCCGCTACAGCTTCGCCAATTACGTGCTGGGCGAAGGGATCACTGGCTACGTCGGGTTCGCCAATTACGTCGACGTTCTCACCTCCTATCGATTCTGGCACGCTATTATGGTCACCGTGATCTTCGTCGTGGTGGCCGTCCCCATTCAACTGGTGCTCGGCTTTCTCGCGGCGTGGCTGGTCAATCTCCACGCTCCGGGAACCCGAACGTTCCGCACGATCATCGGCTCGCCGCTGTTCACCCTCGAAGTGGCGATCGGCTATCTGGGCGTCACCTTCTTCACCGACCAGGGCGGGCTCATCGCCGTGCCGCTGAATGCGCTCGGCCTTCACGTCCCCTGGATGTCGACCGATTACGGCGGGATCGCCGGCGCGATCCTTCTCGACGTCTGGCGCTGGACCTCGTTCATCTTCATCATCGTGCTCGCGGGCCTCTCCGGCATCCCGAGCGACCTCTACGACGCCGCGGTCCTCGACGCGAAAAGCCACTGGCAGGTGATGTGGCACCTGGCGATCCCGCTCGCCTGGCCGGTGATCACGATCGCCGTGCTCCTGCGCACGGTCGAGTGCCTGAAGGTCTTCGCCATCCCGTTCGCGCTGACCTCGGGCGGCCCGGGCGCCAGCACGCAGACCTTCAGCGCCATGGACTATCTGACGACGATCCAGTTCTTCGATTTCGGCAAGGGTTCCGCCATGGGAATCGTGTACCTCATCCTGGCCTCAGTCGTCATCGCCGTGTTCTTCAAGCAGATGCGCAAGAGTCTGGCGTGAGGATCGGGAGTCTGCGCAATGATCAACGTCCTCTGGACGCGAGCCGGAATCGGATCCCGCATCCTCATCTACGCGCTCTTGATCGCCGCCTCGGTCTTCACCCTCGTGCCGTTCCTCTGGGCCGCGGTCAACTCGATCAAGACGCTCACTGAGACGTTCGAGCTCAACGCCTTCATCCCGTTCCTGCAGTTCGAGCCGACGCTCGACTCGTGGAGGACGGTGCTGAGCGACCCGCAGACCACCAACGCGTTCATCAGCAGCTGCGTGGTGAGCGCGGGGACTACACTTCTTTCGCTGATCCTCGGCGTCCCGGCCGCCTACGCCCTGGCGCGCTACGAGTTCTCCGTCAAGTCGAACGATATCGCCTTGTGGTTCCTGTCACAGCGCGTGCTGCCCCCGGCGGTCGTGCTCGCGCCGTTCTACCTTCTTTTGGTGTATCTACGGCTGATCGACACCTGGACCGGCCTCATCCTCTGCTACTCGGCGTTCAATCTCGCCTTCGTCGTCGTGATCATGCGCGACATCTTCCGCGACGTGAGCACCGAGATCGAGGACGCGGCCAAGGTCGAGGGGGCGACGCCCTGGCAGATTTTTTGGCTCATCGCCCTGCCGCTCTCGCTCGACGGCCTCGTTGTCTCCTCGGTCCTGGTGTTCGCCTTCAGCTGGAACGAGGCTTTGTTCGCTTCGGCATTGACCTCTCAGGCGGCCGCCCCGTGGTCTGCTCTCATTCTTGCGTCTCGCTCCACGCGCGGCGTCGATTTCAACCAGGCCTCGGTCAACACGCTGATCGGCATCATTCCGCCGGTCATCTTCTATTTCGTCGTCCAGCGCTACCTGGCGCGCGGCCTGACGTTCGGGGCGGTCAAGGGGTAAATCTAGTCACCGGCCGCGCCAGCCCCATCCCGAGTCGGGGCGCTGGAAGCGCTGCGTAAGATCTTCTGAATCGCGGCCGCCGAGACCGGTTTTGCTAACGCGAAGTCGAAACCTGATTCCACACCCTTTCCAGGGTCGCCATTTGCGCTTAGGCCTGTAAGCGCGACAAGCATCGGCGCGCGGTCGCCGAGTTTGGCCCGGATGCGGCGCGCAGTTTCATAACCGTCCATTTCCGGCATGCGGATGTCGATGAAAACGATCTTGGGTCTGAAGTCGGCGACGGCGCGCACGCCCGAGGCCCCGTCATAGGCGATGCGCACTTCGGCGTCGAAACTTTCCATCAGCATGGCAAGGCTGTCCGCGACATCACGGTCGTCGTCGATGACAAGCAGCTTGTGGATTGGAGGCATCTACACGCCTTACGTCGATTGGCGGGCCGGGCCGCAGGATCTTTTTCGTCAGACGCTCGTGCGAGCGCTAGCCTATCAGCACAAAACGCTGCTCTCTACGTCGTGTAGCACGATTGAGGCGGTGGCGTTAGATTCCATGACCCAAAGAGGCTTGCAGCGGCCCATTCTCAGTCCGGCTTCCGGCGCACAATTCATCCCGGGGCCCCCGCAGTCTTTCGAAACTGTCCTGACGTCGCCGTCACGTCGCACGGGCCAATCGATATCATCGTCCTAAGCAGGCCTGGACAAGACGCTTGACCTCCGCGGCGCGAACGTCATCGCGCGCCTTTTCGCCGAAGCGATCTGCCTCGCCGGACCGCTCCATCACATCAAGGGCGCATCGGCAGGATATCTCGCAGGCGTCCGCACGTCCGCCGCCTTTTTCGCAAGCACGCTGGCATGCAGCGAGAAAGGCGCTTGGCTCCGGCATTGGCGCTATCGCTCGGGAGACGGGACCCGAGTGCGCGAGAACGGCGACAAGGGCGATAAGCACGGGCTGGTGCACAAGATAAATCGGAAGACTGTGCCGTCCAGCGAAGCAAAGTCCCGCCGTCAACTTCAGCCCCGCGCGCCAGCGCGACGGCGACGTCAACCTTTCGAGCACGCCGCTGAAACGGGTGGCGGAAAGTCCCAGCAAGAGGACGCCTCCCCACGGAAGCAGCGGGCGCCAGTCGAGCGTGTTGGGCAGCGCGTCACCGAGTCCGATCCACAGGAGGGCGGGCGGATCGAATATCGTCGACTGGAAGAAAACGGGAGACGCGATCATCGCAGCGCCGGCGATGAAGCTGGCGGCCGCAGTCGGGTGAATGAAGGGCAGGGCCAAGACGCTTGAGACGGCAATACAGTGCAGAATGCCAAACCAGATAAATTGCCCGGGCGCGAACATGAAGCTGGCCGCGGAGACGAGCGCGGCCGCGGTCCCGACAAGGGCGATCCTTCTCCAGAACGCCGCCACGTTCAGCTTGACGGGGTGGGCAAGCGCGAGCGACACGCCCGCCAGCGCCAGAAACGCGCTCGCCACGAGATGCGAGAATAGGCGCATCGGCGGCGAGAAAGGCGCTGTCGGCGGAATGAAACCGTAGTCGGCGAGGTCCCAGCTCAAGTGGTAGAACGCCATACCGACGAGCGCCAAGCCGCGTGCGCAATCGACCGCGTCGACCCGGCTGCTCGGCTTCAGAGGCAGCGCGTCAACCGAGGGCGCGAGCTTCGAAGAGAGCATCGTCAAGAATGAACTCAGCCTCGAGTTCGACCGGTCCGGTCATGAGCACGTGATCGTCGGCGCGCCATTCGATCGTGAGAGCTCCGCCGGGAAGGCGAACAGTTCCTTTTCGGTCCATGAGATCAAGGCGGGCCGCCGCAACCAAGGTCGCGCAGGCGGCGGATCCGCACGCGAGCGTGAGGCCGACTCCGCGCTCCCAGACGCGCGCCGTGACCTCGCTCCGCCCCTCAATCTTCGCGAAAGTGACGTTGGCCTTCTCCGGGAACACCGGGTGGACTTCGACGCGGGCGCCAAGTTGCGCCACGTCGAGCTTCTCCAGATCGGACACGAAGAAGACGGCGTGCGGATTACCCATGTTGACCGCAGAGGCGGGGCCGAGCGCTGCGGGCGGATCGCCTTCGGGCCAGGTGAGTTCGACGCGTCGCGTATCCTCGACGGCGCACGCAAGCGGTATGGACCGCCAGTCGAGCCGCGGCGGACCCATGTCGACACGGTATGAACTCACGTCGACGCGCTCGCAAAGGATGAGCCCCGCCCCGGTCTCGATCTCAACATGATCGACCTGATATTCGCGGCACAGCCGATCGGCCACGCAGCGGGTTCCGTTGCCGCAGGCGCCCGCAATGGTGCCGTCGTTGTTGTAGATCCGCACGTAGGCGGCCGTTCCCTGCGTCTGCGGATCGGCGAGCGTCATCATCTGGTCGTAGTCGAGACCCAACGCGCGGTGGATGGCCCTCGCGTCCTCCGGGGTCGGGGCGGCCGTCGATCCCCTGAGGTCGAGCACGAGAATCTTGTTGCCGGCGCCATTCATCCGAATGATTTTTCGGCCAACCAGAGCGTGGAGCGAGGACAAGCGCTCAGCCTTCCCATGCGAGCCCGCGCGTTTGCGCCGCGGAGCGGTCGATGGCCCGCGCGCCGAGCCGCGCCAAAGCGGTGCGCAGATCCGCGTCCACGACAGCCTCTGCCGCCCGCCGCGCCTCCGCCTCTGCCTCCAAAGTTGGCGGCGGCGGACCCGCCCTTTTCATCGCCGGCGCGGGCAATGGCCCTTGCCGGAAGGCGATGCGCTCGATGCAGCGCCAGCCAAGTCGTCCGTTGATGCGTGCGATAATGTTCGCCGCGCAATGCTGCGCCTCCAGCGCGAAAGCGCCTTCGACTCGAAGAACGAGGGTGGCGCCCGCCGTTGGCGTGTCCGGGCTTCGCCTGGGCGCCCGCGGCGGCCACTGCAGCTGGATCGGTCTGGCGTAGCCCGCGACGCGCTCGCCGACGATGGCCGCCCAATCCGAGATGAGGACCGCCTCGCTGATGCCGCGGTCGATCAGGGCCTTCTCGATAATATCCGGCATGAAGGCGGCGAGCTGCTTGGCGCCGCGAGGCTGAGCCTTCATGGTCATGAGGATGAAGCGAAACGAACGATCATGATCGCGAATGTAAGCCTGCTTGGCTCAAAGGCAAAGCGCGACGCGCTCGTCGAGCGAACCTTATGGTGGTGGGACCGCCATCGCCGATCGCTTCCGTGGCGGGCGCCGCAAGGCCAAGTTTCGGAGCCTTACCGCGTCTGGCTTTCTGAAATCTTGCTCCAACAGACCACAGCGTCGGCCGCTGCTCCCTTCTACCTCAGATTTGTCGCGAGATGGCCGACCGTCGAGGACCTCGCCGAGGCGCGGAGCGAGGAGGTGATCGCCGCCTTCGCCGGTCTCGGCTATTACGCGCGCGCCCGCAATCTGCACGCCTGCGCGAAGGAAATCGCATTGAGGGGCGGGCGCTTTCCCGCAGACGAATCGGACCTTTTGTCTCTTCCCGGCGTCGGTCCTTACACAGCGGCGGCAATCTCGGCGATAGCTTTTGGCCGTCGAGCCGCGCCTGTCGATGGCAACATCGCCCGAATTCTCGCTCGGCTGGTCGCTCTCGAAGAGCCTGTAAAGCAAGCAAAAAGCGCCGTCGCATCCGTGGCGCGGGCTCTTGCCCCCGACGACCGCGCGGGCGATTTCGCACAGGCGTTGATGGACATTGGGGCGACGATTTGCCGCCCGCGCGGGCCCGACTGCAAAACCTGCCCCCTCAAAGAAGATTGCCTCGCCTTTTGCAGTGGGGCGCCCGAGGTTTACCCTCGCCGAGCTGAAGCAAAGGCGAAGCCGGCGCGATACGGCGCGGTCTTTTTCGCGAGGCGCGCCGATGGCGCGTTTCTGGCCCGTCGGCGTCCGCCGCAGGGCCTGCTGCCGTCGACGGTCGAACTGCCTGGGACGTCGTGGACCGCGGTGCGGCCGGGTCGGTCCTGGACAGTAGACGCGCCGGTGGTTGCATTGTGGCGGGAGCTTCCGGGAGCTGTTCGCCAGGCGTTCAGCCACTTCTCCCTCAGCCTGACGGTCTACGGCGCGGCTTTCGAGGCGCATGCGCCGGGGGGGCTTTTTTGGGTCCGACTGGAAGCCATCGACGCCCTTGGGTTCTCGAGCGTCATGCGCAAGGCCATCGACCACGCTTTGAGCGCCGCCAATGTCGGCAAGGTCGCTGCGTCAGATAATTTGCCGCCCCAAGGTTATCGGTCTGCACTCTGATGCATAGCGGCACAATCCGAACGCGGCTCAAATTCTAGCGATGATGTTGATTTGAGCACAACTTAAGGTTGCTATTGCGGTTGTCGCCTCAGGCAAAGGAGACAGCCCATGATGACTAGCGCCGAACTCCAAATGCTCCGGAACGCCGATCCGGGCGCCGTCCTGCCCGGCATCGACACGCCGGCGGGGAACCAACTCGACCCTTCCTTGCTTAAGGGGCTTTCCTCTATCTCTACTGCCTGGAACGCAACCCCGATTGTCTACAATCCCACGTTGAACACCGTGTACATTGTTCAGAACGGCGCGGACATCAGCGGCTACAATTTCGGCACGGCGACGGTCGCGGTCAAAGCCGACAACGTCACCATCGAGAACTCCACCTTCTCCGGCACGACCGGCTGGTACGCGGTGCAGGAATTCGCCGGCCACACCGGGCTGACCGTCAAGAACAGCACGTTCACCGGCGGCTACGGCACCCACGCCGGCTTCATCGTGACGCCCGGGACCTCGTCGAACACGATTGTCGGCAACAAGTTCGTCGCCGCCTCGGGCGACGCCGTCGACGCCACCGGAACCATCGCCGGCAATTATTTTTTGGGCGGCGGCTACAGCGCCATCCACTCCGACGCGATCTGGGTCACCAATTCGAGCGTCCCGACCACAATCTCCAACAACCTCATCGACTGGACGTACAACGGCAATCTTTCGGCCAACAACGCCGTGCGCATCACGACG
>DATJXI010000268.1:0-15270 GCA_035500275.1 Roseiarcus sp. | reverse complement strand
ACTGTAGAAGCCCACCGACGGGCCGCTGCAAAATTCCCCGCCTTCATTTCCGCCCTGGCCGCGTGGCTGTCGTCGCTAGCTGCAACCCTGCTTGAGGTCGGGGAGCCAAACGATGAGGCACTCGCAGCGGCTCAGGAAGCTGTCGAAGTCCTCAATCCTTCCTTCCTCAACTCACCAACCGAGCACGCCGATAGCATGTCGACATCGCTGGTTCAGTATCTTGATCTAGCAGAGAGCCTTGGCGTCGAGCCAGACGAGGCGCTGATCGGCCCGATCGAGGATGCTCTTAAGGCGATCGACGCCTCGTCCGTCGAGCGAACAGAAAACAACGCTCAATTGAGATAAGGACACGCTTCGCATGGACCCCGCCACGCTCGCCGCCGCCGCCGTATCGTTCGTCGCGCCCTATCTGATCAGTCTCGGCAAGGAGGCGGCCAAAGGCGCGGCGGGCGAGGCCGGCAAATCCGCCTGGGGATGGATCAAGGGCAAACTGGTCAGCCCGCTGGGCGCCGCGGCCGTCGAAGAGGCGGAGAAGGCTCCGCAGGAGCCCGAGAACATGCAGGCCTTGCAGGCCGCGCTGACCAAGGCGCTCAAGGCCGACCCGGACGCGGCCAAGGCGCTCGAAGAGATGCTGCAAAAGCACGGCGCGTCGCTGTCGACGCAGAGCGCAAACGTCGTCGGCGACTTTAACAAGGTCGGCCAAGCGAGCGGCGGAAGCACCGTGAATATCAGCTGAGAGCGCCTCCCGTCATTGCGAGCGCAGCGAAGACTGTATGTCCTTGCGCTGACGCGGCCCTGGAACGCGGCTTTGAACTTCAGCAGGTAGTCGAGAAGCGAGGCGTGTTGCCTTGGCCACTGTTCGCGGTCCGAGACGTTGAACGCCTTGGTCGCAAGTGCAATCGTTGGACGATGTGGTCGTCCTGCCGAAGCCGCTCAGCGGCTCGCCGATCTCCCTTTCGATCGCCGAATGATCCTGTCGCCGCCGAAAGGAGGGGCGGGCCATTCCGTAAGGCCCGATTCGTGCGCAGAAAATGGCCGACTTGGGCCGGGCCGGCGGGTTCGGCTAGACGAGGCTTCACGAAATCGCGACAGGGAGCCGGAACATGGGTTTCGCAAGGGTCAACGGCGGCGTCGTCCATTACCGCGAGGAGGGGCCCCGAGACGCGCCGGCCATCGCGCTCATCAATGCGCTCGGGACCGATTTCCGCATCTGGGACGAGGTTGCGGCCATCCTGGCCCGCGACTTCCGCATCATCCGTTATGACAAGCGGGGGCACGGTCTCTCCGATTCCGGCCCAGACCGATACGATATGGCCGACTACGCGGCCGACCTCAAAGGCCTCCTGGAGAGGCTCGGCGTCACCCGCGCGACAATCGTCGGGCTTTCGATCGGCGGCCTGATCGCCCAGGAGCTCTACCGCCGGCGCGCCGACCTGTTCGAAGCTCTGGTGCTGAGCGACACCGCGGCCAAGATCGGAACCGACCAGTCCTGGGAGGCGCGCATCGCCGAGGTCGAGCGCGGCGGAATCGAGGCCATCGCCGACGCCATTCTTGAGCGCTGGTTCACGCCGGGCTTCCGGGCGAACCGCGCGGACGACCTTGCCGGCTGGCGCTGCATGCTGACGCGGACGCCGAAACAGGGTTATCTGGCGGCCTGCGGCGCTTTGAAGCAGGCCGATCTGCGTCCCTATACGGGCGCCATCAAGACGCCCACCTTGTGCGTCGTCGGCGACCAGGACGGCTCGACTCCGGTCGATCTCGTCCGCGAAACGGCGGCTCTTATTCCGGGCGCTCGCCTTGAGATCGTTACCGGGGCGGGCCATATCCCCAGCATCGAACGGCCGGATGTATTCGCGGAACTCGTCGCTGCCCACGTCGAGTCTGCGCGGAACGGGCCCTGAGCGATCGCGCTTGGCCAAAGGGCGGACGCGTCGTCCCCTTTCCAGCGCGTGGGGCGGAAGAGTATAGACACGCGCCGTTTTGACGGTCCCGGCGAAGGCCGGCGGCCCCGAGGTTTCTTCATGTCCGATCACGTCGCGAAGGGGCCCCCGTCGCCTTCGACCTTGACCGCCGAGACAGGCCACGGCGCTCACTCAACCGGCAGTTTCTGGATCCTCGTCCTCGGATCCGTCGGCGTCGTCTTCGGCGACATCGGAACCAGCCCGCTTTACGCCCTCCAGACGGCGCTTGGCCAGTTCAAGGAGACCGGGTTCGGCCCTGAGACCGTCATCGGCGTCGTCTCCCTCATCATCTGGGCGTTGCTGATCGTCGTGACGGCGAAATACGTTCTCTTCTTGATGCAGGCCGACAACAAGGGCGAAGGGGGGATCCTATCGCTTAAAGCGCTCGCCCAGCGCGCCCTCGGCCGCAGGTCGACGATCGCCTTTGTGCTCGGGGTGGCCGGCTCCTCTCTCTTTTCCGGCGACGCGATGATTACGCCGGCCATTTCCGTGCTTTCGGCGCTTGAAGGCCTGAAACAGGTCGATTCGGATCTCGCGCCGTATGTGCTGCCGGCGACCGTCGTGATCCTGGTGCTGCTGTTTACGGCGCAGAGCCGCGGAACGGCCCGCGTCGCGGCGTTTTTCGGGCCAATTATGACCACGTTCTTTGCGGTCAACGCCGCTCTCGGCGTCACCCACATCGCCGGCGCGTGGAGCATCCTGCAGGCCCTGAGCCCCATGCCGGGTCTCAGCTTTATGCGCGCACACGGGACGATGGGGTTTGTCGTGCTCGGAAGCGTTTTCCTGGCCGTCACCGGCGCCGAGGCGCTCTACGCCGACATGGGCCATTTCGGCCGCAGGCCGATCCAGGCGGCTTGGCTGTTCATCGTCCTCCCGGCGCTCATCTGCAACTACCTTGGCCAGGGGGCCTTAATCCTTAAAGACCCCCGCGCGGTCGTAAACCCGTTTTACCTGCTGGCGCCGAGCTGGGGCCTCGCGCCGTTGATTTTACTTTCAACCGCCGCGACGGTAATCGCCAGCCAAGCGGTCATCACCGGCGCCTTCTCTTTGGTCAGCCAGGCGATCCAGCTTGGTCTCCTCCCACGCCTCGAGATCATTCACACCTCGTCCACCCAGGAAGGGCAAATCTTCATTCCGCGCGTCAACCGCATCCTCCTTCTGGGCGTGCTCGCTCTCGTGCTGATGTTCCGCTCGTCCGAGGCGCTCGCCAACGCCTATGGCATTGCGGTCGCCGGAACGATGGTGGCGACGACCGCCCTGTCGTTTTTCGTCGTCTGGAAACTGTGGCGCTGGCCGCTGTGGGGCGCGCTCGCGCTGGTGTGCGCGTTTCTGTCGATCGACGTCGGCTTTTTCATCGCCAATCTGTACAAAGTCCTGGACGGCGGCTGGGTCCCGCTGACGCTCGGCGGCGCCATGTTCGTATTGATGTGGACCTGGTCGCGCGGGAGCGCCATCTTGCAAGTCAAGACTCACCGGGATTCAATCCCCATGGCCGATCTCATCAAGATGCTCGAGAAGTCGAAGCCGGTGCGGGTCCCCGGCGCCGCAGTGTTCCTAACCAACGACCCGACCTCGGCGCCGTCCTCGCTCATGCACAATCTGAAGCACAACAAGGTCCTGCACGACCGCGTCATTCTCCTGAGCGTGCGCACGGAAACGACTCCGCGCGTCCCCGACGCCAACCGTTTTGAAATTACTCAGCTCTCCCCCGATTTTTGGCTCGTCACATTGCATTTCGGCTTCATGGAGCAGCCGCACCTTCCGCGCGCGCTCGCCGCCATCCGGAAAGCCGGCCTCAAATTTGATATTATGACGACATCGTTCTTCCTCGGCCGGCGGACCCTCAAACAGGCGGCCAAATCCGGGATGCCGCAGTGGCAGGACCGGCTGTTCATCGCCATGACCAAGCAGGCCGCGGCCGCGCCAGACTTTTTCAACCTCCCGTCCGACCGGGTCGTGGAGCTTGGGGCGCAAATGAAGGTGTGAAGTCCGTCTGCGGATGAAGGTCTATCTCATCAATCTTGACCGGCATACGGATCGGCTCGCGCATATGCGTGAGCAGCTGGCGGGGATCGCATTCGACCGGATCGCCGCCGCCGATGGATCGCAGAAGCCGGAGACAAAAAGCGGCCTCACGCGATCCGAACTTGCGTGTCTTGCGAGCCACCGCAACGCTTGGCGCCGATTTCTGGCCACCGCTGACTCCCACGCGTGTTTCCTCGAAGACGACCTCCATCTCCAGAACGGGTTTGCCGCGCTCGTCTCGGATGGAAGCTGGATTCCAGAGGACGCCCATTCGGTGAAATTGGACACTTACCTTCAGCGGGTAAGGCTGGGAGAAAGGCTAAGCGCGCCGGACGGCCGCCAACTTGCGGCCCTCTACACGAGACACGAGAGCAGCGCGGCCTATGTGTTAACCAAAGCCGGCGCCGAGCGGTATCTTGAACTGACGACGAACCCGTCTCTCCCGGCGGACTATGCCCTTTTCCCCAAAAACCCGCGGCGCATGGGCTTGCGCATTTATCAGCTGACGCCGGCCATTGCGATTCAGGATCACCTTCGCGCGCCCGAGGAGGGCGGCCTCATCTTCCCGACCGCGATGGTGGATCGTGAAGCGCGTGCGCGACGACCCCTGCTGGTGAGACTGCGGCGGGAGGGCAAGCGTCTTTTCACCCAGACGGCCGATTTGGCCGAGGGGACCTATGCGCGGGTGGTGCTGAAAGCAGAAACGACCACAGTGGCGGTTGGATAGGTCAACCGCCGATATTGAAGCTCGCCATCGCGGCCATATTGACGATGTCCGAGTCCTTGGCGCCCAGCGAAACAATCTGAACCGGCTTTTCCAAACCGACAATCAGCGGGCCGATGACGGTTGCGCCGCCAAGCTCCTGCAGCATGCGGGTCGAGATGGAGGCGGAGTGGAACGCCGGCATCACCAGCACGTTCGCCGTGTCTGTCAGCCGGCAAAACGGATAGGCAGCCATCAACTCCTTGTTCAGCGCGACGTCCGCGGCCATCTCGCCGTCATATTCAAAATCGACCCGTTTGGAATCGAGAATGCGCACCGCCTCCTGGACGCGTTGCGTTCGTTCGCCGGGCGGGTGCCCGAAATTCGAGAACGCCAGCATCGCCACCCTCGGTTCGTAGCCTAGGCGCCGCGCGACGCCCGCCGCTTCAATTGCAATCTCCGCAAGATCCATGGCCGTGGGCATTTCCGCGATCGCAGTGTCGGCGACGAGGATCGGCCTTCCGCGCGCGAGCACGATCGACACGCCAACGACCCTGTGGCCAGGCTTGTCGTCAATGACTCGGCGCACCTCCTCAAGCGCGATCGAGAAGTTACGCGTGACCCCGGTCACCATTGCATCCGCGTCACCCTCTGCGACCATAGCGGCGCCGAAGTGATTGCGATCCTGGTTGATGAGGCGTTGGCAATCGCGCAGCAGATAGCCCTTTCGCTGCAGCCTCTCATAGAGAAACTGCGCGTACACGGCGTTGCGCTGGGACAGGCGAGCGTTATGGATTTCGATGCCCTTCTCCGGAAGGTCCAGGCCTGAGGCCTGGGCCACCGCGCGCACGCGCTCCTCACGCCCGACCAAAATCGCGGCGCCGAGGCCCTGATTGACGAAAGAATGGGCTGCGCGGATGACCTGCTCTTCCTCTCCCTCGGCGAAGACCACGCGTTTGGGCATCCGCCGCACGCGCTCGAAGATGCGCTGCATCGCGCCAGCGATGGGGTCCCGGCGCGCCGACAACTGGGCCTTGTAGGCCGCCAGATCGACAATCGGCCGCAAAGCGACCCCTGACGCCATGGCGGCCTTCGCAACCGCCATCGGCACGACATGGATGAGGCGCGGATCAAACGGCACCGGAATGATGTACTCTCGACCGAAGCGCGGACGTGTCCCGCGGTAAGCGAGCGCAACCTCGTCAGGCACGTCCTCGCGCGCCAGATCCGCAAGGGCGTGAGCGGCCGCGATCTTCATGTCCATGTTGATCGTCTTAGCGCGGACGTCCAGGGCGCCTCGAAAGATGTAGGGAAAACCGAGAACGTTGTTGACTTGGTTGGGGTAGTCGGATCGTCCGGTCGCCATGATCACATCCTCGCGCGCCTTCTGGACCTCCTCCGGGGTGATTTCCGGGTCGGGGTTGGCCATAGCAAAAATGATCGGATTGGGCGCCATCGACTTGACCATTTTGGGGGTCAACGCGCCCTTCACCGACAGTCCAAAGAAAATGTCGGCGCCGATTACCGCTTCCTCGAGCGTGCGCAGCGGAGTGTCGATCGCGTGGGCCGACTTCCATTGGTTCATGCCTTGCTCACGCCCCCGGTAGATGACGCCTTTGGTGTCACAGAGAATTACGTTCGACGGCTCGAACCCGAGCGCCTTGATTAGGTCGAGGCAGGCGATGCCGGCGGCGCCGGCGCCGTTGCAGACGAGGCGGGTCGACTTGATGTCGCGATCCGTGAGCCGCATCGCGTTGATCATGCCGGCCGCGGCGATGATGGCGGTTCCATGCTGATCGTCGTGGAAGACCGGAATGTCCATCGTCTCGCGCAAACGCTCTTCGATGTAGAAACACTCCGGCGCCTTAATATCCTCGAGGTTGATGCCGCCGAACGAGGGGCCGAGGTATTTCACCGCATTGATGAACTCGTCGGGATCCTCGGTCCCCACCTCGAGATCGATCGAATCGACGTCGGCGAAGCGTTTGAACAACACCGCCTTGCCTTCCATGACCGGCTTCGAGGCGAGGGCGCCGAGGTTGCCCAGTCCCAGAATGGCGGTGCCGTTCGATATCACCGCCACCAGGTTGCCGCGCGAGGTGTAGTCGTACGCCTTCGTTGGGTCCGTCGCGATCGCTTTTACCGGGGCGGCTACGCCCGGCGAATAGGCGAGCGAAAGGTCCCTTTGCGTCGCCATTGGTTTCGTCGGCACGATTTCCAGCTTTCCCGGGCGGCCGCGGGCATGAAATTGCAACGCCTCCTGATCAGTAATCGAAGGACGTTTGCTCAGTCCGTCGGCAATTTCCGCCATGCTCGCATTCCCGATGCTTGAATATGAGGGCCCGGAAGAGTCCGTCAGAGAATACAAGACGCGAGGATTGCCCCCGCGCAATCTGCGCCCGCCATCGTCGTTTCCTCTCCGTGCTTGCCGCTCAACGACGCTCGCGTGGTCGCGCCGTCGTTAGTCTCGCCGTTCGTCGCGCGTGCTCATAGTGAGGCGCAGGCGCAGCTTTGGCAACCAAAGTCGGGTCGATAGGGCCCATCGGCCGGACGCAAGCATTTCCCACAAGAAATCCAACGGCATCGCCAATTCGACAGCTTGCTGTCGATAGCGAATTAGGTTGTACGGATCGACGGCGAAACGCGCCTTGCGGGCGGGCGGATCGATGTCGCGGATGAAGGCGTTGGCCGCCTCGATCTCAGTTGCCCGCACGGGCGCTCAACTCTTTCACCAGGCGATCCTGCAGCGTCTGAAACGCCTGCTCGAAGCGGCCGCGGAGATACAAGTGGGCGCCAAGTGCATTCGCGGGGGCTTTTTCGCCTTCTCTTTGAGGCGCAGCGCCTCGAGGAGATCCCCTCCGCGCAGAGGATCGCGACCTACGTCGTGCTCGGCTTCTGGACGCTGGTCGTCCTCTTCTCGCTCCATTGGGTGCGGGTGACTTCGTTCAAGATTGAAGTCGAGGGGGACAGCGGTCCCTGTTATCTCCCCTTGGTCGACTTCAAGCTGACGCTCGGCGCCTCGAACTTCATGCTGCTCCAGAACAACACGTTCGGGCCATATCTCAATTCGGTCGTCGCCCTCAGCGTGCCTTGGCCGGTCTCGAGGGCGTGCACTTTTTCTTCTCGCGCTCTCGACTTTCGTCCGGTGCTTCAAGACCGCATTCCGCAACAACATCCCGCGCTTCGACGGCGAGTTCAAGGACGGCCGCTTCTTCGCGCGGACTGGCCAATTCGGCGCAAAGAGCCGCGCGAGCCTCCGCGCCGCTGTCGACGGAGTGCGACCGGAGAACTTCAGGGTGACGGAGCCCACCGCCGGGAAGATCGTCGGCGAGTTCTATGCGACCGAACTCATGGGCGCCCATACGCTCGTGACCTGCCGCCTGAACGGAGAAACGATCACAGTCAAGGCGGACAAGAGCCTCAACCTGCAAGAGGGGATGCCGATCGGCGTCAACTTCGCCGAGGCCGCGGTGCGTCTTTTCGACAAGGCGTCCGGCGACCGGATCGACTAGCCGGCCTCGCCGGCCTCGCGCGCAATCCGGGCTCAGCCGCTGGAACTCCGGGCCCGAGGCCGGGATGTCGATGTCAAACACCTCGGCGATGAGGCGCGTCCAACCGTGGATGAAGTAGATCCGGCCGTCCTCGACTCGAAGGGGCTGTCGCGCGCGCGGCTCCTTTGCGAGACGGTCTATTGCGTCCGCGGCGACGTGGAGAATCGGATCAAGAAATGTGAGGCGCGATTTCTTCGCCGACCGCACGTCAGCGGCGACGATGCGCGCCAATCAATTGCGGCTTTGGTTGGCTTCCTTCGCCTACGTTCTCTTGTCTGAGCCTTGCGCCGAATCGGCCTCAAGCGCACCCAGTTCGCCAAAGCCAACTGCGCGACCCTCCGGCTCAGGCTGCTGAAGATCGGCGCGCTCGTGCGCGTCTCAGTTCGCCGCATCAAGCTCGCCATGGCCTCGGGCTTCCCCACCAGCGCGAATACGCAAGCACCCACCGCGGCGCCGCGCTGACGAACCAGACCGCGCACAGTCCGCCTATTTGCAACCGGCGGAGCCGATCCGAAGCGGCCGCGCCGCACGCCAGCAATTCACGTCGAAACGCTGTTCTGCCCCCTCGAGCCCGCGCCAGAGCGCCATCGCGCGCCAAACACCAGCCATCACCGGCTGCAGTGTGAGAAATCCGGGCTAGCGTCGCCGGCCCTCTTCATGAAAAGGCCTTGCCGGGAGTCACGCCCAGGCGCCTGAAGGCCACCGCCGCCGGGCAGAAGCCGGTGAAGGAGGCCTGGATAAGGTTGACGCCCACGAACGCCGTCAGCCACAGCCAGTAGGGGCTGAACACATAGGCCAGCGCGAGGCTCACGAGGATCATGACCCCCGCGAACGCCATCACCGATCGATCCAACGTCATATCGCTCTCCTTCTTCTCTGTGCGCCCTGAGGCTCTTCGTCGCATTGCGGCGCGCAATAAAGTTCGTACAGAAGGCCGATCAGCCGCGCCACCTTGTCGCTCGCCAGCGAGTAGTAGATCGTCTGCGACTCTCTACGCGTCGCGACGACGTCATCCGCGCGCAGCCGCGCAAGATGCTGCGACAGCGCCGACTGGCTGAGGCCGATGGCGCTTCGCAGGGCGGTCACCGAGCGCTCGCCCTTCAAGAGCTCGCACAGCACGATGAGCCGACTGCGATTGCCGACCGACTTGAGCAGAGCCTCGACGGCGCCGGCCTTCGATTGCAGCTCCACTAAATTCATGCTTGCTAATTTAGAGCATACTAATATATTGTCAAGCGCGTTTTTGAGGGAAGAGTTGGATGCGCCTAACCATCGCGATCGCCGCCGCGCTCTTGACGCCGCTTCCCGCCATCGCCGCGGAAACCTTCGTCGTGCACGCTCAGAAAGCGCCCGACGAAAAGGCGATCATCGGCACCGTCGAGCCGGTGCATGAGCTGACCGCCCGCGCCCGCATCGGCGGGACGATCGCTTCGCTTTCCGCAAAGGAGGGCGACCGGGTCGCCGGCGACGCTGAGATCGCGGTCATCGCCGACCCCAAGCTCGTGCTGCAGCAGCAGGCGCTCGATTCGCGCATCGAATCGCAGCAGTCGCAGCGCGACAAGGCGAAGGCCGATTACGACCGCGCCCTCGAATTGCAGAAGCGCGGCGTCTCGACGCAGGTCCAGGTCGACGCGGCCAAGACCGCGCTCGAAGTCGCGGAGCGCACGCTCGAAGCGATGCGCTCCGACCGCGACGTCGTGACGCAGCAGATGAAAGAGGGCGCGGTGCTGGCGCCGGGCGCCGGGCGCGTGTTGCGTGTGCCGGTCGCGGAAGGCTCGGTCGTGCTGCCAGGCGAGACGATCGCCGTGATCGCCGAGGACCACTACATCCTGCGCCTGCAACTGCCGGAGCGCCACGCGCGCTTCATGCGAGCGGGCGACGTCGTGCAGATCGGCGCGCGCGGCCTGTCCGACGAGGGCGCGCGACAGGAAGGCAGGGTTCGGCTCGTCTATCCGGAAATCCAGGGCGGCCGAGTCATCGCCGACGTCGAGGCGCCGGGCATCGGCGACTATTTCGTCGGCGAGCGGACCAAGGTCTATGTCGCAACCGGCGAGCGCGCCAAATTGATCATCCCCCGCGCTTATGTCTATCGGCGCGCCGGCGTCGACTACGTGCGACTCAAGGACGGCTCCGAGGTCGTCGTCCAGCGCGGCTCGACGAGCGGCGACAGCGTCGAAATCCTCTCAGGCCTCAAGGACGGCGACGAATTGAGGGCGCCATGAAGCTCGGCGTTTCAGGCGTCCTCACGCGCGCCTTCATCAATTCGCCGCTCACGCCTCTACTGCTTCTGGCAGCCCTTGTCGCAGGCGCGATTGCGCTCTTCTCGCTGCCGCGCGAGGAGGAGCCTCAGATCAGCGTGCCGATGGTCGACATTTTCGTCCAGGCCAACGGCTACAAGGCCGACCAGGCGGTCGAGCTCGTGACGCGCCCGCTCGAGGACATCGTCAAGGGTATCGACGGGGTCGAGCACGTCTATTCGCAGACCAACGACGACAGCGTCGTCGTGACAGCGCGGTTTCTCGTCGGCACGGACCAGGACGTGGCCACGCTGCGCGTGCACGAGAAAATTCGAGCGCGCATCGGCGACCTGCCCAAGGGCATCCCCGAGCCGCTCATCGTCGGGCGCGGCATCAACGACGTCGCCATTGTCGATCTCACTCTGTCGGCGGCGCCGGACAAGGCGGCGCGGTGGACCGACAACGGCCTCTACCAGGTCGCCGAGGAGCTGCAGCACGAGCTCGTCAAGGTGGACAACGTCGGCTCCGTCTATATCGTCGGCGGCTCGCCCAACCAGATCCGGGTCGAGCCGGACCCTGAGCGGCTCGCGGTCTACGGCGTGACGCTGAGCCAGCTCATAAACAAGCTCGAGAACGCCAACCGCTCGTTCCTCGTCGGCGCCTTCCGCGACGGCGGCAAATCGCTGCCGGTCGTCGCCGGGCAGACGCTGCAAGGCGTGCCGGACACCGGATTGCTCCTGCTGACGACCCGGGACGACCGCCCCGTCTATGTCAAGGACGTAGCGGACGTGATCGTCGGCGCGGCCGAGCCCGAACATCGCGCGTGGACGATCACAAGAGTTGCGAGCGGCGAGCTGCAGCGTCGGCCGTCGGTGACGCTCGCGATCGCCAAGCGCAAGGGCGCCAACGCAGTGACCGTCGCCGACGACATTTTGCGGCGCCTCGAGATCGTCAAGGGCCGCATTGTGCCCGACGACCTGCAGATCTCGGTCACGCGCAACTACGGCGCGACCGCAACGGAGAAGGCGGACGAGCTTCTCTTCCACCTCGGCCTGGCCACGATCTCCATCGTCGTCCTGATCACGATCGCCATCGGCTGGCGGGAGGGCTTCGTCGTCCTCATCGTCATCCCGACCACCATCCTGCTCACGCTCTTCGCCTCGTGGCTGATGGGCTACACGATCAATCGGGTGAGCCTGTTTGCGCTCATCTTCTCGATCGGCATCCTGGTCGACGACGCGATCGTGGTCGTGGAGAACATTTCCCGTCACTGGGCGATGCGCGACGGGCGCGATCTCGTGACTGTCGCGGTCGAAGCGGTCGCGGAGGTCGGAAATCCAACCATCGTGGCGACGCTGACCATCGTCGCGGCGCTGCTGCCGATGATGTTCGTGAGCGGAATGATGGGCCCGTACATGAGCCCCATTCCGGCGAACGCCTCGATCGCGATGCTGTTTTCGTTCTTCGTCGCGGTGACGGTCACGCCTTGGCTCCTTTTACGCTTTGCGCGCGGCAAGTTCTCGAAGGCCGGGGGGGCGACGGAGGACGGCCATCACGAGATCGGCGCGATGGGGCGGTTCTACGCCGCCATCGCCCGGCCCCTCCTCAAGGGTAGATGGCGCTCGCAAGCCTTTCTGATCGTGGTCGGCGTCGCGACCGTCGCCGCCTGCGCGCTGTTCTACACCGAGGACGTGCGGGTGAAGCTCCTGCCCTTCGACAACAAATCCGAGATCCAGGTCGTCCTCGATCTGCCGCACGGCGCGAGCCTCGAAGACACCGATCGGATGCTGATGGCGGCGGCCGAGCGCCTGAAGGACCTGCCCGAACTCGTCTCGATCCAGGCCTATTCGGGCACGGCCGCGCCGTTCAACTTCAATGGTCTCGTGCGGCACTACTATATGCGCGCCAATCCGGAGCAAGGCGATCTCTCGGTCAACCTTCTCGACAAGAATGAGCGGAAGCGGCCGAGCCATGCGATCGCCCTCGACATCCGCCGCCGCCTCGCCGACTTGCCCCTGCCGCCCGGCTCGGCCTTGAAGGTCGTGGAGGTTCCGCCGGGGCCGCCGGTGCTCTCGACGCTGCTCGCGGAGGTCTATGGGCCGGATGCGGAGAGCCGGCGGGAAATCGCGGGGAAGGTGCGCAAGGCGTTCGAGTCCGTGGACTTCGTCGTCGATGTGGACGATAGTTTCGGCCGTCCTGCTGATCGCCTGCGCTTTTCGATCGACCAGGAGGCCGCCGAGTTCTTCGGCGTCGAGCAGCAGGCCATCTACGACACGATCGGCGCGCTGATCGGCGGCGTCAAGGTCGGCTATTCGCAGCGCGGCGAGGGCTTGAAGCCGATCGACATCAGCGTGATGCTGCCAAAGAGCGAGCTCACGCTGAACGAACGCATTCTCTCGACGCCGCTGCCCGCGGGCGGCACGGTGAGGCAGGGTAACAACGTCGAGCTCGGCGACGTCGTCGCGGTCCACCGCGAGCCGGCGTCTTTCCCGATCTTCCGCCACAACGGCCGCTTCGCGGAGATGGTGACCGGCGACGTCGCCGGCCGCTTCGAGGCGCCGATCTACGGCATGCTCGCCGTTGAGGACGCCATCGCCAAGGGAGATTGGGGCCCGGGCGGCCCGCCGCAGATCAAATACCACGGCCAGCCGGTCGACGATTCGAGACCGACCCTCCTGTGGGACGGCGAATGGGAGGTCACCTATGTGACGTTCCGCGACATGGGCGCGGCCTTCATGGTGGCGATCCTCGGCATCTATCTCTTGGTCGTCGCCCAGTTCGGGTCGTTCCTGCTGCCGCTTGTGATCCTCGTTCCGATCCCACTGACGCTGATCGGCATCTTGCTCGGCCACTGGCTCTTGAACGCCGCCTTCACCGCCACCTCGATGATCGGGTTCATCGCCCTCGCCGGCATCATCGTGCGCAACTCGATCCTGCTCGTCGACTTCATCCGCAACCGCCGGGCGGCGGGGAACGTGGCGCTGCGCGACGCGCTGATCGAAGCCGGCGCCACGCGGTTCAAGCCGATCGTGCTCACCGCCGCGGCGGCGATGATCGGCGCGGCCTTCATTCTCGCCGACCCGATCTTCCAGGGACTGGCGATCTCGCTCGTCTTCGGCCTCGCCTCGTCCACGGCGCTGACCGTGCTGGTCATCCCGGCGATCTACGTCTGGCTCCGCGACGACGGGAAGCCGGGGACGGCGAAATGAGGCCGGACGAGGTTTGGCCCGTCTTTCG
This sequence comes from Roseiarcus sp., assembly GCA_035500275.1. GTDB lineage: Bacteria > Pseudomonadota > Alphaproteobacteria > Rhizobiales > Beijerinckiaceae > Roseiarcus. The sequence goes on along the minus strand of DATJXI010000268.1, from coordinate 1,556 downwards.
GGTCCGAGTTCGGTTCGGGAATGGTCCCGTTATGGGACTTTTCCTTCCCTTTATGGTCCGTTTTGCTTCCCTTTATAGTCCGTTTGTTTCCCTTTATGGTCCTTGTCCTTCCCGGTTTTGAGCCTTTTCAATAGCTTACGGCCGAATGGCCGGTGAAAATTCTTTGGCCGAGGGGCCCTCTCCGCCCGGCTCACCTCGGGCGAGGCGTTTTCGCTCCCTGCCGATCGCCCGCTCTCTTTGGCGCGCTTCCGCTCGCTTTCGTCATGGACCTCGACCGCATGTCGCTCTTTCGGAAAAAACCGATTGTATCTATGGTTCTCCTGAAAGACAAGAAAATGTCGCCCTTTCGATTCAACCTTCGCTGCCCTTCGCGAGCGGCCCCGTACGTTGCGGAGAACATCAGAAAGCTGCCGTAGGCGCTATGCGAGCCTTGCGCCAAGAGCAGCCGTCCGCAAACTGATTCAGGCAGATTCCAGCTGTCTTTTGTGCTAGCTAGCGTGCCAGCAGCCGGAGGGACTCGATGGGCGAGATCCGGAAACTGGCGGCGATCTTGGTCGCCGACGTGGTCGGGTACTCGCGGCTTGCGGGCGCGAATGAGGATCGAATCCTCGCTCGTCTTCGGACCCTTCGGAGCGACCTGATCGATCCAACCATCGCGGTGCATCACGGCCGTATCGTCAAGCGCACGGGCGACGGCAACATCATCGAATTCCGCAGCGTCGTCGACGCAGTGAACTGCGCCATCGAACTCCAAAGGGCGATGGTCGAGCGCTACGCGGAGGTCGCGCCTGACAAGCGCATCGAGTTCCGCGTCGGTATCCATCTCGGCGACGTCGTCGAGGAAGGTGACGGCGACCTGATGGGCGACGGCGTGAATATCGCCGCGCGATTGGAGGGTGTCGCGAAGCCCGGCGCGATCTGCCTTTCGGAAGACGCCTATCGGCAAGTCAAGTCGCGGCTCGATCTCAAGGTCAGCGATCTTGGCCCGACGCAACTCAAGAACATCGCTGACCCGGTACGCGTCTTTTCGCTTGAGATCGGCGCGCCCCCTGCCGCTAGGCCACCACCCGATCAGGCCAAGTTGGTGGTGTCCATGCGGCGTCAGGGCTCGATCCCGCTTACTGTCGCCCTTGCCGCCCTTCTCATTTTTGCGGCAGCAAGCGGCTGGTTTCTCCTCGGCGGCCGCAGCGTAAAACCATTTGAGCCCGCTCACCTCTCCATCGTCGTGCTCCCGCTCACGAATCTCTCGGGCGATTCCTCACAGGACTATTTTGCCGACGGCATTACCGAGAACCTCACGACTGATCTTTCTCGCATTCGCGGCAGCATTGTGATTGCCCGCAACACCGCCTTCAGCTTTAAGGGCAAGAATGTCGATGCAAGAGCGATCAGCAAAGAACTTGGCGTGCGTTATGTGCTTGAAGGCTCCGTGCAACGCGAGCAAAGTCAGGTTCGCGTCAACGCGCAATTGATTGATGGCGAGACAGGCGCGCACCTGTGGGCCGACCGCTTTGAGGAAGGCGTAGCCAATTTGTTCAAGCTACAAGATCGCGTGG
>DATJXI010000267.1:0-6295 GCA_035500275.1 Roseiarcus sp. | reverse complement strand
CGCGAGATGAGGAACACGAGCGCCGAGGCCACGATGACCCACGCCCAGTCGGGCAGGCCGGTGAGTTCGTTCAGCGTGTTCATCTCCTCGTGAACGAAGAAGACCGGCACGCTCAAGAGAAGGCCGAGAACGGTCGCCCGCCTGAGCGGAATTTCGACGTTGATCACCGTCGGGCGGCGGATCGCCTCGACCACGAAGATGCAGAGCACACCGTTGATGAGATAGAGGAGCCCGGCCAGCTCCTCGGGTGTCGTGACGTAGAACAGGCGATTGACGAGCGAGGTCTCCTGGGAGAGCTCGGCGACGAGATACGCCGGCAGTCCGATCAGACAGCCCCAGATGACCCAACGGATGCGCTGGTAGTCCTGCGGCGAGAGGTCCCGGCGGCGCGCGAGGAGAATGGCGATGGCGGCGGCGCCGACGCCGAAGCCGACGATCATCGAGGCGCGCCACAAGCTCTCGACGGGATAGCCGAATACGTTTCCAAGCCCCGACAGCGACAGCGCCAGGAAAGCGGCCGCGAGGATGGGCAGCGCCCTTTCCAACGCGCGCCAGCGCGGCCCCACTTCATCGACCGGGGCGCGCAGCGCGAACAGGAGCAAGCCGGCATAGCCCGCCGCTTGGAAGACACAGGACAACACGTTCTGGAAAAGCAGCGCCCGCGGCCATTGTTGCAGCCAGGCGTAAAATTGAAACACCTGCCCGGGGTTGAAGTAGATCGAGTAGACGAGGAACCCCCAGGTCATAGGGCCGGGCCTTATCCAGACGAGCCACGCCGCGCCGAGCACGAAAAGCACGCCAGCGATCTGATCGAGCGCGATCGTCAGTTGCAGTACGCGGTTGACCGGACGCGCCGCTGCAACGAGCTTCACTTCCCGCGCCGGCTGGCTGTTGCTGGCGGCGAGAAAGAACGTTCCCTCGCGCCCGGGCATCACGTAGGTCACGACGCCCCACAGCGACTGCATGGTCGCGCAGGCGTTCGAGTCCATCGGCGGGCAGCGCATCCGCTCGAGGTCAAGGCGGTCGCCCGGGCGTATCCCCGCTTTCCAGGCCGGCGACTCTTCTTCCGCGTCAAACGGACCCTGGACGTCATAGATGAGCCCGTCGCTGTTGGCGATCAGGCCGAACGAGCCAAGCGGACGCACGACGCGCAGGACGTCCGGGGCGATCATCGCGAGCGCGTAAAGCGTTAGCAGCGCGAGCGCGATGCGGCCGATGAACTTCGGTCCCCCTGCATCGCGCATGTGCGCCCTCGGCCTTGGGGTGAGGCGGACCCGGCCCGCCTCGGTAGTTCAGACGCTATCCGCCGCGAAGGTCTTTGTACATGAGCCGGGTCGCGTCATATCGCTCGCTGAGCGCGTCGCGCGCGTAGAGAGGAATTTCACCCGCGAGCGCGTAGCCCAGCGACCGGTAGAGCGCCTCGGCCGCATCTCCGGCGGTGTCGAGGGTCAGCAGCCAGCGCCCGTCCTCATAGGCGCGCCGCTCGATCTGCGCCATCATCGCTCGCGCGAGGCCGGCGCGGCGGAATTTGGGATCGACCAGCACTTTCGACACTTCGCCGCGGTGGCGCTGGTTGGGCATGGTGTCGAAATCGAGCTGGGCGGTCCCCGCGATGCCTCCTTTCACCTTCGCGACGAGAACGACTCGCTTCCCTGCGGCGTGGGCGGCTGCGACTCTCTCGCGAAAAAAGGCGCGGGCGTCGTCCATGTCGAACGGCAGAACAAAGCCGACGCTCGCGCCCTCGTGCACGCAGGCGTGAAGGATTTCGGCGAGCCGCTCGGTGGCCTCACGCAGACCGGGCGGGTCGAGCGCGGCGACCGTTACGCCTCCGGCCATGCCTTACCTCACGACGAGAAGATAGCTCGCGGGCTCCGGCCCGGGCGCCAGGAAACGGCTTGCGCCGAAAAGCTTGTAGCGCAGGCAATCGCCGGCGCTGAGAAGATGGACGAGGCCGTCAAGATTCAGCTCAAGCGCGCCCTCGATCAGGTAGAGATGATGCTCGAGGCCGGCGCGCGGCGGCTTCGGATAGTCAATGCTCGCGCCCGCCGGCAACTCGCACTGCAAGAGCTCGCAGTCGAAGCCTGCGCCGGGCGGGGAGACGGAGCGACGGCGAAATCCGGTCGCGGGATCGACCCATTCCGGTTGATTCGAGCGGGGGACCAGCGCCGGCGCCTCGCTTTCGACCTCCGCCATCAGCCTCGAAACTGTGAGGCCGTGCGCCGCTGCAAGGCGCCCCAGGACCGCGGCGGTCGGACTGACCTCGCCGTTCTCGATCCGCGACAGTGACGCGCGGCTGACGCCGCTCAAGGCGGCGAGCTCATCGAGCGGCCATCGTCGCCGCCGCCGCAGTTCTCGTAGCCGGCGGGCGAGCGGCAGATCGAACGCGGGGCTGTCCGCGCGCATGCGTTCCATTTTTGGGAATGTCTTTCAAAAAAGGAATAGCGTCAACAGCGAAGGCTCCTTCGCCTCAGGGGCGAGTCCAGACGAACCGTCCGAGGCACTTGCGGCGGCGCCCTTGCGGGCTTAAGTGCGAGCCTTAGGAAAACATCAGGAGATGAGGGCGTTGGCCGACGCCAAGCCGATCAATTGGAGAAACGCCGTCACCCTCGCCAGCGTCGCGGTGCTCGTCGGCACGGAGCTTATCGGGGCGGGGGCCGCGGCCGGCTGGGCGATCGGCGGCTTGTTCAATATGGGCCCAGTGATCACGCATGCGCTCGAAGGCGCGCTGGTCCTCGCTGCGCTGGTCGGGCTTTATTACTTTCTGCGCGCCGCCCTGGCCCACGAGCCCATCCGGACCTGAGGCGCCGCCCTCCGCAGCCGTAAAACGACGTCAGCCAACTTTTGGCGGTTCCGGTCCGAACGCCAAAATTTCCAGCTCCGCCCGCTAAGCCCGATGTTAACCCGCCTTTATCAAGGGCTTTGGCATGGTGAACGGCATGAGCGCCGCCGTTTCCTACGCCGCCCGATCTCTGGCCGGGCCCCGCTCCGACGCGATCGCCTCGGGCCTCATCGTCGCGCTTGGGGCCGCGTTCCTTTTCGCGATCGCGGCGTTTTCGCCCGCAGTGCTTGGCGACGGCGACACCTGGTCTCATATCGCGACCGGCGAATGGATCTTTGCGCATGGGGCTGTCCCGAGGAGCGACCCTTTCAGCCACTCGATGCCGCACGCGCCCTGGGTCGCGCACGAGTGGTTCTCCGAAATCCTGCTGACGCTCGCCTATCGCTTTGCCGGCTGGAGCGGCGTCGCGCTTCTGACCGCCTGCGCCGCCGGGAGCGCTGCGCTGATCATGGGCCTCAGGGTCGCGCGGGAGCTCAGTGGCGGCGCCCTCGCCGTCACGCTGATGCTCGGATTGGGCTTGTGGACGGCGAACCTCTTGGCGCGGCCGCATGTCCTCGCGCTGCCGCTTCTGGCCCTATGGGCTGTTGGGCTCATGCAGGCGCGCGACCGGCGCGCGCCGCCTCCGATTTGGCTCGCCCTCCTCATGATCCCGTGGGCCAACATGCACGGCGGGTTCGTCTTCGGGCTCGCGCTGATCGGGCCGTTCGCGCTCGAGGCGGCGGAGGCGGCGCCTGGCGACCGCCTCGAGACGATCACGCACTGGACCCTGTTCGGCCTCGCGGCGCTCGCAGCGGCGCTCATCAACCCCTACGGCGTCGAGGCTCTGCTCTTTCCCTTCCGGCTCATGGCGATCGCGAACCTGTCGCACATCAGCGAATGGGAGCCGACGGAATTCAGCCATATCGGGCCGTTCGAGATCGCGCTCTTGGCGCTCATCGGCTTCGCCCTGATCCGGCCTGCGCCGACGCCGCCGGTGCGCGCTGCGCTCGTCGTCCTTCTCATCGCGATGGCGCTCGGCCACGTTCGGCACGCGCAACTGCTCGGCCTACTGGGGCCGATGCTGCTGGCCGGGTCGGTCGCGGCCGCTGTGGCCGCGCCTTGCCCGAGCGAGGCGGAGCGCAGGCAAGCGAGGCGGGTCGCCAGCGTCGCGGCCCTCGCCGCGGCGCTCGCCATATCCGCCGTCCGGGTCGCCGCGCCGGTCGGGCGCGCCGACGGACACGGGGCGCCGATCTCGGCGCTGGCCGCGGTCCCGGCCGAACTCAAGGATAAGCCAGTTCTCAACGACTACGGCTTTGGCGGCTATCTCATCTTTTCCGGCGTCAAGCCGTTCATCGACGGGCGCGCCGACATGTTCGGCGACGCCATGCTCGGACTCTACCGCAAACTCGCAGAGGGCGACGCGGAGGCGATCGAGGACACGGTGAAGCGCTACCGAATCGCCTGGACGATTTTTTCGCCGGACGCCCGGATCGTGACCGTCCTCGACCACGAGCCCGGCTGGCGGCGGCTGTACGCAGACCGTATTGCCGTCGTCCACGTTCGCGACGCAGTCGCCGGCCCGAGCGTGGAATTGCGGGGCGACTGACGCGCGGCCTTCATTTCGCCGCCGCTGGCGAGGCGACCGCCTTGAGCGGCGGAAGCGTCCACCTCCCGTCGAGCGCTTCCGGGCGCGGCCGGTAGAGCCGCACGATGTAGCTCCACCCGGGCGGGGTCGGGAGGCAGTTCGGGGCGCCGCTCTCGCAGCCTCCGAACTGGACGGCGACCGCCCCGTCCGGGCCGGGCTTCGCTCCGACGCTGGCGACGCTGTAAGCCTTCTGGGGGTTCGGCTCGTAGAAGCCGCGGTCGTTGTAGACGCTGACCGACCAGAATCCGTCCGCCGGAATGTCCTTGAGCTCGAGCTGATAAACGGTTCGGCCGTCGTCGCGGACCGGCTCCCCCTCGATGATGAGCAGATCCTCGACCGGCAAGCCGCCCCAAGCCGAGGCGGAGCCAATCAAATGGCGCACCGGGTCCGCCTTGCCCTTCGGGCCGAACATGCCCTTGGCGTCTGGGACCGTGTCAGCGAGCGCGAGCAGGCCGACGCGCGCCTCCGCCTGCTGGGACGCGTCCCAGTTCGGGATCTGAAACGCGCCCGGTCCGCCGGGCTGTTCGACCGTGAGCGCATCCTGGAGCGCGTTCGCGGCCGCGAGGTCTTTCGGGTCGTCCGGATCGACGAAGACGCGCAGCGCCGCGAAGGCGTAGCGCGTCCCGATCCGCTCCTTTGTGAGCGTGTGAGGACCCGGCGCGGAAACGACCTCAGGCGTGTAGCCGTCCTCGTCGACGATCTGGAGCGAGAGATAGCGCTGTCCGGCGTCGGGAAGCGTGATGGTCGCCGGCCCCGCGTCGAGATCGAAGACGGCGTCGGAATAAAGGATGTTGCGGTCCGCCTTGACGACGCGCTGCTTGTCAAGGGGCGGCGGCTTGCGCTCGTGCCGGAACTTGCCGAGCCCGGAGTCCTTGACCAGGCGGCTCAGATGCAGGTCGGTCTCCGCGCGCGGAAATGTTTCCGGCGTGACGGGGACGACGCCGCCGACTGCAAGCGCCGCCGGCGCGGCGAGGGTCGCCGCCACAGCAAGGAGCGCCAAGCGCTTCATGTCCGTCTCCTTCGGATTGCAACCGATGTCGGCCGTACACGGCGGGGATGAGAAGCATTCACGCCAAACTATTCGATGGCCGAGGAAAAGGGCCAGCTGTCGAAGCTTTCGGCGAGGCGGTTGCCGCCCAAGAGGCAGGGTGAAGGGCCATCAATCGAGCGCGCCGTGCGCCTCGAGCTCGCGCTCGAGGTCCACGCCGGGATTGTAATGAATTGCAGCCATGCCGAGCGCCCGCGCGGCCTCTACGTTGCGGAGCGAGTCGTCGACGAACACAAGGTCCTCCGGCCTGCGCCCGGCGCGCTCAAAGAGAATTTTGTAGATGCGTGGGTCCGGCTTCACGACCCCGACATGGCCCGAGACGACGCAGATGTCGAATTCGCTCAGAAAATCGTACATCTGCCGGGCGATGGCGAACTTGACGGATGCGAAATTGCTGAGCGCGTAGACCGGACGGCCCGCGGCCTTGAGGCGCCTCATGAGCGCGACGTTCTCCTCGATCGGCCCGCCGATGGTCTCGACCCACCGCTCGTCAAAGAGATGCAGTTCGCGAGCGAATTCGGGAAAGGCCCGCGCGCGCTCCGCGATCGCGTGCGAGAAGTCGGCGACGATGTCGGTCAGCGCGATGAAGTCCATCGCGAGGGCCGCGCCGAGGAACTGCTCCATCCGCGCCTCGTCCTTGAAGGTCTTGCGGAAGAGATTGCGCGGGTTCCAGCGCACGAGCACGTTGCCGATGTCGAAGACGACGACCAAGGCGGCGGGTATCCTGTGGTGGCAGGGTCCGGTCGGCAAGCGTGCCGCGCTCGCGAGCGTTTCGCAAGCCGCG
>DATJXI010000266.1:0-7443 GCA_035500275.1 Roseiarcus sp. | reverse complement strand
CTTGACGCTGCTTGCGCTTGTGCTCGGCATCGGCCTTGTGGTGGACGACGCGATCGTGGTGGTGGAGAACATCTACCGCCATATCGAGGAGGGGATGAAGCCGTTCGACGCGGCGATCCGCGGCGCGCACGAGATCGCGCTACCGGTGATCGCGATGACGATCACGCTCGCCGCCGTCTATGCGCCGATCGGCTTCGTCTCCGGCGTCACCGGCGCGCTCTTCCGCGAATTCGCCTTCACGCTTGCCGGCGCGGTCATTGTCTCCGGTTTCATTGCGCTGACGCTCTCGCCGATGATGTGCTCGAAGCTCCTGCGCCACGACATGGGCGAGCACTGGTTCGGGCGCCTGGTCGACCGCACGTTCGAGGGACTGCGCAGGGCGTATAAGCGCCGCCTGCACAGCACGCTCAATTTCCGCGCGCTGACGATCCTCATCCTCGTCGGCGTCCTGGCGCTGACGGGCGTGATGTACGCGTCCACCCCGCGCGAGCTCGCCCCGGAGGAGGACCAGGGGATCCTGCTCGCGCAGGTCAAAATCCCGCAGGTCGGCAATCTCGACTATGTCGAAAAGGCCACCCAGCAGCTTTACGACCAGGCGCGCGACATCCCCGAAGTCGCCCACAACTTCGTCATCAACGGCTATCCCAGCATCCGCGGCGCCTTCGCCGGACTTCTCTTAAAGCCCTGGGACCAGCGCACGCGCAGCGTGAAGCAGATCCAGACCGAGCTTGCGCCGAAGTTCCAGGCCGTGCCGACGGCGCAAATCTTCTCGTTCTCGCCGCCCGCCCTGCCCGGCTCGACCGGCGGCCCGCCGATGCAATTCGTCATCCGCACGACCGGCGACTATGCGACGCTCGCCGACGTCGCGCTCAAGATGCAGCAGGCGGCGAAGGAGAGCGGGCTCTTCCTGTTCACCGACGTCGACCTCAAGTTCGATACGCCGCAGTATGAATTCGCCATCGACGCCGACAAGGCGAACCGCATCGGCGTCAACATGTCCGACATCGGAACGGCGCTCGCGACCATGCTCGGCGGCAACTACGTCAACCTGTTCAGTCTCTACGGGCGCAGCTATCAGGTCATCCCTCAGGCGCCGCGCGAGTTCCGCCTCACGCCCGACTGGCTCAAGCGCTATCAAGTGAAGACGAGCAACGGTGAGTTCGTGCCCCTCTCGGCGGTGGCGACAGTGACCGAGCGGGTGCAACCGAACGCGCTGACGAGCTTCCAGCAGCTCAATTCGGCGACGCTCTCGGGCGTGCCGTTTCCGGGGCGGACGCTTGGCGAGGCGCTCGATTTCCTCAAAGAGAAGTCGAAGGAGATTTTCCCGGAAGGTTACAGCTACGACTTCCAGGGCGACTCGCGGCAGTACGAGAAGGAGGGCAACGCCCTCGTCTACGTGTTCGTGTTCGCGCTCATTGTCATCTATCTCGTGCTCGCCGCCCAGTACGAGAGCTTCCGCGATCCGTTGATCATCCTCATCGCGCTACCGACGGCCCTGTTCGGCGCGCTGCTGCCGCTCAACATCGGCGGCTTCTTGGGCTTCGCCAGCATCAACATCTATTCGCAGATCGGGCTTGTGACGCTCATCGGCCTCATCTCGAAGCACGGGATCCTGATGGTGGACTTCGCCAACCGCTTGCAGGAGCGCGAGGGGCTAGGCCGCCGGGCGGCGATCGAGGAGGCCGCGGCGGTGCGGCTCCGCCCGATCCTCATGACGACGGCGGCCATGGTGGTCGGCATGGTGCCGCTTATTCTGGCCTCGGGCGCCGGCGCGCGCTCGCGCTTCGACATCGGCCTCACGATCTTCTGGGGCATGGCGATCGGCACGACGTTCACGTTGTTCGTGACGCCGATGGTCTACACATTCCTCGCGCGCGATCATGCGGCCTTCATCGCGCGGGAGAAGGCCGCGGGCCACCTCGCGGAGGCGGCGCCGGCCGAGTAAGGGCGGCGCCCTAGTGGCCGCCCCGGTCGGGCCGGGTCGCCGACCGGCCGCGACGCGCTCAGCGAGCGCGCCCTACACGTCGCGTCGACCAAACTGGAACATGTTCTAAAGACGTTTGACTGTTGCGTTGTTTAATGTTCACATATGGGCGCAGTGCGTGTCGTTGGGGGGGTCCAAATGGGGAATAGGCTCTTTGGCGCTTTCGCTTTCGCCAGCGCCCTCAGCGTCGTTTCAATTGTTTTCGTCGCTCCGGCCGGCGCCGACGTGTTTGCCTGGAGCTACAGCGGGGTTGGGGTCAGCGCGAGCGGGTATCTGGACGCCACGCCGATCGGCGGCGGCGCCTACGACGTCACGTCGATATCCGGGGTCCGGAACGGCGCCGCGATCACCGGCCTACCGACTACGCAGGGCAAGATAACGTCGTGTACGCGACTGCCCCGAACGTCGACTATTTCGGGCTCGCCTACGCCGTCTCCACGGGCGACGCCTTCAACGTCTATTATGACGCCTCGACGTCGGACGATTATGCCTGCGGCGCGGTCGGCTATTGCGAGATCGGGCCGGGCGTCCCCGGAACGGGCGGCCTTGGCCCGCCGCCGGACGCGATCCGAGTCATCGACAGTTTCTCGCTGACTGCGGTTCCCGAGCCGTCGACCTGGGCGATGTTGACTTTGGGATTCGTCGCCCTTGGCGCCGCCGCGCTTATGCGAACGCGGCGGCGGTCGCCGGATTTCTGAGCCGGGCGCCTGGTCGCCGGCTTTGAGGGGTGCGCCAGCTCGACTGACGCCCCCTACTTCGGGTTGGAATTTGGATTGGTCACCTGCTGGATAAGCGCGCCCGGCAAGTGCACCAGATACCCGAGTGCGCCCGGCAGTCCGCCGGACGGCTGCTCGGCGGGCGCGGCTTGCGCGGCGGCTGGCGCGGCTGGCGCCGCAGCAGCCGGATCGTCGGTCGTCGCCTGCTCAGTCGTCGTCGCTTTTGGCGTTGCTGGCTGGACGCGCTGTTTCGAAGCCTCGGCCATCGCCGCGGTCGTGGCCTTCTTCTTGGCCGCTGACTTGTGGTCCGCCTTCTTGCCGGCATGAGCTCTCTTCGACAAAGCGTTCTTCGGCGGCGACGGCGGTGCGGGCTCAGCCGAGACGGCGGTCGTGGATGACGGCTTCGTGTGCTCGGGCTTTGGCGCCACCGGACCGCTCGATTCGGAAGCGCCGGTCGAGTTGGACGTCAGAGATCCGGTTGCGCTGGGCGCCTCATCCGGCTTGACGATCTCCGGCGCCGGCTCCTGACGCTGAGGTTGCGACACGGCTGTCGCAGTCGCGGCTGGGGGGTTCGCAGCGGCCGACGCATCGGCCGTCGCTGCGGCCGTCGTTGCGTGAGAACCCTGATCCTCGGGGGCTCCAGCATCGACCGCCGGCGTCGCGCCGGCTGGAGGCGAAGCGCTATTTGCCGGCGCGGCTTTTGCGTCGGGATTGGGCGCCGAGCCGCCGGCCCGCAAACGCTCAGGCGGCGGGACGTCCTTCACGAGGGAGCCGCCCGCCGCGTTCGGCGGCGCAACCGTATCCGCGCTTTGCAGCCGGGGGTCGGTCGGCGCGGGCGTCGCGACGACGGAGGCGGAGTTCTTCGGCAAGCTCGGAACGCCGCGCGTCAACACGAAGCCCGCGACGGTCGCCGCCGCCACGCTCAGCGCGAGGCCCGAGGCCAGCAATTTCCACGTTCGGGGACGGAATCTGGCTTCGTGATCGCCGGGATATGGGTCCGGGCCGATAATCTCGTGGAGGTCTGGCGTCCGGGCTTGGACGTCGGCGGCCGCGTCAACAGCGCCGATGATGGACACCTCGGGAATGTCAACCTGTTGCTGTGACTGCCGAGGCTCCGGGAGCGTTAGGCGAGGAGCGGAGGCGACCGAGACGGAGGCGACAGGAGGCGTCGGGTCCTCGTCGAGCAAGCGTTTCAGTTCCGCCAGCAGCGCATCTGCATCGGCTTGTCGCGTCTCGGGGCGTAGCTCCGGTTCTTTGCGTTGTTGATGCCTGATTTGTTCAACGTTTCGATGAAAGTTCATCTCACCTCACCAAACCCACCCCCAACGTGCAGCCCCACAATCGCAGCCCAGTCCAGGCGGCTCGCCGCCCCTCGGCGCTGGCCTCCTCTAGCGCCTCCCGGCACGCTTATCAACGTGCGATCATGGAGACGGTCTGCAGAGGCGGCCGGCCTTACCTTGCGCCGATGCAGCTTTCGCGAGCCCCAGTGAGTCCTGCTTCGCCACCCTGTCAAAGGCTATCGTGAAAAGCACAGCCCGTTGGAATCGGAGACGCGAACTCGATTTCCGTTTTGAAGATTTTGCGCTCCACAGCCCCGTCGCCGTCTTTCGTCGTCTGCGCGGGAGCGATCGGAACCTGCGGCCCGGCCCAACGGGACTGCCGGCGGGGGTTGCTCCCCACCGGCTTCGTCTTCCGCACTTGAAAGTGGTGGAGGCGCTTACTTCTTCTGGTCGCGCGCCTTGAGCGCCGCTCCCAAGATGTCGCCAAGCGAGGCGCCCGAGTCGGCCGAGCCGTACTGAGCGATCGCCTCCTTCTCCTCGGCCACTTCCAAGGCCTTGATCGAGACGGCGATCTTGCGCGCCTTGCGGTCGAACTGGATGACGCGCGCATCGACTTTCTCGCCGACCGAGAAGCGCTCGGGCCGCTGGTCGCTGCGGTCGCGGGCGAGCTCGCTCCGCTTGATGAAGGTCGTGAGCTCCGTGCCGGCGATCTTCACCTCGACGCCGCCGTCCTTGACCTCGAGGACCTCGCAGGTGACGACCGAACCCTTGTGCAGGTCGCCCTCGCCCTCGGCCTTCTTGGCGAACGGATCGCTCGCCAGCTGCTTGACGCCGATGGCGATCCGCTCCTTCTCGACATCGACGTCGAGCACTTTCGCGCGAACCGTGTCGCCCTTCTTGTAGTCCTCGATCGCCTGCTCGCCCGGACGGTTCCAGTCGAGGTCGGACAGGTGGACCATGCCGTCCACGTCGCCGTCGAGGCCGACGAAGAGGCCGAACTCGGTCTTGTTCTTGACCTCGCCCTCGACCACCGAGCCCACCGGATGCTTCTCGGCGAAGGCCTCCCACGGGTTCTGCAGCGTCTGCTTGAGGCCGAGCGAGATGCGGCGCTTGGAGGCGTCCACCTCCAGAACCTGAACTTCGACCTCCTGGCTCGTCGAGACGATTTTGCCGGGATGGACGTTCTTCTTCGTCCACGACATTTCCGAGACGTGGATGAGGCCCTCGATGCCGGGCTCGAGCTCAACGAACGCGCCGTAGTCGGCGATGTTCGTGACGCGGCCCTTGAGCTTCTGCCCGACGTGGTAGCGGGTCTCGATGTTCGTCCAGGGATCTTCCTGAAGCTGCTTCATGCCGAGCGAGATGCGGTGCGTCTCATGGTTGATCTTGATGATGCGCACCTTGACCTGCTGGCCGATGTTCAAAACCTCGCTCGGGTGATTGACGCGCCGCCAGGCGATGTCGGTCACATGCAACAGCCCGTCGATGCCGCCGAGGTCCACGAACGCGCCGTAATCGGTGAGGTTCTTCACCGTCCCGTCGATGACCTGGCCTTCCTGGAGGTTGGCCACGATCTCGTGACGCTGCTCGGCGCGGCTCTCCTCGAGCACCGTGCGGCGCGAGACGACGATGTTGCCGCGGCGACGGTCCATTTTCAGAATCTGGAAGGGCTGCGGCACGTTCATGAGCGGCGCGACATCGCGAACGGGGCGGATGTCCACCTGGCTGCGCGGCAGAAAAGCCACGGCACCGTCGAGGTCGACGGTGAAGCCGCCCTTGACCTGGTTGAAGATGACGCCTTCCACCTTCTCGTTTTTCTCGAACGCCTGCTCGAGCTTGACCCAGCTCTCCTCGCGGCGCGCCTTGTCGCGCGAGATCACGGCTTCGCCGAGCGCGTTCTCGATGCGCTCGAGATAGACCTCGACCTCGTCCCCGACGCCGGGGGCCGTTTCGCGGCCGTGGTTGGTGAATTCCTTGAGGGCGACGCGCCCTTCGGTCTTGAGGCCGACGTCAATGACGGCCATGTCCTTTTCGATCGCGACAACGCGGCCCTTTACGACCGAGCCCTCAAACGCCTCGTCGGCGCCGTAAGTCTCGTTCAGTAGCGCGGTGAAATCCTCGCGCGTTGGCGCGTGGCTTTGTATTGCTGGCATTTGTTCTCCTAAAAAGCCCTGGTTCTAGGGCGGCGCCGGACTTGGGTTCGCGTTGACGGTCAGGCGTCTGCTCGTCGGAAAGAACGCGGAAACCGCATTCTTCGTGCCGCTTGCCGCGGCCCGGCGCTTAAATCGCCGACGGGCGCACGCCCAAAACTTGCTCGCGCAGAGAGCCCCGCGCGAGAGGCGCCGTCGCTAGCAGGAAAGCCGCTCCCGAGCAAGGTGGAAAACGCCGACAAGCAAACGATGTTCGGCCAACGGGGAACGGCTGCCTCAGCGGTTGATCTGGCGTCGGCGCGTCATAAATTCCACACGGCCGAAATACGCCTGCTCAATAGACCACGACGCTGCGGATCCCCTCGCCCTTGCGCATCATGTCGAAGCCCTTGTTGATGTCCTCGAGCTTCAAGAGGCTGGCGATGAGCGGGTCGATCTCGATCTTGCCGGCCATGTACCAGTCGACGATGCGGGGGACGTCGGACCGGCCGCGCGCGCCGCCGAACGCGGTGCCCTTCCAGACCCGCCCGGTGACCAGCTGGAACGGCCGCGTCGAGATCTCCTGGCCCGAGCCGGCGACGCCGATGATCACGGACTTGCCCCAGCCACGATGCGCGCATTCCAGCGCCTGGCGCATGACCTTCGTATTGCCGATGCACTCGAAGCTGTAATCGGCGCCGCCCTTGGTCAGGTTTACCAGATACGGCACCAGGTCGCCCTCGACCTCGGACGGGTTGACGAAATCGGTCATGCCGAATTTCTCGGCCATCGCCTTCCGGCCGGGATTGAGGTCGACGCCGACGATCTGCTCCGCACCCACCATGCGCAGGCCCTGGATCACGTTCAGCCCAATGCCGCCGAGGCCGAACACCACCGCGCGCGCCCCGGCCTCGACCTTCGCCGTGTTGATGACCGCGCCGATGCCGGTGGTGACGCCGCAACCGATGTAGCAGACCTTTTCGAACGGCGCGTCCTCCCGGATCTTCGCCAACGCGATCTCCGGCAGGACGGTGAAGTTGGAGAAGGTGGACGTCCCCATGTAGTGGTAGACGGTCTCCTTCCCGGCCGAGAACCGGCTCGTCCCATCCGGCATTACCCCTTTGCCCTGCGTTGCTCGGATCGCCACGCACAGATTGGTCTTGCGCGAAAGGCAGTATTCGCACTGCCGGCACTCCGGCGTGTAGAGCGGAATGACGCGGTCGCCTTTCCTCACGGAAGTGACGCCCGGCCCGACATCGACCACCACGCCGGCGCCCTCGTGACCGAGGATGGCTGGGAACAATCCCTCCGGGTCCTTGCCCGACAACGTGAAC
>DATJXI010000265.1:0-11855 GCA_035500275.1 Roseiarcus sp. | reverse complement strand
CGCGGCCTGCGCTTCACCGAGTTCGAGCTCCGTCAGATCGCCGCCGTCAGAAAAGAACTCGACGACGAATATCACGCTTCAATCACGCCGCTGGCCCGGTCAGCCCAGCCCCGAGTTTCCAGCAAATCCAAACCTTGACCCCCAGCGCCAATGCGCCTCGCGGCGCCGTGGTTCAATTTCACATTGCCGGCCCCCGGAAAGTATACAAGTATCATGTGGTTAAGCCAGCGCTCCGGCAGGAGGTGGTCAAGCTTGTCGCCCTGCCTCGGCGACGACCTGAAATCAAATCGAGGCTTGTAAGGATATGTCGGAAAACAATCCGCCCATAGGATCAATTTCAGCGAGCGCATGTACGAGCATTGCTTTCGGCGCTCAAGTCGCCACGATGCGCGGGACGGCAAACCGGGCGTTCGCCGATCATCTCAATACGAATTCGAATAACGGGCGGGTCGCATGGCGTTACGGGTGACCGGTACATATTTCACGGTTTCTGGCGATCGCCTCTTCGGGAGCGCGATGCGTGTTGGCCGGGGGCGTCGTTCAGGTTCTGCGTACGAGGTCGTGCTGAGGACCTTCATCGAGCGGCATTTCTGAGTATCGCCTCAATTTCCCAAATACCGCCGCAAATTCAAGCGGGGGTTGGGCCACGCCGGTTACCGCGCCGCGGTCAAATGGACTACGCTCCAGGCAGCTGGCGGCAACTCTATCCTTACAGTCTCATTCCCGACGGCCACGCCGCTCAGCTTAATCGGCTTGACGCGATCCGGCGCCCCCTTGCTGTTTGCAGCCTTGAGATCGCTATCCGTCAGCACGGTCGCCTCAGCGACCACTAGCCGGCCAAAGCCGCGTGCGTTGACCGAAACGGTCATCTCTTGCTCCACGTCGCGATTGAGCGCGAACAGCGTGAGCCCGCCGCCTTCATTCGCGACCGCCGCGAGCTTGAGATAGGCCGTATGCGGGACAGGATGGAAGACCTCCTGCGCGCCATGCCAGTCGTAGTACGCCGCAGCATACGTCTCGCAGTCGACCTTCGTCCGCAACACGTCGCCGCGAGCGAGCCGGCTCATTTGGCCGAATGGATAAAAGATCGTCTGTCGCCAGGTCGGGCCGCCTGTCTCGGTCGTGATGGGAGCGATGACGTTGACAAGCTGGGCGAGACAGGCGTTGCGCACGCGATCGGCATGATTGACGAATGAGATCAGGACGCCGCCGACCGCTAGCGCATCCTCGACCGAATAGACCTCTTCGAAGATCGCCGGCGCAATCCGCCATCCGGGAGGCCGATGGTGCGCATTGTGGCGTTGCGTGCGATACCAGACGTTCCACTCGTTGAAGCTTAGCATGATCCGCTTCGCGGACCGACGCTTGGCGGCGGCGGCGTCGGCGAAGGCGATCACCCCCTCGATGAAGGCGTCGATGACGTCGGCGCTGGCAAGGAAGGCCGGTGTATCCTCCCTCCAGTTGTTCAGATAGGTATGCACCGAGATCCATTCGACGTGATCGAATGCATGCCGCAACACGGTCTCATCCCAGGAGCCGAACGTAGGCATGTAGCCCCCTGAGGATCCGCTGATCGCAAGCTCGATCGAAGGGTCGACCCAACGCATGATCTTGGCGGCCTGGGCGGCGAAGCGACCATACTCATCCGCCGTCCTGCCGCCCGTCTGCCAGACTCCATCCATCTCGCCGCCGAGGCACCAGAACCTGACGCCATGCGGCTTGTCCCAGCCATGCGTCCGACGCAGCTCCGACAGCGTCGTGCCGCCTGGAAGGTTGCAGTACTCGACGAGATGGGCTGCGTCCTGCGGGCCGCGCGTGGCGAGGTTGACGACGAGCATGGGCTCGACGCCGGCGAGGCGGCACCAGTCGATGAACTCGTTCGTTCCGAACGTGTTGGGTTCGACCGAGGCCCAGACATAGCTCAGCCTTTTCGGCCGCTGCTCGACTGGCCCGACGCCGTCCTCCCAATTGTAGGTCGAGACGAAGTTCCCGCCGGGATAACGGACAGTAGTGACGCCAAGCTCCTTGATGAGATCGAGCACGTCACGGCGAAACCCCCGCTCGTCGGCAGTGGGGTGGCCGGGTTCGTAGACGCCGCCATAGACGCCGCGCCCCAGATGCTCAACGAAGGCGCCAAACAGTCGCGGGTCGGTGCGTCCGATGGTGAAGTTTCGGTCGAGGTAAACGTTGGCTTGTCTCATCGGCGTTCCTCCGGACACGTATCAGACAAGAATGCGACGCGGCGCCGGCTCATGCAACGGGCGCGTGGCGGTGGCCTTATCCACTGGCAATCGGCAACCGCGGTCGGGTGATTGTTGAGTCGGCCAGCGGCGCTGACAATGATACTAAGAGCATGGGCGGTGAAAGCGAGGCGGCCTGGCGCGCGCGCTCGACGATCTCGTCCGGCGCGGATTGCGAACGCCGGAGCTGGTCGTCGTCGACGGCGCGCCGGGCCTCGAAACGGCGCTGGCGGCGCTGTCGCCCGACATGGCTGTCCAACGCCCCACCGTGCACAAGCATCGCAATCTCCTCGCCCATGCGCCCGAGCGCCTGCACGAGGAAATCTCGAACGACTACCGCGACATGATCTACGCCGCGACGCGCGGCGAGGTCGAAACCCGGCGCAAAGCGTTCATCCGAAAATGGCGCCTCAAATGTCGCGCCGTCGCCGACAGTCTGGAAGAAGCCGGCGACAAGCTGTTCACGTTCATGCGGTTTCCACCGA
This sequence comes from Roseiarcus sp., assembly GCA_035500275.1. Taxonomy (GTDB): domain Bacteria; phylum Pseudomonadota; class Alphaproteobacteria; order Rhizobiales; family Beijerinckiaceae; genus Roseiarcus. The sequence continues at coordinate 9,130 of DATJXI010000265.1, read as the reverse complement.
GCCAATGGAAGTCGATCCGAACCTCGAACGCGATCGAACGGCTACCCGAACCTCGAACGCGATCGAACGGCTACACGAAGAATTCAAGCGCCGGATCAAGACCCAGACCGCGCTGCCCTGTGCCGAAACCGCCGCCATGTTGTTCTGGGCGCTGCTCGCCTCGGGGCAGATCACTATGCGCAAGGTCGACGGTTGGCAGACCCTCGCCGAGAGACCAGACGATCAGATCATTGACCTCGCCGCATGATCGGATAGCCTCGGTCGCCCGAAGACGCGCCACCCAATTCCAACACATTTCGCGACACGACCACGGCCTTTCGTAGCCAAATCTGTACTCTTCGCCGACTTGTCAGTCGCGCTCCACGCGCGGCATGCGCATTGAGACCCTCTCAGTCCCCGTTGATGCAGTTGTCGACGTTCTCCGGCGTGCAGATATCAAGGCCGGTATAGGTCGGATCATGCGGCGGGGGCTTGCCCTCCTTCATGTTGAGTAGGGAGTACATCACATTGTAGCCCATGTCGAAGGGACGCTGTCCCACTTGGCCGGACGACAGACCCTTCTTCAACAGGTCGATCTGCGCTGGCAGGGTGTCGGCCACCACCAAGGCGAGTTTGCCCGAGGCGATCTTGTCTTTCACGCTTTCCGTTATTTTCGTATAGGCGTCCGGCAAGATTTGGGGGAGCCCACCTGTCGGGGTAAAGGCGTCGAGATCTGGATATCTGTTGAGGATATCCTCCATCTGCTGATTCGCGACGGCGAAGTCGTCGTTGGTATAGAGTGGGCACCCCGCGACTTCCGTCCAGCCGTTCTGGCCAGTCAACCGCTCGCCCGGGGATTCGGGGCTATTCCTTCCCGAGAGCGTGTCGCGGATGCCCTGCATGCGCTCGTTATGGTTCGTCGACGCTGCGCCGCCCGACTGGATGCAAATCGTACCGCCCTTTGGCTTGATCTGCATGACGAGCTTTGCGATGGCGACGCCAATGTCGTAATTGTGCGTGCCGATATAAGCGGCGCGGAGACCCTTGTCCTTTTCGAGCAAGTCCGAATCGAAGGTGAGTACCGGAATGCCGGCGGCTTTTGCCCCCTGGAGAACAGACGCCATCGCCGCCGCGTTGGCCGGCGATACGCCGATGCCGTCCACCTTCTTGGCGATCAAGTCGGCGACAATCTGCGCTTCTTCGTCACCTCCGCCTTCCTCGCTTGGGCCGACGTAGAGACATTGGATTTTGCCCTTCAGCTCCTTCTCGGCCTTCTTGCAGCCAGCGAAGGCCTGATCGAAAAACGGATTGTTCGTGCTCTTCGGCACCAGAGCGAACGTGTACTTCTTGTCCGCTGCGGAGGCAACGCTCGCTGCCGCAACCGCTGCGGCCGCGATCATCATCTTCGAAATGCGCTCCAGCATTGCTGACCTCCCCGCTTTGCCCTTGTTTTTCTTCCCGTATCTCGCCCCGGCTGCCCGCGCCGTGCGAGAACAAGAATCCCCGCGCCGCCTCGTCTGAATGTCTCCCTGGACCCCGGAGCGTGAGGTCGCATTGAATAGACACAAGCGCTTCCGGTTCCTCAGAGTAATAGAGTTGGTGGAACTAGGTGACTCCGATTTGAATATCCAGTTTAAGGAGGGACGGCTCGGACTTCGTAGGAGTCAGTTTGGCGTGCGCTGGGTAGTCTCGCCCGACAGGCCGTTCACGCGGGCGCGCGCGACCATAAGCGCTGCGCGGAGTGAAAACAATTGAACCCGCCTTTTGGGACCGATGTTCAGGTTCTGTGGGAGGATGGCGAGCGCGTCTTCTGCCGAAGATTGCGTGTGAACGATGCCGGCGACCGCAGCCCTGAACTGGCTGTATCTCTCGTCGCGGATCGCCCTTCATCCGCCGCGCTCGAGCGCCTTGTTCACGAGTTGAGGTTCAAAAACGACTTGGAGGGCGCGTGGGCGGCTCGGCCGCTGGAGATCGTGCGCGAAGGCGGTCGCGCCACGCTGCTGCTCGAGGATCCGGGCGGCGAGCCGCTCGAACGGCTCCTTGTCGGGCCGATGGACATCGGGACTTTCTTAGGCGTCGGCGTCGGCGTGGCCGCTGCGATCGGCAAAGCGCATCGGCGCCGATTGGTGCACAAGGACATCAAGCCCGCCAACATCCTCGTGAACTGCGACGACGGCCTGACGCGGCTCACCGGATTTGGCTTCGCCTCACGTCTCATCCGCGAGCGACAAGCACCCGAGCCGCCGGAGGTCATCGCGGGCTCGCTCCCCTACATGTCGCCCGAACAGACCGGGCGTATGTACCGCTCGATTGATTCCCGCAGCGATCTCTATTCTCTCGGCATCACGTTCTATCGGATGCTGACCGGCGCGCTGCCGTTCAGCGCTGCCGATCCGATGGAATGGGTCCACTGCCACATTGCGCGGAAGCCGCAGCCGCCCGTCGAGGCTCTGCCGAGCATTCCAACGCGGATATCCGAGATCGTCATGAAGCTGCTGGCGAAGAACGCGGAGGAGCGCTACCAAACGGCCGCCGGCCTCGAGCATGACCTCCGCCGCTGTCTTCTTGAATGGGAGCGCGACGGGCAGATTAGCCCTTTTCTTCTCGGGCAGCGGGACTTACCCGATCGGCTCCTGATCCCCGAGAAGCTGTACGGGCGGGGGCGTGAGGTCGAGGCCTTGCTCGCCGCTTTAGCGCGCGTCGTCGAGACCGGCGCGCCGGAGCTGGTCCTGGTCTCGGGCTACGCCGGCGTCGGGAAGTCCTCGGTCGTGAACGAGCTGCACAAGGCGCTCGTTTCCCCGCGAGGGTTGTTCGCGGCGGGTAAGTTCGATCAGCTGAAGCGCGATATCCCCTATCCGACAGTGGCGCAGGCCTTCCAGGGGGTGGTGCGCTCTTTGCTCGGCAGGAGCGACGCGGAGTTGGCGTCCTGGCGGGACCGGCTTGTCGAAGCGCTTGGACCGAACGGACGGCTGATTGTCGACCTCATTCCGGAGCTCGCGCTCATAGTCGGGGAGCAGCCACCGGTCCCCGAGCTTGACCCGCAACAGGCGAAGGGGCGGTTCCAGCTGACGTTCCGACGCTTCATCGGCGTCTTCGCGAAGGCTGAGCATCCGCTGGCGCTGTTTCTCGACGATCTACAATGGCTGGATTCAGCGACCCTCGACCTCTTGGAGAACCTGCTCACGCAGGCGGATGTGCGATATTTGTTAGTCATCGGCGCCTATCGTGACAATGAAGTCGACGCCGGCCATCCGCTGGCCCGCAAGCTCGAAGCCATCCGCAACTCCGGAGCCAAGCTCGCCGAGATCAAGCTCGCGCCGCTTGAAATCGACACCATCGGGCGCCTAATAGCCGACGCTCTGGCTAGCCCGCCGGAGCGCGCCAGGCCGCTTGCCGAGCTGGTGCATGCGAAGACGGCCGGAAATCCCTTCTTTGTGCTCCAGTTCCTACATGCCCTCGCCGGCGAAGGGCTGCTCGCCTTCGATTACGCGGCAGGCCATTGGTCCTGGGATCTCGATCGCGTTCGAGCCAAGGAGTACGCCGACAACGTGGCGGATCTGATGGTCGGGAATCTTTCCCGCCTTCCGAACGAAGCGCAGAAGGCGCTGCAGCAGCTTGCTTGCCTCGGCAATGTCGCCGACGTCGCGACGCTTGCGATGGCGCTCGAAACTTCGCCGGACGAGGTCCACGCGGCGCTGTGGGAGGCGCTCCGCGCCGAATTGATCGAGCGTCTGCCGGGCGCATACAGGTTCATCCACGACCGGGTGCAGGAAGCCGCGTACTCGCTGATCCCCGAGGGGCAACGTGCAGCGACCCATCTGCGGCTCGGCCGGCTCCTCGTCGCGGAGACTCCGCCCGAAAAGCGCGAAGAGGCGATCTTTGAGATCGTCCATCAGCTCAACCGTGGCGAGGCGCTGATCGTCTCGGCTGACGAGCGGGAGCGGCTGGCTGAACTCAACATGATCGCCGGCAAGCGCGCGCGAGCATCGGCCGCGCACGCTTCGGCCCTAGCCTATTTCAGCGCTGGCTCGGCGTTGCTGCCCGAAGGCAGCTGGCGTACGCATTCCAAACTCGCTTTTGACCTCGAGCGCCTTCAAGCCGAGTGCGAATTCCTGATCGGGGACCTGAGCGCAGCGGAGCAGCGACTGTCGTTCCTCAGCCAACGTGCGGAAAACTGGCCGGACCGTGCAGCCGTTGCCTGCTTACGCATGAATCTGCTGACCGCGTTCGACAGCAGAGAGAAAAGCGTCGAGATCGGCCTTGAATATTTGCGGTCCTTCGGCGGCGTCTGGTCGCCACATCCCACCGCCGCGGAGACCAAAGGAGAATATCAGCGCCTGTGGGACCTCCTCGGCGATCGCACGATCAGCGACTTGATTGACCTACCTCTCATGAAGGATCCGGTCGGCCAGGCAAAGATGGACGTTCTCGCAACCCTGCTGCCGCCTGCCTTGTTCACCGATGAAAACCTGCTGGGCTTGATCGTGGCTCATATGGCGAACGTCAGCCTTGAGCAGGGCAACACCGACGGATCCTGTCTCGCCTATGTGTGGCTAGGCCTGGTGCTTGGACCGCATTTTGACCGCTGTAAGGCGGGATTTGAATTTGGCCGCCTGGGGGTCGACTTGATGGAGCGACGCGGACTGAACAGATTTCGCGCCCGCGTTTATTTGGACTATTCGCATGTCGTTAATCCCTGGATGAAGCATGCTCGCGAGGGCCCTGCGCTCGCCCGGCGCGCCTTAGATGTCGCCAACGACATCGGCGATCTGACCTTCGCCGCTTACAGCGCATGCAACCTGATTTCCGCGATGCTCGCTGCGGGCGACGTTCTGGCGGACGTCCAGAGAGAAGCAGAACGACTGCTCGAATTCGCGAGAAGAGCCCATTACGGCCTCATAGCGGATATCATCATAGGTCAGCTCGCGCTTGTGTTCGAGCTTCGCGGCGTCAAACCAATCTTTGCTCCTTTCGAAGGAGAGCAATTCGATGAGGAGCGTTTCGAACGGCGCTTGGAGGGACATCCGGGAGGCGCAGTCGCACGCGCCTGGTATCTTGTCCGTAAGCTGCAACGCCTCCTTTTTGCGAACGATCCTCGGGGCGCCCTCGTTGCGGCCGCGTCAATCGAGCCGCTTCTATGGACGATTCCTTCCCATCTTGAGGTCGCCGAATATCATTTCTATGCAGCCTTGGCGCGCGCAGCCGCCTGGGAGACGTCCTCGGGCGAGGAGCGACACGCGCTCGTGGAAGCGCTGAACGTCCATCACAGTCGCCTCCGGTTCTGGGCCGCGAACTGCCCGCAGAACTTCGAGAGCCCGGCCGCACTTGTTGGCGCGGAGATCGCTCGGATCGAAGGACACGAACTCCAGGCGATGCGTCTGTACGACGAGGCGGTCCGCTCAGCGCGAGCGAACGGCTTTGTGCACACCGAGGCGCTCGCGAACGAGCTTGCCGGGCGCTTCTACGCACGGGGCGGCTTCGAAAAAATCTCGCGAGCGTATTTGCAGGACGCTTACGACGGCTATTTGCGGTGGGGCGCGGATGGAAAGGCGCGGCAGCTTCAGCGGTTGCATCCGCACCTTCGAACGCCAGAGCATTCGCCCGCTACGACGAGCGCGATCGGGGCGTCCGTCGAGCAGCTCGACCTTGCGACGGTCATCAAGGTGTCTCAGGCCATTTCGAGCGAGATGGTCGTTGAAAGTTTGATCGACACGATAATGCGCACGGCCCTCGAACAAGCGGGCGCCGAGCGGGGACTGTTGATTCTTCCACACGGGGCCGAGCTGCGGATCGAGGCCGAGGCCACAACCGCGGGCGATTCGATCGTGGTGCATCGCCGCGCGCAAACCCTCGCCCCGGATATGCTGCCGGATTCGGTCCTTCGCTATGTTCTGCGCACACGGGAAAGCGTGATTCTCGACGACGCCGCCACAGAGCAGGCCTTCGTGCAGGATCCTTACGTTCGCCAACACAGGGCGCGGTCGGTTCTCTGCCTACCGCTCATCAATCAGGGCAAGCCGATCGGGGCGCTCTACCTGGAGAACAACCTGGCGGCCAACGTTTTTGCGCCGGCCCGCATCGCAGTTCTGAAGCTGCTCGTCTCGCAGGCCGCGGTCTCGCTCGAGAACACTTATCTGTACCGCGATCTTGCGGGTCGCGAAGCAAGAATTCGACGGCTCTTCGACGCCAATATCGTGGGAATCTTCATCTGGCATTTCGACGGCCGAATCCTCGAGGCCAATGACGAATTTCTGCGGATCGTGGGTTATGACCGCGAGGACCTTTTGTCTGGCCGCGTGAGCTGGATGGACATGACGCCCCCGGACTGGCGCGAACGCGACGAACAGTGGATAGAGGAGCACAAAAGGACTGGCCGCCGCTCGCCGATCGAGAAGGAATACTGCCGCAAGGATGGCTCTCGCGTTCCCATCCTGCTCGCAGCCGCAAACTTTGACGACCGCGAAAACCAGGGCGTCGCCTTTGTTCTCGATCTAAGCGAGCGCAAACGGGCAGAGGAGACGCTGAGGCGGAGCGAGGCTTACCTGGCGGCGGCCGAGTCGTTGAGCAAGAGCGGCAGCTGGGCATGGAATCCGGCCGAGAACGAGATCACTTACTGGTCGCAGGGGCGATACCGCTTGTTCGGGTTCGATCCGGCGGCGGGCGTTCCATCCCTTGAGGCGATTCTCGAGCGGATTCATCCAGAAGATCGAGCTCTGTGGCTCGAAAGTAAGATACGCGTCACTCGTGGCGGGGAAGCAGACTTGGATTTCCGAATCGTTCTTCCCGACGGCGAGACCAGGAACGTTCACGCGGTAGGCCGTCCAATTCTCGATCAAGCCGGCGACGTCGTTGAAGTCATCGGGGCCGCCATCGACGTCACGCAGCAGAAACAGGGCCAAGAGGCGCTGCGCGAGAGCGAAGAGCAATGGAAGGCCGTCTTTGAGAACAACCCTACCATGTATTTCGTGGTCGATCCCCAGGCGGCCCGCATCCTGCAGGTGAATCCTTTTGGCGCCGAGCAGCTCGGCTACGCCAGCGACGAACTGATCGGACAGCCGATCGACATTCTCTTCCCCGAGGCGGATCGGGAGTTCGCCCGAAAGAACAAGGCCCTTTGCCTTGAGCGACTCGGCCGGACGATGAGTTGGGAGCTGCGCAAGGTTCGCAAGGACGGGACGGTGATCTGGGCTCGCGAGACTGGCAGAGCCATGCTCATCAAGAATCGACCTGTCGTTCTGATCGCGTCCGAGGACATCACTGAGGCCAAGCACGCGGCGGCTGCCTTGCGTGAGATGGAGACGCAGCTTGCGCGGGCCAACCGGCTCGAGACGACGGGGCAATTGACGGCCTCGATCGCCCATGAAGTGAATCAGCCGATCGCCGCGACCCTCAGCAACGCCCAAGCGGCGCTGAGGTGGCTTCGCCGCGACCCGCCCGATTTGAACGAAGTCTCCCACGCTCTTGCCCGCATCGCGAGGGACGCCGCGCGCGCGGGCGACGTTGTCCATCGGATTCGCAATCTCACCAAGAAGGGAGCGCCGCGCGACGAGCATCTGGACATGAATGCGGTGATCCGCGAGGTCATCGATCTCACCCGGAGCGAAGCGATAAAACACGCCGTATCGGTGCGGACGGACCTGGCCGGCAACCTGCCGTCGATCCAGGGCGATCGGGTCGAGTTGCAGCAAGTGATCCTCAACCTGATTCTCAACGCCATCGAGGCCATGAGTGGCGTCTCTGATGGCTGTCGGAGCATGCTGATCGCGACGAAGAAAACCGAAGCGGGACAGGCGCTCGTCTCAATAAGCGATTCTGGTCCTGGGCTGGCGCAGGAAGTTCAGGAGAACCTCTTCAAGGCCTTTTTCACGACCAAGCCGAGCGGTCTTGGGCTCGGGCTTTCGATTTGCCGCTCAATCGTTGAGTCGCACGGCGGACGATTGTCGGCGAGCGCCAATTCACCAAGCGGCGCGATCTTTCAATTCACGTTGCCGCCCCTATAGGCGATGCACCGCGTGGGTGTGACCTCTGCCAGCCAAAAACCGCTAATTGGCGCTTCCTTCCTGTCGCGCCATCGCCCGCTTCATGGCCCATCGCTCTCGTTGCGAAGTGCCCGTCCATCGGAGGGACCCGCCCTCAGCGGACCTAGTTAGGCGAAGCATGTGGTCGTATTCATTGCGTGCGAAGACATCACCAAGCGCAAACGCGCAGAAGACGCGGTTCGGGAGAGCGCAACACGTTTTCGCGCCTTGATCGAGCACGCCTTCGACGGGGTGCTGCTCCTGGACCGCGATTGCGGCATCCTTTACGCCAGCCCTTCGGTCGAGCGGGTGTTCGGCTATCCGCCAAGAGAACTGGTCAGGCGCAACGCTCTCGAGCTCTCGATCTTGTCCATCCCGACCAACTCGAAGATGCCAGGAACCGATTTGCAGCGGCATTGTCAGCCCGGACAGTGTCTTCACCAGCGATCGGCTCATTCAACATAAATACGGAAAGTGGCTCTGGATCGAGACCACGATCACGAATTTGCTCGGGGAGCCGAGCGTGCGCGCCCTCGTTGTGAACCTCCGCGACATCACCGGCCGCAAGCGGGCGGAGGAGGCGCTGACTCCGCGAGAGCGAACAGCGGCTTCGGGATTACACCGAGACGGCCTCTGACTGGTTCTGGGAGAGTGGACCCGATCATCGATTCACCGTTAGGCGCATGAAGGGAGAATCTGGGCGCGGAAGAACGACGCGCGCGGCAGCACGTTTCAGTTCACCCTTCCGGTCGCGAATACGCCGGTCGAGGCTTCCGGCCTTTCGGCGATTGCCTGACCAGCTGCGCGGCCACGCTCAATTCGATCGCAACGACTCAATTCCCTCGGCTGCGATCACGACGATATTCGCCGCGCCGGGTCCCGTTCGCTTCGCGCTCGCGGCGTTTCACCGGCTCGCGATCCTCAAGATTCGGGATAAATCCGGATTTGCTGTTCTTAGCGCTTCTTAATTGGCCGCGACGGGCTGCCGCTAGTAATACCGACGGCCCTAAACATTGACCTTCGCCCATTCGCGGATGGTGATTGAGGCGACGCGTTCTTTGTCGTTGGCGAAGAACATCCATGCCTCGCAGGCTTTGTCGACGATTTCGTCGTAGGTTTCGTAGACCGTGTTG
>DATJXI010000264.1:0-2104 GCA_035500275.1 Roseiarcus sp. | reverse complement strand
GGCGTAGGTCGAGAACTTGTAGCCGCGGCGGTATTCGAACTTGTCGACCGCCTTCATCAATCCAATATTGCCTTCCTGGATGAGGTCGAGGAACTGCAGGCCGCGGTTGGTGTATTTCTTGGCGATGGAGATGACGAGGCGGAGGTTTGCCTCCACCATCTCCTTCTTCGCCTGGCGCGCCTCGCGCTCGCCCTTCTGCACCATGTGCACGATCTTGCGGAACTCGGCGATCTCGACGCCGGTCTGCGTGGCGAGCTCGTGCACCAGCGCGCGGATTTCCTTGATGCGGTCCTTGTCGCGGGCGACGAGGCTCTTCCAGCCCTTGGCGGAGAGCTTGGAGATGCGGTTGAGCCAGCGCGGGTCGAGCTCCTGGCCCATGTACTGCTTGAGGAAGTCGTCGCGGGCGACGCCGTAGGATTCGGCGAGCCGCATCAGCCGGCCCTCGTTGGAGACGAGGCGCTTGTTGATGTCGTAGAGCTGCTCGACGAGCGAATCGATGCGCGCCTGGTTGAGGCGCAACGACTTGACGTGGGTGATGATCTCGTCCTTGAGCTTGCGGTACTTGCGCTCCTGCGACGGCGACAGGTTGTCGCTCTTGAGGCGAAGCTGGATGTCCTGGTCCTGCAGCCGGCGCAGCCGCTTGAAGGCGTCGGCGATGTTGTCGAAGGTGTCGACGACTTTCGGCTTCAGCTCGGCCTCGATTGCCGCGAGCGACAGCGAATTCTCCATGTCGTCTTCGTCGTAATCCGACTCGGCGGCGGCTTCGCCGGGGTCCTTCGGCTCCTCGCCGTCGCCCGCCTCGCCGTCCGCCTTGAACGGCGTCGCGGAAGGCGGCGCCGCCGGCGGGGCCGGCGTCTGCACCATCTGCAGATGCGGCGCGCCGGGCACCGGCGCGGCGCCGGGGACAGCGGCCTGCACCACCGGCTTGCCGTCGGGGCCGATGATCACCGGCACCTGCATCTGCTTGGCGTCGGGGCCGGCATAGGTGGCTTCGAGGTCGATGATGTCGCGCAGGAACACCTTGCCCTCGGCGAGCTCGTCGCGCCAGATGATGACGGCCTGGAAGGTGAGCGGGCTTTCGCAGAGGCCGGCGATCATCGCCTCGCGGCCGGCCTCGATGCGCTTGGCGATGGCGATTTCGCCCTCGCGCGACAGAAGCTCGACCGAGCCCATCTCGCGCAGGTACATGCGCACCGGATCGTCGGTGCGCTCGGTCGGCTCCTTCTTCTCCGTGGTGGCGAGCGACTTCTGCTTGGCCTCGACGATCTCGGAGCCGGTGTCCTCGTCGTCGTCGTCGGCCTCGTCGGCTTGGGCCTTGTCCTCGTCGGTCTCGGTCTCGTCGCTCTCGACGACGTTGATGCCCATCTCCGAGATCATGGCAAAGACGTCCTCGATCTGGTCGGAGGTGACCTCTTCCGAGGGCAGCACGGCGTTGATCTGCTCGTGAGTGACGTAGCCGCGCTTTTTCGCGGCCTTGATCATCTTCTTGACGCCGGCGTCATTGAGATCGAGCAGCGGCAGGGGGGATTCGGGGGCGCCTTCGGCCTCTTTGTCCGGGGCCTCTTCCTTGACCTGCACTTTCGCCTTCGTCGCCATCGTAAAAGTTCCTCTCCCTCGACCGGCCCCTCGGGGGCGAAAAAACACCCCCCTATAAATAGGGGACTGAGTCGGTCTCCACGGCCAACAGGCACGCCGGCTTGCCGCCGCCGCACGCGCCCCCCGAATCAGGTCGCTGAGTGTTGTCGGAGCCGGCTTAAGCCCCGATTAACCCTGAAAAACGCACGGAAATCGACCTGTTCTTCCCGCGGCGCTCAATATCCCCTCCGCCCGGCAAGGCTGGAAGCGATGGTCATAAGCTACGGGCGCCGCGACCGGAAGAGGCTCCGAACCCCTCGATCAGGGCCTCGGTTCCATCCATGCTGGACAATCGGACCTTGACGTCGCGCAGCCGCAAATAATTGGCGTCGCTTGCGTCCTGGCCCAGCGCCTGCTCGGCGTCCTTGAGCTCCCTAGTTAGGGAATTCCACTGCCGATGCAAGGCGACAAGCTGCGCCCAGGTGACCAGAACGTCGTCCGGCGCGGCCTCGGGCCCGGCGCCCCAGAC
>DATJXI010000263.1:0-2508 GCA_035500275.1 Roseiarcus sp. | reverse complement strand
AGGGAGCGAAGCGACCTTGACGCGCCGGCGGACCGATACCCTGTCGTAAGGGAGCGCGCCCTTGCGCGCTCTCGGCGGCCTTTGCGGTCTCTGCCGCGCTATTCATTTTGACATAAGCGCTTCTCCTTTTGCCGATCGGATCCGAAGCGTGAGCCCGGTCTTGCGCATGCAGCCCTGCCGGCCGCATCACCTCACATCCGGTCGAGCTTTGTCGGCTCGCACCATAATCCCTCATGCTCGAGGGCGTCGGGCTCGGGTTGGCGGGACCATCCTTTTTCACGGCATGTTTCAGCCAGGGGGGTCGATCCGCGGTCGCCGCCCGCCCGGATCCGGCGAAGCCGTCGCCTTCAGCTTCGCTGGAATGGGTTAAGCCATCAGGCCATTATTGGAGTGTCGGACTGGGATCGAGCCATCGGTCAGGCCGCCTTGAACACCGCGCCCTCCGGAACGACGCCTTGGGTGACAAAGCGCCACAAAGCGACGAGCAGTTTGCGGGCCAGCGCCACGATGGCGATCCGGCGGACACGCCCCTTTGCGGCGCCGACTCGCGCCCGAAACCAACGGCTCAACGCCGAGTCCGGCTGGTGACGCAGCCAGAACCAGGCCAGCTCGATCATGGTCTTGCGTAGGCGGCGGTTGCCCGACTTCGAGATGCCCTGATCCCGTTCGACGCCGCCGCTCTGCCAGGGGCTGGGCGCGAGGCCGCCGTAGGCCGCCACCTGGCGTCGGTTGGCGAAGCTGCGGAACAACGATTCCAGCCAGAGGAGCGAGGCGAACTCGGGGCCCAGGCCTTTGAGCTTGAGGAGCATGCCGGCGGGGTTGTTCGGCTCCTCGGCGTCCGTGCGGATGAGCGCGTCGCGCGCCCGTTCGACTGCAGCCAGTTGCGTCGTCACCACCGCGATCCGTTCGAGCTCCCGGCGGATTTCCGCCTTCAGCATCGACGGCAGCTCGCGGCCGTCGCCGGTTCGTAGCCCCTCGAGCTGCTCAAAACGATCGCGGCGAAGCGGATTGTAATCCCGTATCCCTTGGCCGCTGAGCAGGCCCTTGATCCGATTGGTGTGCTGAATGCGTTCCTTGACCAGCGTGCCGCGCTCGCGCGTCAGGCGACGGCGATCCTCGTCTTCCGCGCTCGGCGCGCAGACCATGGAGCAAACCCGCCGCTCGCCGCGAGCTCAGGCCATCAGCGTCCGCAGCAGCGTCTCGCCGTCGATCGAATCGGTCTTGGCCCGCCGATGCCGCCGGGGCACCGCGATCGAAGCCGCATCGACGACGACGCTCTCGATCCCGTTGGCGATCAGCAGGCGGTGAATCCAAAACCCCTCCAATCCCGCTTCCTGAATGACGATCGTCTTGACTCGCACGCCAGAGCGCTGCTCGGCCTTCGCCCTCGACCGCGAAAGAAGATCGAGCAGGCCGGCGCCGTCTCCGCCCTCAACCACATGCTTGGAAAACTTCTCGCTGCCCGGATGGTTGATCGTCACAACCCATTTCGATTTGCTCAATTCGAGCGAGGCGTACAGCGTGATATCATTCGCGCGGGCGGTGGTCGCGACAGCGGTCGCGGAGGTGACAGACTGCATCGGTTGCCTCCATGCTGGTGTGGAAGCTCAGCCTACCAAGTCAGGCCGCCGTCCACCCGCATAGGATCTTTTTACCGTTCGCACCATGCTGGTGGACGCGGATCGAGGAGCTGTCGATCATTTGCAAGTCGCCATCGTAGGCTGCTGAGATCGCGTCGAATATCCGGTCCCAGACGCCGATCTTGGCCCAGCGGACGAAGCGGTTGTAGCAGGTCGTCGAAGGTCCGTATCGCTCCGGAATCTCGGCCCAAGGCGAGCCGGTTCGCAACCGCCAGTAGATGCCGTTGAGCACCATGCGGTCGTCCGAGCGCGCCACCCCGCGCGGCTTGTTCGGCAACAGCGGTTCGATGATCGACCACTCGAAATCTGAAAGCTCGTACCGGCGCGGCGACATGTTCGCTCCCCCTCACGGAGCTTGAATCACGCCACCCCAAAAATCGGAATACCCTTTATGAGTTTGTGACCTAAAGCGCGTCGAGTTTCGCCAGCCTCTCCTTCGCGCTGGCGTAGCCCTGCTCGGCGGCCTTGCGGTAGAGGGCGATCGCTTCGCCGTGGTCGCGCGCGACGCCCTGGCCGTTTTCGTACAGGATGCCGAGGTTGTACTGAGCGCGGGCGTGGCCGCGATCGGCCGCCTTGCGATACCAGGCGGCGGCCTCGCGCTGGTCCTTCACGACGCCGCGGCCGTTGGCCAGCATGAAGCCCAGGCAGCATTGCCCTACCGCAAGGCCCTGCTCGGCGGCTCTGCGATACCACGCGACCGCTTCGGTCTCGTCCTTCGCCACGCCTCGCCCGAGCTCGTAACAGACGCCGAGGCTAGACTGCGCCGGCGCGTAGCCCTGCTCGGCCGCCTTCCGGTGCAGAGCCGCCGCTTCCCGCTCGTCCTTCTCGACTCCTTGGCCGTTAGCCAGCAAGAGGGCGAGGTTGTACT
>DATJXI010000262.1:0-2214 GCA_035500275.1 Roseiarcus sp. | reverse complement strand
GCGAGCCGGCGCTCCATCAGCGCTTCGCCGGTCGAGACGATCTGGATGACGGCAGAGTGGCCAGCCTCGAGATCGCGATCGATCGAGCGGATCAGGGACGGTGTCTTCATGCTGGTCAGCAGATGGCCGAAGAAGCGCTGCTTGGCGCTCTCGAAGGCGGATCGCGCCGCGGACTTCGCCTGCGCGTTCAGTGTGCCGGTCTCGCCCGTGATATTCGCGGCCTGCATCGCCGCGTCGAGATTGTTGTGAATGATCGAGAAGGCGCCGGCATAGGCATCGTAGATGCGGACCTGCTCGGGTGTGAGCCGATGTTCGACCAGCTCGTATTCGACGCCTTCGTAAGAGAGCGAGCGGGCCGCATAGAGGCCGAGCGCCTTGAGGTCGCGCGCCAGCACCTCCATCGCCGCGACGCCGCCGTCCTCGATCGCCTCGACGAACTCGGCGCGGGTGGCAAACGGAAAATCCTCGCCGCCCCAGAGACCGAGGCGCTGCGCATAAGCGAGATTGTGGACCGTAGTCGCGCCGGTGGCCGAGACGTAGACCACGCGGGCGTTCGGCAAGGCGTGCTGGAGCCGCAGGCCCGCGCGCCCCTGCTGCGAGGCGGCCTGGTCGCCACGCTCGCCCTTGCCGCCGACGGCGTTTTGCATCGCATGGCTCTCGTCGAAAATGATCACTCCATCGAAACCGGAGCCCAACCATTCGACGATCTGCCGGATGCGCGAAAGCTTCTCGCCGCGCTCGTCAGTCCTCAGCGTGGCGTAGGTTGTAAATAGGATGCCTTGCTCGAGCCGGATCGGCGTGCCCTGGCGGAAGCGGGAGAGCGGCGTGACGAGCAGCCGCTCCATGCCGAGCGCGGACCAGTCGCGCTGCGCGTCTTCGATCAGCTTGTCAGACTTGCTGATCCAGACAGCGCGGCGCCGGCCCTTGAGCCAGTTGTCGAGCAGAATGCCCGCGACCTGGCGGCCCTTGCCGGCGCCGGTGCCGTCGCCGAGAAACCATCCGCGTCGAAAGCGGACGGCGTTCCCCGCGTCGTCGCGCGCGGCGGCGACGAGGTCGCAGGTTTCATCGACCGTCCACGCGCCGGCGAGGAACTCACCATGAGCCTCGCCGGCATAGATGATGCTCTCGAGCTGGGCGTCCGACAGCACGCCGTCAGCGACGAGGTTCGCTGGCAAGTGTGGCCGATAGGACGGCTTGGGCGGCGCAACCGAAGCCATCGCCGCCGACTGCACGAGCCTGGTTGGATGCGCCTGAGAGCCGGCAATACGGATCGACTGAAGGACGTATTCTTCATAAAGCGCGTCCGTGAGGCGGGCGCCGTCCGGTGGCGTCCAGTCGACAGTCTCATACGCGAGTTCCACGGCCTCCGGTTCGGGAAGCGCCGGACCGCAGGACGGACGCATCGCGAACGCGCGGCCCGTTCGGGGAATTGCCGGTCGTGCGGTATCGGATACGACGACGGGTGCGGCGAGCGGCAAGCGCGGCGGGACACGCTCGTTCACCCAGGCGAGCAGCCTCGCCGCGTCGGGAGCTATTCCCGGCGAGGCCGGAGAGACCTTCGGATCGGCGGCGGGTTCCTTGTCGATGACGGTGAGCCGCGTCTCAATCGTGGTGCCGTGCTTCGCATAGACGGCGCCATCGATAGCGGCGGAGAAAACGACGCGGCCGCGCTCTTGAAGCCGGACGAAAGCGTCGCGCCAGGCCGGATTGTCCGGCGCGAAGTTTGAACCGGTGACGGCGACGAGACGGCCGCCCTCACAGAGCCGCGCCAAGGCGGAAGCGATATGGCGCAACACCGCATCCGCCATGCGCCGGTCGACATTCGCCATCGCCGAGAAGGGCGGGTTCATCACGACGACGCTCGGCGTGATCGCGGCATCCAGATGATCGTCGATCTGCGCCGCGTCGAAGCGGGTCACGATGACACCCGGGAAGAGGTGGTCGAGCAGCGTCGCGCGTGTCTCGGCCAGCTCGTTCAACATGAGCGAGCCATCGGCGATCTCGGCGAGGATGGCGAGCAGCCCGGTGCCCGCCGAGGGCTCCAGAACGCGATCGGCGGCGGTGATGGCGGCCGCGGCGGCGACCGCGAGGCCAAGCGGGACCGGCGTCGAGAACTGCTGGAGCGCCTGGCTCTCCTCGGAGCGACGCGTGTGGGTGGGGAGAAGGCCCGCGATCTTCGCGAGCATCGGCAGTGCGGCGGACGGAGATCCGGCT
>DATJXI010000261.1:0-5276 GCA_035500275.1 Roseiarcus sp. | reverse complement strand
ACGACGCTGGCCGAGATCGACGCCCTCGTCGCGAAATACAGCGCAACCGAAGCGCAGGCCGCGCCGGGCGCGAAACAATCGCTAACCGCGGCGATCACCGCCATCGCCGAAGGCGCGGCAGCCGACCCCCGCTATGCGAAGGCGCTCGATCTGCTCAAGGCCGGCAAGGCGGCCGAGGCCGAGCCGCTGCTCAAGGCCGTCGCCGAGGACAAGGCCAAGCGGGCGGAGAAGGACGCGAAGGACGCAGCCGCGGCCTATCGCAACCTCGCCGCCATCGTCGCCGTCAGCGATCCCAAGCGGGCGAGGGAATATTATGCGGAGGCGGCGCGCCTCGATCCGTCCGATATCGGAGGCATGTTCCAGAACGGCTGGTTTCAGCAGGACGCAGGCAATCTGACGGCCGCGGAGGCCGCTTACAACAGGGTCCTCGAACTCGCGAAAACCGCAAGTGACGATTGGGCTGCCTACTGGGCGCGGCTGGGCCTCGGCGACATCCGAATGGCCCGCGGCGATCTCGGCGTAGCCCTCGCCGCCTATCACGATGCGCAAGCGCTCGCCGACCGGCTGGCGAAAGCCGATCCCGGCAACGCCGGCTGGCAGCGCGACCTGTCGGTGTCCTACGACAGGGTCGGCGACGTGCAGGTCGCGCAGGGCGACCTCGCCGGGGCGCTGAAGTCCTATCAGGCGAGCCTCGCCATCGCCGACCGGCTGGCGAAAGCCGATCCCGGCAACGCCGAATGGCGGCGCGATCTGTCGGTGTCGCAAGCCAGGCTCGCGACCGTTTATTCGAAGTTGGGTCAGCCCGACAAAGCGCGCGAGGCGCTTGTCGCAGGGCGCGCGATCCTGACCGAGCTGACCGCGAAGCACCCGGATTGGCCGCAACCAAAAAAGGACGCCGAATGGTTCGACGAGCAGCTGAACGCTCTCGGGAAGAAATAGAGCGTGGTTCGTTGAGGCGGAAGGTCGCCTGCGGGTTGTAGCCGCGGTCGATGACCGCGGCTGGCGCGCTCGCCGAGCGCGCCTACAGACGCCCGCCCCGCTCCGCCATCGCCTCAAGCACCGCCGCCGCCGCGTGCGCGCTCGGCGGGCGGCCGTCGGACAGGCGCATGAGCGCATCCAGACGCGCGAGCGCCTCGAGCTGCGCCCGCCGCGCGGGGCCGCGGCGCGTGATCTCGGCCAGCGCCGCGCCAAGCTCCGCCGGATTGCACTCGCGCTGCAGCTTCTCGGGAATCGCGCGGCTCCGGAGGATGAGGTTCGGCAACAGAATCGAGGGGACCCGGATCAGATATTTGAGCTGCTCCTCGACGATCCCGACCTTGTAGGCGCCGACCATCGGCACGCCGGAGAGCGCCAGTTCGAGGGTCACGGTGCCGGAGGCGGCGAGGGCCACCCTCGCGATGCGGAATGCGGCGAGCTTCGCCGCTTCGCCGACCACGATCTTCGGCGCGTGCGGCCAGCCGCTCGCCAGCGCCCGCACTTCCTCCTCGATGTGCGGCAGGGTCGGCAGGATGAGGTCGAAGGGGCCGATCCGTTCCCTGAGGACATGAAGAGCGCCGCCGAACTCTTTCATAAGCCGGCGGATTTCCGAACGCCGAGATCCCGGCAGCACGACCACGAGCGGCGGCGTCGCCAGACGGCGCAGCGCTTCCTCGCCGTTCGGCCTCAGCTCATCGAGCCGCTCGATGAGCGGATGACCGACATAGACGCATTCCGGCCCACCAAGCCGAACATAGGCCTCGGGCTCGAACGGCAGCAGCGCGAGCACGCGATCGACATAGGAAACCATCGCCTTCGCCCGACCCGGCCGCCACGCCCAGACGCTCGGGCTCACATAGTCGATAATGGGCAGGCGCGGCAGCGCCCTTCGCACGCGGCGGGCGACGCGATGCGTGAAGTCGGGGCTGTCGATGA
Organism: Roseiarcus sp.; assembly: GCA_035500275.1. Lineage (GTDB taxonomy): Bacteria > Pseudomonadota > Alphaproteobacteria > Rhizobiales > Beijerinckiaceae > Roseiarcus. The sequence goes on along the minus strand of DATJXI010000261.1, from coordinate 3,365 downwards.
TGACCAGCGCGTCCGGCCCCGCGTCGATGACCGCGTTCGCCGTATGGCGGATGCGCTTTAGGATCAAGGGCAGGCGCTTCAGGACCGGAACGATCCCCATGACGGCGATGTCGGACATGGGAAACAGGCTCTTCAGTCCCTCGGCTTCCATCGCCTCGCCGCCCACTCCGGAGAAGGCGACATCTTCGCCGCACGCCTCCCGCAGCGCGCGCATGAGCTTGAAGCCGAGCTGGTCCCCGGAATGTTCGCCTGCGACCAGCGCGATTTTGAGCGGGCGCGGCTCGGCGCTCACTTTGAAAAGCCGACGACGAAGAGGCCGGCGGCGTCGGCGTCGCGCGCGAAGGCGCCGCGTTCGGCGATGAGCACGCGCCCCGCGGCGACCGCGATTCCGCGCAAAGACGCCTTTGCGGCGCCGGCGACGGTCTTGGGGCCGGTCGCCGGCATGTCGAGCCGCAGGTCCTGGCCCGCCTTCGGCGCCTTCACGAGCACGCCCGCCGGCCCCTTGAGACGCAGCCGGCCGTTGGCGCGCATCTCCGCCACCCGCGCGAGCATCGCGTCCGTTCCCTCGGCGGCCTCGACGGCGAGCACGCGCCCACCCGCCACAACCGCGCCCTGCCCCATGTCGAAGCGCGACAGAGCCGCGAGAAGCTCGCTCGCAAGCGCGATGTCCGCTTCGTCCTCGGCGGACGGCGCCCGGCTCCCGAGCGGACCCGTCGGCGCGAGAAGTTGCGGCGCGACTTCGTGCGCCCCGAGGACGCGAACGCCCTCGCCCTCGAAAATGGCGGCGAGCCCGGCGAGAAGGCCGTTGTCCCCCTTCCGGAACAGGCGGGCGAGGTCGGCGGCGCGCTTCACCGCGCCCCAGTCGAGGCGGAGGTCCGCAAACTCCGGGCGCGTCATCGCCCCGACCATCACGATGTCGCGGATCGCCCGCTCCTTCAGCGCGGCGAACAGCTGGCCGACCTGCCCCATTCGCAGCCAGACGTGCGGGTAAGCTTCGATTGCGGCGTCCGTCGAGCCGACGATCCCGACAAGGAACGGCGCCCGGCCGGCTTCCGCCGCCTGCGCCGCGACTTCGAGCGGAAAGGCGCCGGCGCCGCAGAGGATGGCGAGCGGCGCGGCCTCAGCCGACGTTTCAGCGCCGGCCGCGGACCTGCTCACGCCGCCTCTTCCCGGCCCGCCCGGGGCACGCAGATCGCCCGGTCGCCCCCCTCTCGCAAGAAAGCGACGATCTGCTGCACGGCTTCCCCATTGGGGAAGACCTCGGCGACGTCGCTTGCCCGCTCTTTCAAGGTGCCCTTGCCGCCGAACAGCATCTTGTAGGCGCGCCGCAATTCATGAATCGCCTCGCGTGAGGCGCCGCGCCGCTTCAAGCCCACGACGTTGAGGCCGGCGAGGGCGGCGCGGTTGCCGAGCGCCATGCCGAACGGGATGACGTCGTGCTCGACCCCCGCGAGGCCGCCGATGAAGGCGTGCGCGCCGATGCGAACGAACTGATGCGCCGCCGCGCCGCCGCTCAAAATGGCGAAGTCGCCGATCTGCACATGGCCTGCGAGCATCACGTTGTTCGAAAGGATGACCCCCTCGCCGAGCCGGCAGTCGTGAGCGACATGGGCGTTGGTGAGGAAGACGCAACGCGGCCCGACCATCGTCTCCGAACCGCCGCCCGCCGTGCCGGGGTTCATGGTGACGCCCTCGCGGATGAGGCAATCTTCCCCGATGACAAGACGGTTCGGCTCGCCGCGATATTTGAGGTCCTGCGGCGGATGACCGATCGCGGCGAAGGGAAAGATGCGCGCGCGCGCGCCGATCGTCGTGTCGCCCGCAAGGCTCACGTGCGAGACGAGGCGCGTCCCGTCGCCGAGCCGAACTTGCGGGCCGACATGGCAGAAAGGTCCAATTTCGACGTCGGCGCCAAGCCGGGCGCCATCCTCGACGACGGCGCTCGGATGGATGCGCAAATTCATTCGCGCACCAGCATCGCCGACACCTCCGCCTCGCAGACGAGCGCGCCGTCCACCTTCGCTTCGCCGCGGAACCACCACATGTTGCGGCGCTTGGCGATGCGCGTCATGTAGAACCGAACCTGGTCGCCGGGAACGACCGGCTTCCTGAACTTCGCCTTGTCGATGGTCATGAGGTAGACCACGCTCGGCGCCGATTTATCCTCCTGCGCGGCGACGCAGAGCGCCCCCGCCGTCTGGGCCATCGCTTCGAGCATCAGCACGCCCGGCATGACCGGACGCCCCGGGAAATGGCCCTGGAAATGCGGCTCGTTGACCGTGACGTTCTTGACGCCGACGCCGTATTCGTCCGCCCGCGCCTCGACGATGCGGTCGACGAGCAGAAACGGATAGCGGTGCGGCAGCAGCGCCAGGAGCTTCTGGATGTCGAGAGTCTCGAAAACGCGTCCGGTCGTCTCGTTCATACCCTCCCCCTTTCGCTTCCGCTCGCCATCGTCCTAGTCCGATTCGCCGGCACCGTCGCCTTTTGCCGCGGCGAGCCTTCTCAGCGTGGCGACCTCGCGAAAAAACTCGCGCACGGGCTTGGCCGGCGCCCCCGCCCACCGCTGTCCGGCCGGAATGTCGGTCATGACGCCCGCGGCGGCGGCGACCTGCGCGCCAGCGCCGACCTTAAGGTGGCCGGCGACGCCCGCCTGCCCTCCGAGCGCGGCGAAATCACCAATGACGCTCGAACCCGAGACGCCGGATTGCGCGACCAGGATCGCGTGCCGGCCGATGACGACGTTGTGGCCGATCTGCACGAGATTGTCGATCTTCGCCCCCTCGCCGATCATCGTGTCGCGGTTGGCGCCGCGGTCGATGGTCACGCCCGCGCCAATCTCGACGTCGTCCTGAATGATGACCCGGCCGACCTGAGGCACTTTCAGATGCCCACGCGGCCCCAGCGCAAAGCCGAACCCATCCTGGCCGATATGCGCGCCGGGGTGGATGATGACCCGGTCGCCGATGAGCGCGGCGACGATCGTGGCCGTCGCGCCGATCGCGCAGCTGCGGCCGATGCGCACTTCCGGCCCAAGGACCGCGTTGGCGCCGACGACGGTGCCGGCGCCGATCTCGGCGCCGGGCCCAATGACGGCCCCCGGCTCGACGACGACGCCGGCCTCGAGCCGGGCCAAGGCATGGATGAAGGCCCCGGGCGAGACGCCCGTTTCCTGGAAAAGCGGGCCCGGCTTGACGGCGGTCGGGAACAGCTTCGCCATCACTGTCGCCATCGCGCGGTAGGGCTCCGGCGTGACGAGAACGGCGCACCAGGGGGGCGCTTGGGCGGCGTAGCGCCGAGCCACGAGCGCGGCCGCGGCGCGCGTCGCCTTGAGGTCGTCGAGGTACTTCGGATTGTCGAGGAAG
>DATJXI010000260.1:0-6677 GCA_035500275.1 Roseiarcus sp. | reverse complement strand
CGTTCGTCAACACCCGTCTTTCAAACGACCACAAGTAATCGGCGCCGCTCGGCCCAACCGAGTTTATGATGCATTGACTGCATAATACGTTGTTATCTGCGGTAATATAGCCATCCGCATTGCAAGCGACCGCGTGTGAGGATGGCCGCCAGCATCCGTCGCGCGGTCGCAATCCGGCCGCACGCAGCCTCTAGGCCGTCAAGGCCGACGGAGCTTTTCGCTCGATGAAGACAACAGGGACGACGAAGGCGGGCGAGCGCCCGTGGCATGCGGAGACAGGGGACGCGGCGCTATTGCGTTGCGGAAGCTCGAAGGACGGCCTCAGCTCGGCGGAGGCGGCTGAGCGATTGCGAGCGAACGGTCCCAACAAATTGCCGGCGGGCAAGCGCCCAAATCCGCTCGCGCGCCTGTTCGCGCAGTTCAACAACCTCCTCATTTACGTCCTCATCGCCTCGGCGGCGATCGCGCTCGGCCTTGGACATCCTATCGACGCGGGCGTCATTCTGGGCGTCGTGCTCATCAACGCCGCGATCGGCTTCATCCAGGAGGGTCGGGCGGAAAAGGCGCTCGACGCCATCCGCGGCATGCTGACGCCCAAAGCCTCGGCGCTGCGCGACGGGCGCCGGCTGACCGTGGCGGTCGAGGACCTGGTCGTTGGCGATCTCGCGCTGATCGAGGCGGGCGACCGCGTCCCGGCGGACCTGCGGCTCGTCCGGGCGAGCGGCCTCAAGATCGAGGAAGCGGCGCTTACCGGCGAATCCGTGCCCACGGACAAGGGAACGACGCCCGTCGCGGCCGACGCTCCGCTCGGCGACCGAACCTCCATGGCCTACACCGGCACGCTCGTCGCGGGCGGGCAGGGCGCGGGCCTCGTTGTGGCGACCGGCGCCACCACCGAGCTTGGCCGGATCAGCGCGATGGTCGGCGGCGTCGAGACGCTGACGACTCCGCTTTTGCGCCAGATGGACGAATTCGCGCGCCGGCTGACGATCGTCATCCTCGCCGTCGCCGCCGCCGTCGCCGCGGTCGCTATGACCTTTCGAGGGTACGATTTCGAGCACGGGCTGCTCGCCGCCGTCGGCATGGCGGTCGCCGCGATCCCCGAGGGCCTGCCGGCGGTCATGTCGATCACGCTCGCCATCGGCGTTCGCCGCATGGCCGAGCGCAACGCCATCATCCGACGTCTGCCGGCCGTGGAGACATTGGGCGCGGTCTCGACCATCTGCTCGGACAAGACCGGCACGCTGACGCTCAACGAAATGACAGCGGCGTCCGTCGTGACCGCGGGCCACGAATTCGAAGCGACGGGGTCGGGTTACGATCCGCGCGGTGCGCTGCGCCTTGGGAGCCGCGACATCGCTCCCGTTGAATTTCCGCCTTTGCCGGAATTGGCGCGCGCGGCGCTCTTCTGCAACGACGCGGAGGTGAGGGAGTCCGGCGGGTCGTGGATTGTGGACGGCGATCCGATGGAGGGCGCTCTCGTCGCCTTCGCGATAAAGGCCGGCCTCACGGACGACGCGCGGCGGACCTTCGCGCGGATCGCCGAAATTCCGTTCGACGCCCGTCATCGGTTCATGGCGACTCTTCATGTCGCCGGGCAAGGAGGGGTCGTCTACCTCAAGGGCGCGCCGGAGCGCGTGCTCGAGCTGTGCGACCGGCAGACAACCTCGAATGGCGACGCGCCGCTCGACGCTCCGTTTTGGCGGCAATCGGTCGAGGAGCTCGCGGCGCGCGGCCAACGGGTGATCGCCTTCGCCATGAAGTCCGCGCCGATTGAGGTCGACAGCCTCGCCTTCCCGGATGTCGAGAACGGCGGCCTTGCGCTTCTCGGCCTCGTTGGCCTCATCGATCCGCCGCGACCGGAAGCGGTGGCCGCAGTAGCGGAATGTCAGAGCGCCGGCATCGCCGTGAAAATGATCACCGGCGATCATGCCGCGACGGCCGCGGTGATCGCGCGCCAGCTTGGCCTTGGCGGCGAGGCGGTCGGCGTGCTTACCGGTCAGGATCTCGACAGGTTGGACGACGCAGCGCTGGCGGCCGCGCTCCCGGCGACGTCCGTGTTCGCGCGAACGAGCCCGGAGCACAAGTTGCGGCTCGTTGAGGCGCTCCAGGCCGACGCCGCGATCGTCGCCATGACCGGCGACGGCGTCAACGACGCGCCGGCCTTGAAACGCGCTGACGTCGGCGTGGCCATGGGCCACAAGGGGACGGAAGCGGCGAAGGAAGCCGCCGAGATGGTGCTCGCCGACGACAATTTCGCCACGATCGCCGCCGCGGTGCGCGAAGGGCGCATCGTCTACGACAATCTCGTCAAGGCGATCGCATGGTCGCTGCCGACCAACGGCGGCGAAGCCATGACCATCGTCGTCGCCATTCTCATTGGCGTCACTCTGCCGATGACGCCGGTCCAGATCCTTTGGGTCAACATGGTGACGGCGGTGACGCTCGGACTCGTCTTCGCGTTCGATCCCGCCGAGAAAGGCGTGATGTCGCGGACGCCGCGCGATCCGCGCGCCCCGATCCTGTCGAGGCTCCTCGTCTGGCGCACGGCGTTCGTGTCGCTTCTCTTCTGTGTCGTCGTGTTCGCGATCTTCTTCTGGGCGGTGAACCGGGGCGAGGACCTGGAGCACGCGCGGACGCTCGCGGTGGACGCGATGGTAGCGCTCGAAATCGCCTATCTCTTCAGCATTCGGCTCCAGCACGACGCGGCGTTCGACTTTGCCGCAATGCGGCTGACGCTGCCTCTGGTGATCGCGGTCGGCGTTGTCGTGGCCTTGCAGATCGCCTTCAACTACGCGCCGCCGCTCCAGTACGTGTTTGAAACGCGGCCGATCGGCGCGTCCGACGCGCTCGTGATCGTCCTCGCCGGCGTCGGCCTTGTCATCATCCTGGAGGTCGAGAAAGCGATCCGGCGGGCGATCTGAGCCTTAGGTCCACTAGCGGGACCCGTCATCCCTTTGCTATGGGCGGTCAAAGCTCATTCGGGCAGGGAGCGCGTGGCCATGAATCTATCAGGCGTCGCGGCGATCGTGACGGGAGGCGCGTCCGGGCTCGGGCGGGCGACGGCCGAGGCGCTGGCCGCCAAGGGGGCCAAGGTCGCCGTCGCCGACGTCAATCCGGCGGCCGCCGAGCAGGCCGCCAGGGCGCTTGGCGGAATCGCGCTCGTCTGCGACGTCGCCGACGACGCGTCAGCGCGGGCAGCGGTCGCCAAGGCCGAGGCCGCGCAGGGAGCGGCCCGCGTGCTCGTCAATTGCGCGGGCATCGGCGCCCCGATCCGCATCGTCGGCAAGGCCGGCGAGCCAGCGCCGCTCGGCGATTTCGAGAGGGTGATCCGGGTCAACCTCATCGGCACCTTCAACATGATCCGTCTTGCCGCCGCTGCGATGGCGAAGCTCGATCCGATCGAGGGCGAGCGCGGCGTCATCGTCTCGACCGCCTCCGTCGCTGCCTTCGAGGGCCAGATTGGCCAGGCCGCCTATTCCGCCTCCAAGGGCGGCGTCGCCGCCATGACGCTGCCGATCGCGCGCGAGCTCGCGCGCATCGGCGTGCGCGTCAACACGATCGCGCCGGGCATTTTCATGACGCCGATGCTGGCGGGCCTCCGCGAAGACTTCCAGCAGTCGCTCGCCGCCTCGGTCCCATTCCCCGCCCGGCTCGGGGCGCCCGCCGAATACGCGGCGCTCGCGGTGCACCTCATCGAGAACGGCTACATCAACGGCGAGACGATCCGCATCGACGGCGCGCTGCGCATGGCGCCGCGCTGATGCCTGGCAGACTCTCCGGCAAGTGCGCGCTCATCACCGGCGCGGCCTCCGGCATCGGCCGCGCGACGGTCGGGCTCTTCCACGCCGAGGGCGCGCGCCTGGCCGCGACCGACCGCAACGAAGCCGGCCTCGCGGCGCTGAAAGGCGAGGCCGACCTCATTCTGCCGCAGGACGTGGCGGACGAAGCGCGCTGGCGCGAGGTCGTCGACATCGCCATCGCCAAATTCGGGCGGCTCGACATTCTGGTCAATAGCGCCGGCATCGCGCTCAAGGGCAATATCGAGACCGCAACGCTCGACGACTGGCGCAAGACGCTGTCCGTCAACGTCGAGGGCACGTTCTTAGGCTGTCGCGAGGCGATCCGCGCCATGAAGGCGACCGGCGGCAGCTCGATCGTCAATCTCTCCTCGGTCGCCGGTATCATCGGCGACGCGCAATCGGCTGCCTATTGCGCGAGCAAGGGCGCGGTTCGGCTTCTCACCAAGTCCGCCGCGCTCCATTGCGCGCGCGTGGGCTACAATATCCGGGTCAATTCGGTGCATCCGTCCTTCGCCGACACGCCGATGGTCCAGGAGCTCATCGCGAGCTCCAAGAATCCGGAGCGGATTCGCGAGGGCCTCATGCGCGCCGCTCCGCTCGGGCGCATGGGGCGGCCCGAGGAAGTCGCTGCCGCGATCCTCTATCTTGCGAGCGACGAATCGGCCTTCACCACCGGCGCCGAGATCGTCGTGGACGGAGGGCTGACAGCGCAATGAAAGCCAACGATTTCCTCGTGGCGAAACGCCCGCACCTGCACGGCATCAACCATTTCCCGAAGGTGGACTTCGCCGACTACGAGCGGCGCCTAGTCGTATTGCAGAAGACGCTGCAGCGCATTCAGCAAGCCTATCTCGCCACGCCGAACCGCGCGGTGATCGTTCTCGAAGGCTGGGACACCGCCGGCAAGGGCGGCGTCGTGCGGAGGCTCGGCTGGGCGCTCGATCCGCGCAGCTTTCGGGTGCATTCGATCGCCGCTCCCGGCGAGCGGGAGAAGTCGCTGCACTATCAGCAACGGTTCTGGGAGCGGCTGCCGCAACACGGCCAGATCGTCGTCTTCGACCGCTCCTGGTACGGGCGCATCTTGGTCGAGCGCGTCGAAGGCTTTGCGACCGAGCCCGAGTGGCGCCGCGCCTACGGCGAGATCAATGAGTTCGAGCGCATGCTCGACATGGATGGGGTGCGGATCGTCAAACTCTTCATGCACATTACGCCCCAGGAGCAGTTGCGCCGGTTCCGCAACCGGCTGACCGATCCGCTCAAGCGCTGGAAGCTCTCTTACGAGGATTTCCGTAATCGCGCCCGCTGGAAGGAGTACGAAACCGCCGTCGAGGACATGATGGAGAAGACCTCGACTCACCGCGCGCCTTGGCACCTCATTCCCGCCAACGACAAGCCCTTCGGTCGGCTGGCCGCGCTGCGTGTCATCGCCGACCGCCTGTCGAAGAACGTGTCGCTCGATCCCCGGCCGCTAGACCCGAAGGTCATCGAGGCCGCCGAGCGCCTGCTTGGCATTCTTGTGCCGAAGACGGCGGCGAAGGCGGACAAGGCGTCGGAAGCATGAGCGCCGACCGCTCGGCGCCCGCTGTCTTGCTTCCAACCTCATTTTCGGGGAGGTCGCAAAAAGAGACTTTCGTCCAGCTTTCCTCCACCGCAAAGCGGGGGCCTCTCCCGCGCCATCCGCGCTGGTACGGTCTGGGTCAATGCTTATGACCGCTCCTCGCTCACGACGCCGTTCGGCGGCCTCAAGCAGTCGGGCTTCGGCCGCGACCGTTCGCCGCGCGCCATCGACAAATGTAGACTTCAAGACGATCTGGACGAGCTGCCCGTAGGCCGAACGATCCGAGATCGGGGAGCTTGCGTAGGTTATCGGCGAGAGGAGGAGCCAGGCGATGCAGAAGCGCAAACTCGGCGCGAGCGGGCCGGAGGTCGGCGAGATCGGCCTCGGCGCCATGGGCATGTCCGACTTCTACGGGCCAGCGGACCGGGCGGAGAGCATCGCGACGATCCACGCGGCGCTCGACTCCGGCGCCACGCTCATCGACACAGGCGACTTCTACGGCTCCGGCCATAACGAGATGCTCATCGCCGAGGCCTTGCGCGGGCGCAAGCGCGAGGACTATGTGCTGAGCGTCAAATTCGGCGCGCTGCGCGATCCCGCAGCCGGCTTCATCGGCTACGACGCGCGGCCAGTGGCGGTGAAGAACGCGCTGGCCTATTCCCTCAAACGCCTCGGCGTCGAGTATATCGACATCTACCGCCCCGCTCGCCTCGATCCGGCGGCGCCGATCGAGGAGACGGTCGGGGCGATCGGCGACATGGTCAAGAAGGGCTACGTGCGGGCGATCGGTCTCTCCGAGGTCGGCGCCGCGACGATCCGGCGCGCCGCCGCCGTGCATCCAATCTGCGACTTGCAGATCGAGTATTCGCTCATCGTGCGCATGATCGAGGCGGAGATCCTGCCGGCCTGCCGCGAGCTCGGCATCGGCGTCACCGCCTACGGCGTGCTGGCTCGCGGCCTCATCTCCGGCCACTGGTCGAAGGAGCGGGGGAAAGGCGACTTCCGCGCCCATTCGTCCCGGTTCGCGGGCGCGAACCTCGAGCACAATCTGGCGCTGGTCGAGGCGCTACGGAAAGTCGCCGCCGCGCGGGGGGCGAGCGTCGCCGCGACGGCCGTCGCCTGGGTCCTGGCTCAGGGCAGGGACATCGTGCCGCTGGTCGGGGCGCGCAAGCGCACGCAATGGGCCGAGTCGAGCGCTGGCGCCGACCTCAGCCTCAGCGCGGACGATCTCGCCGCGATCGAAGCCGCGGTGCCGAAGGACGCCGCGAAAGGCGAGCGCTATCCGGTGCAGGCCATGGCGACGCTGGACAGCGAAA
>DATJXI010000259.1:0-2438 GCA_035500275.1 Roseiarcus sp. | reverse complement strand
GAAAGCGGACCGCACCCGCCGCAACCTGGCAAAAATGGGCGCGCTTCTCGCATCCGCCGCGATCGCAAGCCTCGCGTCGATGAACTGCCGATTGGCCACCGCAAAGGGAAACGGAAACGGGAACGGCAACAACGGCAACGGGAACGGGAACGGCAACAACGGAAACGGAAACGGAAACGGGAACGGCAATAACGGACACGGGAACGGAAACCAGTGCCTCCTGTTAGGGACGACAGTCGCGACCGCAAACGGCGATCGCAAGGTTGAAGACTTGGCGATCGGGGACTATTTGCGGACGATGTTCGGCGGCATGCGCCCCATCCAATGGATCGGGCGCTTTCCGATGGATAGGCCCGATCCGTCGAGGCCCTGGCCCAAAGACATGCGCCCCGTTCGAATCGCTCGCTCGGCGTTCGGGCCGAATATTCCGCGCCGCGATCTCTACGTGTCCGCCGGGCACGGCCTGTTCGTCGACGGAGTTCTGGCGCCCGCCGCCAGCCTTATCAACGGCGTGACCATCACCCTCTGCGACGCCCGCGAATACGAGACGCTGGAATACTTCCACGTCAAGCTCGAAAGTCACGACGTGATCTATGCGGAAGGCGCTCCGGTCGAGACACTGCACACGGCGTCCAAAGGCGCGGTCAATTTCGATGAGTATCTTCGCTTGTACGGGCCGCCGGAAGGCGAAGCGATTCGTTGCGCGCCGTTTGTTTGCTACGATGGCGGGCGCGCCGAATTGAGATCGAGGGCGCGCAGCGCGCTATCGCCCTGGGTCGACCGCCGCCAGCGCCTCGACGTGATCCGGGATCGGTTGGAGGAGCGCGGACTTGCGCTTTCGCGACATTTGACGGCGCCCTAGCCCAAGGCTCATCGCCTCCTCTTGCGGCGGATACCTGCGTCGCCTTCCGAGCGACGCCAAAGGGAGCTCAGGCCGTCGGGCCGCCGCCCCTTCGGGCGCTGGCCCCCTACCCGTTCTTGGCGCGCGCTTCAGGCCGGCCGGCGCTCTTTGTTTCAAACGCCGACTGCGCTTCGGGATTCTGCATCTTCGCGATCCTGAATGACGGGCGCGCGCGAGCGCCGGAGAGAGCGAGCCGGTCTGCGATTATGAGTCTCGCCGCGGCGTCGGCGACGCCCGCTTAGAAATTCAACAAGACGGTTGACAATCGGATCGGCGTCGCCTTATATTCAACCACATGGTTGAATTGCAGGCCCAAGAGCTCGATTCCGTCTTCCACGCCCTTGGCGACGCCACGCGCCGCAAAATGCTGCGCGACCTCGCTCGCGGCGAGCGGACGGTGGGCGAGCTTGCCGAGCCCTTCGACATGTCGCTCGCCGCCGCCTCGAAGCACGTCAAGGCGCTCGAGAACGCCGGCCTGCTTCGCCGCGAAGTGCGCGGCCGCACGCATCTCTGTCGGCTCGAACCTGGGCCGCTTGCGAGCGCCCACCGCTGGCTCAGCTTCTACGAACGCTTCTGGACAAATCGTCTGGACGAGCTCGAACGGCTCCTCCGTGAGGAGGACGAACGCAAAATGAAACCGCGCAAGAAAGGAAAGCGCAAATGACGGAACTGATGAACCTCGACGCCTATGGCGCGCTGATCGAACCCGCGACGCTCAAGATCGAGCGCCTTCTGCCGGGGCCGATCGAGCGCGTCTGGGCCTATCTCACTCAAGGCGAACTGCGCCGCAAGTGGCTGGCGGCGGGCGAGATGGAGATGCGGGTCGGCGCGCCCTTCGAGCTCGTCTGGCGCAACGATGAGTTGACCGACCCGCCGGGCGAACGGCCGCCGGGCTTTAGCGCCGAGCATCGCATGCAAAGCCGCGTTACGGAACTGAATCCGCCGCGCAAACTCGCCTTCGCCTGGCAAGGCAGCGGCGACGTCTCGTTCGAGCTCACGCCGATGGGCGACGAGGTGTTGCTGACCGTGATCCACCGCAGATTGCCCGACCGCAGAACGCTCGTCGGAGTCGGATCGGGTTGGCACGCGCATCTCGACTTGCTTGTCGCCCGCGCGACAGGAGAGGCGTTTCCGCCGTTCTGGGACGTCGTTGCCCGTCTACGGCAGGAGTACGACCAGCGGCTGCCGGCGTGAAGTGAAAATCGCAATCCCTGAAGGGAGCGGCGGCTCCCTAGGGGTCGATAGGATCGCCGGACGACCCCCCGCCCCCCCGATCGCCCGTCGAGAGACGGGTCTTCTCGACGCCCTATGGCGGGTGGGGTGGGGGGTCTCGCTGTCCTTCGAAGGAAAACTCTAGCCGGGTATCCCGGCGGCAAAAACGCGCCAGGCGCATAGCGCGACCCCGCCTTCATCCTCCCCCACAAGGGGGGAGGAGAGCGGCCTCCGCACTGGCCGCGCGCTTCGACAGGAAACGCAGAATGCAATAGGCGTGTAGCGATGCAGAGCGTCGCGTCTCGAAGGACGTTCAAGCAGGCGT
>DATJXI010000258.1:0-6596 GCA_035500275.1 Roseiarcus sp. | reverse complement strand
GGCGGTACTCGACAGCTTCGACTGTTTTCAGCGGATGATGGAAGAACGGCGTAAGATTGTATTCCTGCTTCCCGTTCGTAATCGAGGCGACGATCTGATCGAGATTGAGGTCACGGAAGAACGCCGGCGTCTCCGGCGCCTCCGTTGGTTCGTCGTCATCCGACGCCCGAGTCACTACGCTACGAAAGGACGATCCGACCTTGCTTAGCGAGGGGACGTGATGCTCGGCGGGCGCGATCGCAGGCGAAGCTCCGTCCTGGACTGCGAATCCTGCGCCATCGATCGAGAGGCCTTCGTGTCGCGACATCATACACTCCTCCTGTCGCTATCAAGCGTTGAGAGGAGTCATCAGCCGCAAAGGCGTTCAAAGGCGAACTCCATCGCCTCAGGGTAAGGTATAGCGCACTCAATCATTGTCAAGGCGGCGCACCAAAGACGGACGCGGCGAGGGGAATGGGACCAAGTCAGTCTCTTGACAAAGGGCGGTATGACCGTCAGCTTTGTTGAAGGCGATGGAGTTCGCCTTGTAACCGCCCGCGGGGCTGATGACTCCTGTCAGGCCAATCAGGCAGACGGAGCCGGCTGTGCGGATGCGGAAGATTGTGTCTCAATCACCTGGAACACTTGGCGAAGCGGGCGGCCCGCGTGAAGGCGCTCCGCGATGAGCGGTCGCGACATCGGCCTGCAAGTCGCCCAGGTTCTGGTCACGCTCCTGCTCGCGCCCCTGCTCCAGGGCGTGATCCTGCAATTCGAGGAGAGGGTTCAGCGCGGCCAAGGGCCCGGCATTTTTCAGCCGTATCGCGATCTCTGGAAGCTGTTCCACAAGCAGATCGTAGCGCCTGAATCAGCCTCCTGGTTCTATTGGGCCGCGCCGATCGTCGCCTTTACCACGACGCTGACCGTCCCGATCCTGATCCCGGTTCTCACCAACTATCCCCTGCCGCTGTCGGACATGGGCGACATCCTTGGCGGCGGCCTGATCCTGACCCTCGGATCCTTCATGATCACGCTCGCCGGTCTCGATACGCGCAGCGCCTATGGCGGTATCGGGTCCAGCCGGGCGGTTATGGTCGGCATATTGTCGGAACCGACACTGATTCTCGTTTTCGTCGGCATCACCCTTCTCGCCAAGGCGATGCTGCCCTTCGTCGTGAACCATCTGCTGGTGGCGGAGCCTGCGATCTATTGGGGCCCCACACATATTTTCCTCGTCGCCGCCTTCTTCATTCTCCTTCTGGTCGAGACGGACCGCCTGCCGATCCATTCGAGCACGCACATCGAGGTCTACATGATCGACGAGGCGCGCATCCTTGAATACTCGGGGCCGATGCTCGCGATCCTCCGCTGGGCCGCCATGATGAAGCAGTTCATCCTCTACACCATCTTCTGCAACGTCTTGCTGCTGCCTTGGGGCCTCTCGGCGGAGGGAACGCCGCTTGGTGTGCTCGGGTCGATCGGCGCGCTCGCGCTGAAGTTCCTGCTGGTGGTTTGCGTCGTCGTCGTCGTCGACACCACCCAATCACGCCTGCGGTTCTACCGTTATCAGGAACCCCTCGCCCTATCCTTCCTGCTCGCGATCCTTGCGATCGTCGGAACTCAGTTGAGCTGACGCGCATGCTGGTCGCCCATCTCGAGCCCCTCCCGGCCGCTCTCTTCAGCCTGCTTGCGATTGGCAGTTTGCTCCTATCCTTCGTCATGCTCGGCTCCCGCTGGCTGAGGCACTACCTCTTCGCCTTCGCCGCGCAGTCCTGGCTCATCGCGATCCTTTCGGCGTCGATTGGATATTACGGCGACTACCCTGAGCTCTACATCGTGGCCGTCCTGACGGCGACGTTCCGAGGGCTCCTGCTGCCGTATCTGATCCTGCGGATCATTCGCCGGATGCTGGTGCATAGAGAGGTCCTCGTCATCCTGCAGGTGAGCTCGACCCTGGTCCTGGGGGCCTTCGCCGTCATCTTCGCCCTGACCGTCGCCTACCGCATCGGATCCGCGCTCAATCTTGGGGGGACCATTGCGGTGCTGGCGCTGACCGTGATGCTGTCAATGAAGCTGATCGGCTTTCTCATGCTCTCCGTCCGCCACGAGGCGCTGAGCCAGATCCTTGGTCTTCTCCTGCTTGAGAACGGCGTGTTTCTCGGCGCCCAGATTCTTGTCCCGGGCATGCCGTTGCTCATCGAGATCGTCATCCTCTTCGATCTCCTCATTATCGTTGCCTGCTTTGGCGTGCTCGTGCGCTATCTCGTCAGCCATGTCGGAACCACCAGCTCCCTCGAGCTCAAGCGACTGGTGGGCTGATGGTGACGGCAACCTCAGCGCTGCTTCTGGCCTTCGCGCCGGCGTTGGCGGTCGTGCTCATCCTGCTGATCGGCCGGCCGAGAGCGGCTGAGGCGCTGAACCTTCTCGCAAGCGCGGTCTCGCTCGTGGCAATCCTCGTGATCCTGGCCCGTCACGACGCCGCGACGTTCTGGGGCGGGTACGTCATCATCGATGGCTTCGGAGCGTGGACAGTCCTTTGCGCCGCGATCGTCTATTTCCTCGCCTCCCTGTACGCGGTCGGCTACATGCGGCTTCTCGGCGAAGAAGCGCGCCTCTCTCGCTTCTATGCGATGTTTGCGGCCTTCGGCCTGAGCACGCTCGTCGCCCCGATGATGAACAACGCGGGCCTCTACTGGATCGCCGTCGAGCTCACGACGTTGATCAGCACCTTCCTGGTAGCATTCGAGCAGGAGGCGTCGAGCATCGAGGCCGCTTGGAAATACATCATTGTCGTCTCGGCCGGCATAAGCCTCGCGCTCTTGGGCACGGTCCTGTTCTATTGGAGCGGCACGTTCGTGATCGGGCCGACCTACGACATGACGTGGAAGGTCCTGCAGGATGTCGCCCCGCGCCTCAATCCGCAACTCGTGTCGCTGGCGTTTCTGCTTGTTTTGATCGGCTACGGCACGAAGATCGGCCTCGCGCCCATGCACACTTGGCTGCCCGATGCGCATAGCGAAGGCCCCGCTCCCGTTTCGGCGCTTCTGTCAGGCGCGCTGCTCAACACGGCCATGGTCGGGGTAATTCGCTACCTAGCCATCGCGGACGCCGCTGGGATCTCGGGGCTAGCGCGGGGCACATTGCTCACGCTCGGCGCCCTTTCGCTATTCGTCGCGGCGCTGTTCATCGTACGCCAGAAGGGCGTCAAGCGCCTAATGGCCTATTCGAGCGTCGAGCATATGGGGGTCATCGCGCTGGGGTTCGGTTTTGGCGGGCAGTTGGGCGTCGCGGGCGCGCTCTATCACATGCTCAATCATTCGCTGAATAAGTCGGCGATGTTCTTCGGCGCAGGCGCCGTGATGCGCGCCTACGAGACCAAACGCATTCCCGGCATTCGGCGCGTTCTTACGCATTTTCCGGTCCTTGGAGCCTTATGGCTCGCGGGCGCGGTAGCGATAACCGGGGCGCCGCCGTTCGCTCTGTTCCTCAGCGAGCTTGCGATCATCCGCGCAGGGCTGGCCGCGTCCCGGTATGTTCTGGTCGGCCTTTTCGCGGTTCTCCTCATCGTCATATTCGTCGGCTTTCTGAACCAGTTCAGGATCATGTATTTCGAAGACGGCGTATCGAAAGAACCTGACGCCCGCGCCGTCACGCCATGGATCATCGCGCCGATGGGACTGGCGCTCGTTCCGTTGCTCGTCTTCGGGCTGTGGTGGCCGCAGGCGTTCTGGGGTCTCTTTCAGACGATCGGGCTCTCTCTAGGCGCCTTGCCTGTGACGGGAGCCGCGCCATGATCGGAACTCAAGCGCGGACGCTCGCTCCCGACGAACTTCAGCCGGCCGCGCAAGACCTCTTGGCGGCAGGCGGTCGGGTTCGCTTCGCCTACGCCTGGTCGCCCGACGGCGTGGTGGAGGTGCGTTACATCGCGTCGATTCCGGACCGGCGCGTCTTCGAATCGTGGGTCGTGAAAGGCTTCCGGGAGTTGCCGAGCCTTGCGGCGGTCTTTCCCTCGATCGGCTGGTACGAGAGGGAAATGATGGACGTGAACGGGCTCAGGTTCACGGATCATCCAGAGCCCTATCCGCTCGTCCTGAAGGACAGCGGGGAGGAGTTGGTGAACGCCATCCCGGCTGCGACCGGCCGCCCCCGCCTTCCGAAGATCGACGCGGTCGACGTCCAGCAGTTACCGTTCGGGCCGATTCGGGCTGACGTTCTAGAGTCCGCCGAATTCACGTTCGTCTACGTTGGCGAACACATCATCCATTATCAGCCGCGGCTCTTTTTCAAGCATCGCGGCATGGAGACCTGCTTCGAGGGCGCGGACTCTGGGCGGGCTGTGGTCACCGCCGAGCGCGTATCCGCGGTCGGATCGGTCGCTCACGCCCTGGCCTATTGCGAAGCGGTCGAGCGCGCGGCCGACTGCGCCATCCCCACTCGGGCGAGGGCGGTTCGCGTTCTGCTCGCCGAGATGGAGCGCATCTACAATCACCTCCACTACCTCGGGCACCTGTCCCACACGACCACGCTCAAGGTCGGGGAGGCGCAAGGAAAGCTTCTCGAGGAAAAGGCGAAGCAACTGAACGCGCGCCTGACGGGGAGCCGCTTCTTGCGCAGTCTCCTGGCACCGGGAGGTCTGCGACGCGACCTCGACCCTGGACGGTGGCTTGGCGACGCCCTCGAGGACCTGCGAGAGGAGTTTACGACTTACGTCGAGAAGCTCGAGAACTCCGAGAGTCACCTCGATCGCCTGATCACCACAGGCTTGCTCACGCAAAAGGTGGCGTTTGACCAGGGGGCGACCGGACCCGTGGCGAGAGCGTCGGGCATCGACCGCGATCTGCGGCGCGACCACCCTTATGCTCATTACGACGGCCTGCCGCTGACGACGCCGACGTTTGAGGACGGCGACGCATACGCCCGCGAGCGCGTCCGCATGGCGGAAGTCGAGGCGTCATTCGTTCTGTGCCAGCGCATTCTCCTGCTCCTCGAGCCCGGACCTGTTCGCGTGGAGTGCAAGCCTGCGCCATTGGCCGAGGGACTCGGCTGGACGGAAGGGCCACGCGGCTCCGTCTACTATGCCGTTCATGTCGGCGGCGACGGCCGGCTCGCTCGCGTCAAGGTCAAGTCGCCCTCCTTCTCGAACTGGCGCGCGTTTCCGTTCACCGTGCATGACAGCAACATGATGGACTATGCGATCAATGAGGCCAGTTTCGGTCTGACCATCGCCGGCTGCGACCGGTAGGAGCGGCTCATGGCCCTGTGGACCCTCTTCGGACTCGCGAGCGGAAAGGCGACGACCGCTTGGCCAAGGGCTGGCGGCGACTCCGGTCAGGACGGCGTGCTCGGCATGCCCCGATACAATCCCGCGGCCTGCCGGGAAGGATGCGCGGAATGCGCCGCCGTCTGTCCGACCCATGCAATCGAGTTGCACGAAGGCAGGGTTGCCGTGGACTACGGCCGTTGCGTCGTCTGCCAGCTTTGCACCGAGGCTTGTCCCGCCAATGCGATGACGCCCTCGGAGGACTGGGCCTTCGGCGTGAGGGATCGGCAGGATCTGCTCTGGTCCGAAACGGGCGCGTCCTCGCCTGCGCAGGCGGCGTCAGATCGCAAAGCCTTTCGCCGCAGCCTGCACATTCGCCATGTCGACGCCGGCTCGTGCAATGGCTGCGAGTCTGAGCTGCAGGCCCTGAACAATCCATTCTACAACCTGCACCGGCTCGGGATGTTCTTCACTGCATCTCCGCGTTTCGCCGACCTCCTTCTGGTCACAGGTCCGGTCACGCACGCCATGCGCGAGCCGCTCAAAGCGGCCTACGAGGCGATGGCCGAGCCGCGCTGGGTGATGGCGGTCGGCACGTGCGCGGTCTCGGGAGGAATATCCGCCGGCAACTATGCCTCGGGGACCGGCCTCGAGGGCGTTCTTCCTGTCGACCTCTATCTACCCGGCTGTCCGCCGAACCCGGCCGCGATCATGGAAGCCCTGCTCATGTTCCTGGATCGCGCCCCGCAGCGCGTGCGGGGAGGGCGGATCCATGGCTGACGCGCTGCTGCTTGTCGCCGCCGCTCTGTGGCTCGCGGCCGCGGTTCTCTCCCTCGGCGGCGTCCCCAACCTCGGTCGACTGGCGCTCGCGGCCGGTGCAACCGCCGGAGTGGCGGCGGCGGTCGCGGGCCTTCCGAACGGGAGCGAGACGGTAACGCTTCCCGGGCGCCTGACGGCGGAGGTCGTCGACTTCCGCATTGCGCCGCAGGGTCTATGGCTGATGGGTTTCGGCCTCGTTCCGGCGATTTTCGCCACCTTGCTCGCGCCCCCGACGACCGGCGTCAGGCGGGGCTGGGTGTTCGGCGTCGCGCTGAGCCTGCTCGGTGCGCTCGGCGTGTTTGGCTTGCAGAACGGCGCGGGGTTGCTGATCGCCTGGGAAGCCATGAGCTTGGGCGGCGCGGTAATGATCCTGTCGGACGATCTCGGACCCGCGGGCGGCCGGACAGTACTCTTCATGCTTGCGCTTCTTGAATGCGGCGCGGTCGCTCTTGTGCTTGCCGTCGCGCTGCTCGGTCTGCACACGGGAGGTCTCGAATTCGATCAGTTTCTGTCCGCGGCGCCTTCCTTGTCGCAACCCTTG